>JAFZEP010000058.1 GCA_017560625.1 Bacteroidales bacterium
CGCTAATGTAACCATTATATATAACAGATGAACATTTCATGTGACGAATTGTGAGAAGAATCCGACGAATTGTCGTTTTTTTGAGATGAATTTGCTATCTTCGGCATCAAAATGTAAACAGATGCCCTCTTTTTCCAATATCAGGCCCATGTGGATCATCCACTCGTTCGCACTTCTGCATGCAGTTGTAGCGTTGAGCTGCCGACTTGCAGGCATAGAGGACGAACTGCTGCTTACCTTTCTCACCATGACAATGGTGCTGCTCGTCTGCTTCAGAAAAAACTTCAATATCGAGTTCACAGCAGCAGTCATCATCGTATCCAACATCCTCGGTTACCTCCTCGGAACAGTCGGAGCCTCCATACTTGAGATGTTCATCAGATCACCATATGCGGTGCATGCAGTGTCGACAGCGGTGACGACAGAAATTCTCGGATGGTGCGTTGTCGGCATATCAAAACTCTTCCCGAAGATAAAGTCAGGCAACAAGCTCACCTCATCATCAGTCAAATGGACATTGTTCGCTGCAGCAGGAATCTTCATCCTCAGATTTGCGATCGTATCGATCTATTCGCAACAGTCTCTAAGCGCAGAGAAGGTGTTCGAGCTGACTTCAAAAGTACTTTCCAACTCGGTAGGAATCATTGTATTGGTTTGCCTCAACCTTCTGTTTATCAGAAACTTGACAAGCAGATATAAAGACTGGTCCAAGCTAGGAAGAATTGCAGCAGGATGCGGATTCATGATAGTCTGCTCAGCGCTTGAAACACTTCTTGCCGGATCAGGATTTCCTTTCAGAATGCACTTCGGATTCATGAAGGATTTCCTCTTCCTGTTCCCTGTCTGCATGCTCACACAGATCACTGTCTACTGCCTTGTATACATCATCAATTACGCGGTGGCAGCAAAAACGGAGATGCGTCACGAGAGAGAGAAGGCCAACATGGCACAATACCGCTACATGAAGCTCAAGGGACAGGTAAATCCGCACTTCCTGTTCAACTCCCTCAACATCCTTGACTGTCTGGTCTGCGAGGAAAAGAACGAGCAGGCCAGCACATATATCCATAAACTGGCAGGCATCTACCGATATATGATCAAGAGCGAAGATGAGGACATCGTGCCGCTTCGCGACGAGATGGCATTCGTCAACCAGTATGTAGATCTTCTGAGACTCAGGTTTCCTGAAGGGTTTGATGTTGAGATCAACGTGCCGGAGAAGGACATGTCAAGATACGTGCTTCCGTGCGCCGTCCAGCTGCTCATTGAAAATGCCACCAAACACAACGCAGTAACTGCTGCCAACCCTCTGAAGATCACCATTGAAGTGATCGGTGACAGACTGAGGGCAAGCAACAACATCGTTCCGAAAATCACTCGCGTGGAATCTACCGGTCTGGGCCATAAGTACATACGCCAGCAGTATATGGACCTTTCCGGCAAGAGTATTGAAATAGAAAACGACGGTAAAAACTATAGTGTAACCTTACCTTTATTATAGACAATCATGAAAGTACTGATAATTGAAGACGAAATAATGGCTCAGAGAAGCCTCACAAGGCTGCTCGCCCAGCACCATCCCGACATGGATGTCGTAGGAACAGCTTCGTCTGTAAGCGGCGCAGTGGCATGGCTCAAAGATCCGGCAAACAGCGTAGATGTCATCTTCATGGACGTAGAACTCGCCGACGGCATCTGCTTCGAGATCTTCAGGCAGGTAGATATAAAGGCAAAGGTCATCATGACCACAGCATATGACAGCTATGCACTCAAGGCATTCGAAGCCGGCAGCATCGACTACCTGCTCAAGCCTGTGGATGCGGATGCATTGCAGCGTGCAGTTGCCAGAGTTCGTCAGAGCAGCAGCAATATCGACATTGAGGCCCTGATGAAACTGATGGACAACAAGACTGCCCCTAAAAAGGAATACAAAGAGCGCTACATCATCAGGATCAACGACCGCATCGTGCCTCTGAACATTTCTGAGATCGCATATGTCTATTCCGAAGAGAAGAACAACTACCTCGTGACCTTTGACGAGCAGCGCTACATCATCGACTCATCACTTGACGTGATCAACGAAGATCTGAATCCAGACAACTTCTTCCGCATCTCACGAAGTTGCATCATCTCCATGAAAGCCATCAGAAGCATCATCAAGCAGACCGGAAGACTGCGCATCACTGCATCTCCGGAGTCATCATTCGAAATGACAGTCAGCCGCTCCCGCGTCGACGATTTCCTCGAGTGGCTTGAGAAATAAAAAAAGAAATGGTCCGAAGATTTTCGGACCATTTCTCGTTTTATTATTTACGGCCGCTTGAAGCGATCATGTCTGTGAGTGTTGCATTGAAGTCTGCTGCATTTGCAAGCTGCTCGACTGTCAGGTGCATACGGTAGCGCCAGTAGTGGCGAGAGTTCGCAGGCACGTTGATGCGCTCAGCATGCGGATCGAGGCGACGGAGTGCGCCGTCCATCGAGAGCCAATCCTGAAGCGGCAGGATTGTGAGCATTGCAGGAGACCAGAGGTGCTGGTCAAGAATCTGACGGCAGATCCACGGCTCGCAGAAGAAAGGAGCCTCACCATGGTTGCCGAGAATCATCTGCCAGAACTGGTCTGTCACCTGCTTGTCCTCTTCCCACCATGCACGCACTGGATTCATGTCATGAGTAGAAGTTGTGCAGACAGAGAGGTAAGGATAGTTCGCAGGATGAGCGAATGTCTCCTCTACAGACTTAGGCATTCGCTGGATCTCAAGAGAAAGGATTCTGAGGTCAGACATCACCTGAGGCACAGTTGCCGGAATCATACCGAGATCCTCACCGCATGCAAGCATTCCTGTCGAATCAAGAAGCGCAGGAAGTTTCTGCATAGCAAGTTCCTTCCAGAACTCATTGTTGCGGCGATAGAAGAAATCATCATAAATGCGATCGAACGCAGCACGTCTGTAAGCGTCAAGCCAGCCATATGAATTGGTAGCCTTTGCTCCGATCTTGAGATGATAATGTCCTGTCTTGCGAGGATCCTCAATGAAGAGGTCGAAATTGTGGACATCAAAGCCCTGCTCCTGAAGTTCGTTAGCCGGGAACGGAAGTGCAGGATTGAAGTAACCGTTCAAACCGCTCTTTGTCCAGATAGGAATCTCCCAGATACGGAAGAAACCAAGGATATGGTCGATACGGAACACGTCGAAGTACTCTGCCATCTTTGCAAAGCGCGCCTTCCACCATGCGAACCCATCCTCTGCCATCTTCTCCCAGTTGTATGTCGGGAATCCCCAGTTCTGACCGTCAGCAGAGAATGCATCAGGTGGTGCACCCGCCTGCGAGTCCATATGGAAGAGTTCCGGATGAATCCATGCATCCACGCTGGTGCGGCTGATTCCGATAGGGAGGTCACCCTTGAACACCACGCCCTTGGAATGTGCATACTTGCACACCTCAGTCATCTGAAGATCAAGATGATACTGTACGAAGCACCAGAAGTCTACGTCTGCCTTATGCTCCTGGCAGTATGCCTCAACCTTCTTCACATCATATTTTGCATAGCCGTGCCACTGCGAGAAGTCAGGTGTCTTGAACTCATCACGAAGCACACAGAAGGCAGCATATGGAAGAAGCCATCCGGCATTCTTGTCAACAAAAGTTTTGTAAACTTTTGTTGATGAAAGCTTCTTGAAAGTCTTTGCGAATGCCTTGTGGAGATAGTCGAGCTTTGCATTGTTCACGCGCTCGTAATCGATCTGCTCGAGAGCGTTGAGTTCTGCCTGAAGAGCCTTATATTCCTCATCCTCTTCGACTCCCACTGCAGGAAGATGGAGGAACTGAGGGTGAAGCGCAAATGTCGAGTTAGGATTATATGGATACGAATCCTCCCATGTGTGGAGCATTGTAGTATCGTTGATAGGAAGGAGCTGAAGAACGCTCTGACCTGTGGCTGCTGCCCAGTCTACCATCTTCTTGAGATCGTAGAACTCACCCACTCCGAAGTCATCCTCAGTGCGGAGAGAGAACACAGGGATTGCAGTACCGGCACCTCTCCAGTTGCGGCCGCTGAAACGTACAGTAAGATCTGCCTCAACCACGAGTTCATCTGCTTCAGGAGCTGCAGCAAGCCATCTGTTCTCGCCGTCCTCCCATGCCACAGGAGCAAGTGTCTCCTTGTCGGCGATGAGGAGTTTATATGAGAACGGCTCAGTCACATTGAG
>JAFZEP010000008.1 GCA_017560625.1 Bacteroidales bacterium
CCGATCTTAGGGAAGAGCACGTCCATTGCGCGTACTGTCTTGCCATCCTCGTTCTGCTTCATATAGAATGCCTTGATGTCCTTTGGATAGTCTGTAAGGATAACCGGCTTCTGGAAGTGCTTCTCAACGAGATATCTCTCGTGCTCGCTCTGAAGGTCTGTACCCCAACTTACAGGATACTCCCACTCTACGCCTGCAGCCTCGAGGATCTTGATACCCTCAGTGTAAGTAAGGCGTACGAACTCAGTATCAGCAACGCCCTCAAGACGAGCGATGAGCTCGTTGTCGTATCTGTCGTTGAGGAACTGGATGTCCTCACGGCAGTTGTCAAGAGCATAATTCACGAGATACTTGATGAACTCCTCAGCGAGAGCCATGTTGTCGTTGATGTCGTAGAATGCCATCTCAGGCTCGATCATCCAGAACTCTGCAAGGTGACGAGGTGTGTTTGAGTTCTCTGCACGGAATGTAGGACCGAATGTGTAGATCTCACCGAGAGCCATTGCTCCGAGCTCACCCTCGAGCTGACCTGACACTGTAAGGCTTGTCTCTTTTCCAAAGAAATCCTTTGTGTAGTCAACTCCACCCTTCTTGTTGCGTGGGAGGTTCTCCATATCGAGAGTTGTCACACGGAACATCTGTCCTGCACCCTCACAGTCAGATGCTGTGATGAGTGGAGTGTGCATGTATACAAATCCCTTCTCATGGAAGAACTTGTGGATAGCATAAGCCATCTGGTTGCGCACACGGTAGATAGCTCCGAATGTGTTTGTTCTTGGACGAAGGTGTGCAACGGTTCTGAGGAACTCGAATGAAGTGTCCTTCTTCTGGAGAGGGTAGCGCACAGGGTCGCACTCTCCATACACCTCGATAGCTGTAGCCTGGATCTCAGTTGCCTGGCCACCACCCATAGACTCTACGAGCTTTCCCCATACTGCGATACATGCTCCGGTTGTAACCCTTGCAAGCACAGCCTCGTTCTCTGGAGTCTTGTCTACTACGATCTGAATATTATTGATTGTCGAACCGTCATTAAGGGCGATGAATGCCACATTCTTGTTTCCTCTCTTTGTTCTTACCCATCCTTTGGCAAGAACGTCCTTACCTGCCTCGCTTTTAAGCAGGTCCTTGACTTTGGTTCTGATTACTGTTTCCATTGATATATCTATTGTATGATTTTACAAACTTGTCATTTATTGTTTCAGCGAATTACTCACAAAGGATCTTACCCTTGATCTCTGTGTTGTCCATGCGTCCGTTGAATTTCTCTGCGCCTGCACCGATTGCGAACATTGGCACTGCGCCACCTGTGTGAGAGCCTGTTGTCCAGCCGATAGAGCATTTCTTGTTGAACTTTCTGTTCTCATCGCTGTCCATTACGCTCTTCTTTCCGTTTCCGATCCACTCTGACTCGAGAGCCTCCCAGTTGATCATGCTGTTTCCTGCACCGAGTGTGAGTCCGCCTGTCTCGTGGTCTGCTGTAACGACGATGAGGGTTTCCTCAGGATGTGCAAGGTAGAAGTTGTATGCAATCTTGATGGCGTCGTCAAACTCAAGGATATTCTCGATCATCGGCATAGTAAGGTTGCCATGAGCTGACCAGTCGATTGCACCGCCTTCGCACATGAAGAAGAACGGTTCGTCAGTGCCGAGGAACTCCATACCGAGCTCAAGCATCTGGCCGAGTGTGATGTCGTCCTCTACCTTATCTCCGCTTGTGTAGTTGTCTGCACTTTCCTCCTTGTTGCTGGCCTGGCAGAAGATCACCTTCTCCTTGTCTATAGACTCTGCACGGAACTCATTGAGACCATAGCTTACAGAGTAGCCGTTTCTCTCGAGGATTGCATCAGTTGCCTCGCTTTCGCCGTCCTTGCCCTTGAACTCAAGGAATCCGGCACCTGCATAGAATTCGAATCCGCTGTCGATGATGTCTGCGCTGATTTCGTAGCCGTTTCCTCTGCTTACATTGTTTGCGTAGAAGGCTGCCGGAGTTGCGTGGTTGATAGGAACGGTTGAGATGATGCCGACCTTATAGCCTTCCTTCTGGAGTACGTATGCTACACTTTCAACATTGACGCTGTCCTTGTTTATTCCCACAGTGCCGTTGTTTGCCTTCTCGCCGCATGCGATCGCTGTTCCGGCTGCTGAAGAACAAGTCACATTATGATCTGCAGAATGTGTTGTCACAGATCCGTAGTAGGGGAATGTTGTCATAAGAAGCTGCTCTCCACCGAGCTTCCCAGCCTTGTATGAGAGGTATGATTCAGCTGTTGCTACATGTGCTGTTCCCATGCCGTCACCGATGAAAAGGAAAACATATTTTGCTTTCTGCTCTGCCTTCTCCTGAGAGTTGCATGATACGACAGTTGCAAGTGCAAGCAACACTGCCAAAATGATTGAAAGTTTGCGCATTATGTTATCATTTTAAAATCATGCAAAGTTATGAAAAAAATCAACATAATATAAAAAAAAGCGCCGACTATTAGTCGACGCTTTCTTCAAAATATGCTATTACTATTTGTTAGCTTTCTCACCCTTCTTGGCCATGTACATGATCTTGAGAGCAGAACAACGACGAAGCTCCTGCTTAACGTCTGTGATGTCACCCATACGTGCATCCTTATCTGCCTTGATCGCAACGGTCATCTTGGTTCTGTCAGCCTCACTCTTGGTCTCACGCTCAGCCGCGATGAAGTCACGGATCTCAACGATTGTCTTGAATGAGTCATTAAGCTGAATGCGGATACCGTCACCATACTGAGCCTGGAGAGACTTGATAGGTGTACCGATGTTGATGTAAGAAGTCAGGTCCTTACGCTCGAGCTTTACAGCCTCGCTAGCCTCAGGTGTGCTGATGATCAACTTAGACTCGGTCTCACGCATTGTTGTTGTTACCATGAAGAAGAACAACAGCATGAAGACGATGTCGGAAAGCGAGCCTGAAGGTGGCTGAGGAACTTCCCTTTTTCCTTTCTGTTTAAATTTTGACATTTTGCTGTTCTCCTTTATTTTTTAGTAATATCCTTAGGCTCAGCCTCAGAAATCATCTGTGGGATAACCTCCTTGATGATATCCTGCTGTTCCTCGTCCAACTCACTAAACGATTTATTGAATTTTGCCTTGGCCTCTTCTTCGCGGAGGTCGTTGAAAGCTCCTACGAGCTCGTTCTGGACCTCAATGTATTTTGCGTAGCTGGTACCACGGTCATTCTGAAGTGAGATAACTCCCTTGGAAATCTTGAAATCGTAGTTCTTGTTTCCGTAAGTGATTGTGGTGTCTTTCCACTCTGGGAGTGTCTCGTCACCATATGGGTTTTTGATGAACCTCTTCACTTCCTCTCTCAAGTCGCTAACGTGCATTGGCTTTGAACCAACGAGAAGTCTGTCCTGAGAGTTGATCTTCACAACGACAATATTACGTTTATTAACTTTCTGGTCTTCAAGTTTGTGGTTTGGATCTGGCATAGGTGGCAGACGGCGTGACAAACCCTTGTCCTGGTCCATGGTGGTAGTCATCATGAAGAAACAGAGCAGGAGGAATGCCATGTCGGCTGTTGAACTCGAATTTACTTCTGGTGTTTTTCTTGCCATAATTAATCCTTATTATTTGCGAACTGCGCCGACAATCCAAGAAGTTACAAGTGCTACGAGAGTTGCACCGAATGCGAGGTATGCCAAGTAAAGCACAGTGTCAGTAAGTTTGAGATCGCCTGCTGTTGGAGCAACATCACCGTGGTACTCAACGAGTGCAGTACCAGGAGCCAACATGTATGCGCCTCCGATGAGAACGCAGATCACAACAATACCGATGATGAGCTTAACGAGGCTCATAGGGTCGTTGATGCTGCTGATGATGAAGACGATAACTACGATTGAAAGGAGCACGAGAGCTACCATTCCGTATGTAGCGAACATGATTGTGTTTACTGAAGCCTCGCCATTTGCGATTCTTGCCTCAACTTCAGCAAGTGTCTTCATGTACTTGTTGAGCTCAACAGCCTGCTTGTACTCAGCAACCTGAAGGTTGATGTCAGTTACCTTTGCAGTGAGTTCTGCGAACTCCTCTTTATACTGAGCCTCAAGCTTTGCCTTTGCTGCCTTGTTCTTTGCAGCGTCGATCTCAGCCTTGATAGCGTTTGTTCTCTCAGTATAAGTCTTAGCCTCAGTTGTGAGCTGAGCTACTTCTGCTTTTCTGACTTCCAGTTCAGAATCTGACAACACCGGCACACCGCTCTCCTTCATTGATGAGATCACCTCAGGGAGTTCCTTTGCCTGTGCATGGTCATTCTTCCAAACCTCGTCATCAGGCCATCCATTGATGAAGCCCCAGGCAGAGGTAAGTACGCCGGCTACGAAGAGCACGACGAGTAACCATTTGAAAATTTTAGTGTATGTCATTTTCGACTGAATTATTTGTTTTCCTGATATTTCACGAGCATATCAACCAATGTGATTGATGCATTCTCCATGTCGATGCTGATAGCCTCAACCTGAGTAACGATGTAGTTGAAGAAGATCTGGAGGATAACCGCAACGATCAAACCACCTACAGTAGTGATCAAAGCGACCTTCATACCACCTGCTACGACTGCTGGAGACATGTCACCTGCAACCATGATGGCGTCGAATGCCTGGATCATACCTACTACAGTACCCAAGAATCCGAGAGATGGCGCGATAGCGATGAAGAGAGAGATCCATGAGAGGTTCTGCTCCATCTTGCTAGCCTCAACTCCACCGTAAGATACTACTGACTTCTCTACGTATTCGATGTCCTGACCCTCCTCGAGGCGAAGGAATGCCTGAGTGAAGATAGATGCTACAGGACCTCTTGTGTTCTTGCAAACCTCCTTAGCTGCTGCTACACCACCGTTCTGGAGTGCTTCCTCAATCTTAGCAAGGAGCTTCTTAGTGTTAGTCTTTGAGAATCCAAGGTAAAGGATACGCTCGATACAAAGAGCAAGACCAAGGATAAGACAGGCGATTACGAGTGCCATGAAGCCTGCACCACCTTCGATGAACTTAGTCTTGAGAGGAGTGTGGAGTGCCTGAAGGCCACCCTCTGTTGCTTCCTCAGCAACCTGCTCGTCAGCAGCTGCCAAAGTTTCAGTCTGTTCAGTAGTAGCCTCTGTGTCCTGAGCTACTGCATTCTGTGCAGAAAAGGCCATAACGCCCATTACTGCCAAAAACATGAAAATTTTTTTCATAATTGTTTTTGTGTGTTTTGATTAATTTAAGTTATTGATTTAATTTTAGTTAAAATCATTTCTATGGAGCGGAGAGTGCACACCACCCCTAAAAACCGGTGCAATTTAGCAAATAATTTTCAATCAGCAATATTTATTTCGATATTTCTCCCCTAAGGTCTTCGCACAAAAGTTTGGCTGCGATGTGGTTGTCATGATGCATTCCCAGGATGTGGAACAGTTTTCCGAGTGCACTTTCAGTGGTGCTGTCATAGCCGCTGACCACTCCGGCCCCCTTAAGGCTCTTGCCGGTGGCATAGATGTCCATGTTCACGCTTCCCGCAAGGCACTGTGTCACGTTCATGATGATCTTGCCTTGTGATGCCGCCTCGCTGATGATGTTGAGGAACCATTCCTTCGAAGGTGCGTTTCCTGCACCGTATGTCTCGAGAATGACCGCTCTGGTGTCCCTGCTGCACACGATGTCCCTCACTACCTGAGGCGTGATGCCCGGGTGGATCTTCAGGATCGCGACACGTGTGTCAAGGCTGGTGTGGAAGATCGGCTTCTGTGTCCATGATTCCGGTTTTCTTATGAGCTGGGTGTTGTATCGGATGTTGATTCCGGCCTCAGCCAGAGGCGGGCAGTTTTCAGAACGGAATGCCCTGAAATTGTCGGAGTTGAGCTTGCTGGTGCGGTTTCCTCTCATGAGGATGTTGTCGAAGCAGATGCAGACCTCCGGAACCAATGCATGGCCCTGGTCGTCCTTGGCTGCAGCAATCTCTACGGCTGAGATCAGATTCTCCTTGCCGTCTGTCCTCGGCGTGCCGATAGGGAGCTGGCTTCCTGTGAAGATGACCGGCTTGGTGAGACCCTCTATCATGAAGCTCAGCACCGATGCCGAATATGCCATGGTGTCTGTGCCGTGGAGGATCACAAAGCCATCGTACTCGTCATATTCCGCTTCGATCAGATGCGTGAGCTCCACCCATAGCGAGGGCTCTACGTCTGACGAGTCGATGAGAGGCGAAAATGTGTGAGAATCAATCCTGTATGCGAACTTTCCAAGCTCCGGGACCTCCTCCAGAATCTGGCTGAAGTCGAACGGGGTCAATGCTCCAAGTGCAGGATCTTCCTTCATTCCGATGGTGCCGCCTGTGTAGATCAGCAGGATTGCCGACCTTTCTCTTATTGGGCTGAATGCGCTCATATGCTGAATAGTTTTTTTGCGTTCTCTGTTGTGACTGCAGCGACCTCTTCGATGCTGCGGCCGGTGAGTTCCGACAGCTTCTGTGCGATGTACGGCACATAGCTGCTCTCATTGCGTTTGCCTCTGAACGGTACAGGAGTCAGGTATGGCGAATCGGTCTCCAGCAGGATCCTTTCCAGCGGAATCTCCTTTACGGTCTCTGCGATTGAGGCCTTCTTGTAGGTCAGCACTCCGCCTATGCCGATGTACCAGTCTCCGAGGCGTTCCAGTTCGCGGAACGTCTCCTTGCTGCCGCTGTAGGCATGGAAAACTCCACGGACACCCAGATGCCTTAGCTCCTTTATGATGTTGATTATGATTTCGGTAGATTCGCGTGAATGGATGATCACAGGCAGGTCGCGTTCTGCTGCGATCCCGAGCTGGATGCGGAACACTTCCTTCTGCTGCTCAAGGAATTCCTTTGACCAGTAGCAGTCGATTCCGATCTCTCCAATGGCTACGATGTCGCGGTCGAGATGCTGCTCGACCAGCATCATCTCCTTTTCCCATGATGCGTCTACAGATGTCGGATGCAGGCCTGCGCATGGAAAGACCGTTCCCTTGTGGCGGTCCGCAAATGCAAACATCGCCTCACGGCTCTGTGAGTCGATGTCTGGAAATATAAGCTTGGTCACACCTGCGTCTATGGCTCTCTGCAGCACGATGTCTTCCTCGCCGGCAAAGGCCTCGTCGTATAGGTGGGAGTGTGTGTCTATGAACTCCATAATCTGCATCAATGTGAAAACACTATCATGCAAATGTAGTCATTTTAACGGAATATCATCATCTTTTCGCAGGGTTGATGCTGCATCTTTGCAGAAGGTCTGTGCATATGAACCCGTCAGTCTCAAGCCGGGATGTCAGCTCCACGGTCCTGGCGTAGCCAAGTGAACTCAGGTCGGCAAGTTCTTCTATAGTTATGCCCCTCTTCTTCCTTATTATCGTAAGAAGCCTAGCCATCTGGTCTACCCTGTCTGCCGGTGCGCTGCTTCTGTATGTCTGTTCCAGCATCTCCCGGTCTGTCACCGGTGTGGCTGAGTTTTCTGCCTTCATTCCAAGGCTGTCCAGGAACTCCGGAACCGAGGTCAGTGGTTCTGCAACCTTGCTTCTGATGAGCAGATTGCAGCCTTGGGACCTGACATCGTCTACTCTTCCTGGTAGCGCGTAAACGTCTCTATCATAGGAGAATGCAAGGCGGGCAGTCATCATGCCTCCTCCTCTGATCTTTGATTCTATCAGCACGGTCGCTTCGCTGAGACCGGCGATGATGCGGTTTCGTCTTACGAAATGGACAGCAAGCGGTGCTGTGCCCGGAGGGTAGTCTGTCACCAGTGCGCATCCCGGGATCTGACACATCTCGTCGGCGAAGCCTCTATGCCTGTAGGGGTATACGTTCTCCGGCCCGGTGGCCATGATTGCGACTGTGGGTAGTCCGGCTTCAAGGGCCGCCTTGTGGGCGCATATGTCCGTACCGAGTGCAAGACCGCTGACGATGAGCGGCTTTTCTCCGGTCGAAGCCAGTGCGCGGACGCACTTTGTGCACCACTCCTTCCCGTAAGGGGATATGTCTCTCGTGCCGACCACTGCCACCCTTCTTTCCGGCCAGAGTTTGGAGGGGTGAGTCCTGCTCCTTATGTACAGGCCGACCGGTGCGTCCGGACACTCCTTCAGCATGCCGGGGTACTCTTCTTCGGTCCACCCGATATAGGTGATGTCCAGTTTGGCATATTGCTCCAGTTCGTCGGCTGCCTCATAGACAACTGACTTGCGGATCACATCGATGTATTGGCTGTGCGGACCGAGAAGCAGCTCAAGGTCCTGGCGGCCGATTTTGAACACGTCACGGGCTGAGCCGAGGTGCTCGATAAGCGCGTGGGCTATCTTTGGCTTGAAGCCGAAAATCTTGCCCAGAGCGCACAGGCATGCTTTTTCTTCAAAATTTTCCATGCCGCAAGATTAAAGGAAAAATCGGCTCCAGACCATAGCCTGAAGCCGATTTAAATCTTTTTTTAACAAGATTTTTCTCTTTTTTTAAATCCTGTAACTTTTTTTATCAGATGATGAGGAGTGCGTCACCGTATGGGCCGAACTTGTAGTCCTGCTCAAGGGCTGTCTTGTATGCCTTCATCACGTTTTCATATCCTCCGAATGCTGCAACTGACATGAGCATTGTCGAGCCGGGACGGTGGAAGTTTGAAACGATCGCGTTCGGAATCGCGAATCTGTGAGGAGGGAAGATGAACTTGTTTGTCCATCCGTCGTAGACATTCACCTCGTCGTTTGTCGTTACATACGTTTCAAGACCGCGGATCACTGTGATTCCGACAGCGAGTACCTTGTGGCCTTCCTTCTTTGTCTTGTTGATGAGGTTTGCAGCCTCTTCATTGATGATGAGTCTCTCAGAGTCCATCTTGTGCTTTGAGAGGTCCTCTACGTCCACCTCTCTGAAGTGTCCGATACCCATGTGGAGGGTGATGAACGCCTTGTTGATGTCCTTGAGGATCATGCGGTTGAAGAGCTCGCGGCTGAAGTGGAGACCTGCTGCAGGGGCGGACACTGCACCTTCATGCTTTGCGAAGATTGTCTGGAAGTTCTCTGCATCCTCCGGTGTCACTTCTTTCTTCACCCAGTCCGGAACCGGTGTCTGGCCAAGTCCGAAGAGGGTAGACTTGAAGTCTTCATAGCTTCCGTCATAGAGGAAGCGGAGGGTGCGGCCTCTTGAAGTCGTGTTGTCGATCACTTCTGCAACCAGGCTCTCGTCTTCTCCGAAGTAGAGCTTGTTGCCGATACGGATCTTTCTGGCAGGGTCTACGATCACGTCCCAGAGTCTCTGCTCGCGGTTGAGCTCTCTGAGAAGGAATACCTCGATGTCAGCTCCTGTCTTCTCCTTGTTTCCGTATAGTCTTGCAGGGAATACCTTTGTGTCGTTGAGTACGAATGTATCACCTTTGCCGAAGTACTCGATGATGTCCTTGAAGAGCTTGTGCTCGATTTCTCCTGTCTGCTTGTGAAGAACCATGAGCTTGCACTCGTCACGCCATCTCGGCGGCTCTGTGGCGATCTTCTCAGCAGGAAGATTGAACATGAATTGTGAAAGTTTCATATATGTGTGTGAATTTAAACTGCAAAATCATCTCGTTATACGATTTTTTGCAGCTTTTGTTTCACTTCATGCACAAAAATGTGAAAAATCTACACTTTGGCCTCCTTAAACACCTCAAGGATTGAAGGATAGGTGTTGTGGAGGAATGGCGGAAGGCTTGATTTTGCGACCCATGCAGCCTTGGCGATGTCTTCCTCGGTCTGTGGAGTCAGGTCGGTAGGCTCGGTGTACAGCATGTCATACCACCAGGTGTGCTTGAGGTGCCAGATGCCGTTTCTCTTGTAGCAGTGGTCTGTGATGCAGATCAGGTCTCTCAGCTGGAGATCCATTATTCCGGTCTCCTCCTGCACTTCGCGAAGTGATGTGACCTTGATGTCCTCACCAGGGTCCTGATGGCCCTTGGGAAGGTCCCACATGCCGTTTCTGCTGATGAGCAGGAAGTCTCCGCGCCTGTTGGACACAAGCCCGCCTCCTGCATTGACCTCAAGAAATTCGCCGCAGATGGTTTTGTAGGTAGCATCTACATCGTCTGTCGGTATATATACTCTGTGAAGAGATTCAGATACCTCCATCATCTCCACCAGATTGTGGATGTCTGCAGCTGATCCGATGTTGAAGAGGATCGCATTGGGGTCGGCCAGTGCAAGCTCGTCGGGAGGACAGATTATCATGCATCTCTTTTCGAAGTATATTTTATGCATTTGACCTATAATTTTATTATATTTATTATCTTTGCGGGATGTGTGCCTGGCACACGTAATGTATCTGCAAAGATATGCAGAAGAAGTGAAGAAAAAACAATCTAAATTTATAATTATGCAGACAATTGAAAAAGCAGTGGCAAAGTCCCTTCTGGACATCAAGGCTGTCATGCTCAGACCGGAAAACCCTTTCACATGGGCATCGGGCTGGAAGTCTCCGATCTATTGCGACAACAGAAAGGTGTTGTCATATCCTGAAATCCGTGAAAACATCTGCCGTTGGATGGCTGATATCATCAAGAAGGAGTATCCTGATGTGGAGGTTATCGCAGGTGTGGCTACAGGTGCGATCGCACACGGCTACCTCGTGGCTCATATCCTCGGCAAGCCTTTCTGCTACGTAAGACCAAAACCGAAGGATCATGGCACAGGTTCGCAGATCGAGGGCCTTCTTGAGTCAGGAGCAAAGGTTGTCATCGTTGAGGACCTCATCTCTACAGGTATGAGCAGCCTCGCTGCAAAGAACGCTCTTGTGAATGCAGGTGCAGACATCATGGGTATGGTTGCAATCTTCTCATACAACTTCCCTCAGTCACGCAAGGCATTCGAGGATGCAAACGTTGAGCTTACAACTCTTTCAAACTATGATACTCTCGTAGAGGTGGCAAGTGAGACAGGCTACATCAAGGAGTCGGACATCGAGGTGTTGAAGAAGTGGAGATTCTCTCCGTCTACTTGGGGAAAGGAAGAGTAATATGGCAGTAGAGATTCAGAGTAAAAAGGGAATCGTATCGAAGGCTCCGTATGAGCTGTACATGCTTTTTGTAGACATGCGCAACTTCGTGAACTTTCTGCCTGAGGAAAAGAAGCAGGGAGTTACAGCCGATTATGATTCCATCCATGCAGAGGTGCAGGGTTTCAACATAGGTGTAAAGGTCGTGGAAAGAGTCCCTTATTCCAGGATTGTCTTCCAGGATGACGGAGCGCCGTTCACTTTCGAGGTGGCCATGTTCTTCAATCCGGCTCCGGCCGATCCCTTCAAGACAGAGTTCCAGATCATCCTTGAGGCAGAGCTCAACTTCATGATGAAGACCATTCTTGGCGGAAAGCTCAAGGATGCGTTGGACAAGATGGTGGATTCGCTTGTGGCCATGTCTGAAGGCAGGATGCCGGAAGGCTTTGACCCGTCCATGATGCCAAAGGCCTGATATGAACATTAAGGAAACATTCGTGAAATACATGGAAGAGGCGATAGGGCATGAAAATGCCCTTGTCGCTTTTTCTGCTTTTGAAGAGCCTGCTTCGACGTCTGTGCGTTACAATCCTTTCAAGGCGTGTGCAAAGATGGAAGGCAAGCCGGTGCAGTGGTCGGAGCATGGACTTGTCCTGCCTCAGCGCCCCGTCTTTACGCTTGACCCTCTTTTCCATGCTGGTGCCTATTATGTCCAGGATTCGTCGTCCATGTTCGTGGGCTATGCTTTCAGGAAGATGCTGGAGAAGGTGCAGAAGCCTGCAGGGCGCCCGTTGAGGATTCTTGACCTGTGTGCTGCGCCCGGAGGAAAGACGACAGACCTGGCGGCATCTGCCCGTGAGGCATACGGTGACGGATTCCTGCTTGTGGCCAACGAAGTAATGAAGGCCCGTGTGGGCATACTTGCAGACAATGTCGCGCTCTGGGGTGATCCCAATGTTGTGGTGACATCGGACGATCCGGCCGCATTCGGTGCCCTGCCTGGATTCTTCGACATCATCGTCACAGACGTGCCGTGCTCAGGCGAGGGCATGTTCCGCAAGGATGAGGAAGCTGTGCAGCAGTGGTCGGAGGACAATGTCTCTCTGTGTGAGGCCCGTCAGAGACGTATCCTTGCAGATGTATGGCCGTCTCTGGCTGAAGGAGGTCTGCTGATATATTCTACCTGCACATTCAACCGGAGGGAAAACGACGGAAATGTAGAATGGGTCGCTTCGGAACTTGGAGCAGAAATGCTTACCACTGACGACGTGTTGGGAGGAATGAGGGGTGTGCTCAAGACTGAAAGGGGCTACAGCCTGGTTCCAGGCCATGTCGATGGAGAAGGACAATATTGTGCCGCTCTCAGAAAGACATCGCATGATATGATTGCAGACATCCCTGCCCGCTCTAAGAAGGCTTGTCGTCAGACGAAGGCTGCGCCGGTGCCGGATGGCTTGCAGTCTCTGATGAGCATTCCTGTGGCCTTCAGGACAAAGGGGGAGATGATCACAGCTGTCCCTGAAAACATCGCTTCCGACGTGGCGCGTGTTGAGGATGCACTCCATGTGGTGGCGGCAGGATGTGCCGTGGGAGTGGTAAAAGGAAAAGATCTGGTCCCTGATGCGGATCTGGCTTTGTCCCTGATGCTGGCTCATGATGCCTATCCTACAGTAGAACTTGACCGTCAGGAGGCTTTGGCTTTTCTGCATAGGGATGCGCAGGTGTTTCCTGAGGCTCCGAGAGGATATCTGCTGCTGAAGCATGAAGGTCTGGCGTTGGGATTTGTGAAGAATCTTGGCAACAGAAGCAATAGCCTTCACCCGCAGAGTAGGCGTATCAGAATGGATATCAAATGATTATGAGAAAGACTTTTTATATATTGGCGGCAATTCTGCTGTCGGTGCTGGCCTCGGCCCAGACTTCAGATTATCAGCGCAGGTACAATGCCCTTCTTGACAGGGTAGGCTTTGCCGGTGTCGGAATGGAGACACTGATTGAAAACTGGGGCAAGGCTGAACCCGAAAATCCTGAAATGCATCAAGCCCGCTTCTACTACTGCTTTGTCAAATCGCAGGGAACAGAGGTGATTTCGCGCAGTGAGCCGAAATATCTTGGCATCACTCCGGTGCTTTCGCTCAAGGATTCGATAGGTGCCGACATCCATTACTATGAGGTGTTCAAGTATGACGACGAACTCTTTGGTCAGGCCATGAAGGCTTTGGACAAGATGATTTCGCTCTGCCCTGACAGACTTGATTTCCATTTCCTGAAGGCGAATGCCTATCTCTCCTATGAACGTGATAGCCCTGATATGGCGATTTCCAGCATCATGGCGCTGGCATATGACTACAAGACTTCAAAGTCTAAGTGGCACTATCACGACGGTGTCCAGGAAGATCTGATCCAGGTCGATGACGAGCTGTTTGCTCAGATGATGCAGGAGTACTGCTATAGCATGTATAAGCTTGGAACCCCTTCTTCATATGATGCCTTTCTGAGACTTTCCCAGAGGATGAACGAATATTTCCCTAAGGAGGCAGACTTCCTTGGAAACATAGGTTCATACCATCTGGTGGTAAAGCGAGACTTCAAGATGGCTCTCAAATACTACGACAAGGCGTTGAAGATCGATCCGGACAAGGTGGGCATAATCAACAATGCCATTGTTGCGTCTCGCCAACTCAAGAATGACAAGCTGGTGAAGAAATACACCAAGATGAAGCAGCAGTAATGAATCTTCCTCTCTTCATAGCCCGAAGACTATCCTACAAGGGACGTGTGGTCACAGCGGCGGTAGCGGTAAGCTTCCTGGTCGTGATCATTGCTGTCGCTGTGTCTGCCGGCTTCAGAAGAGAAATATATGACGGCCTTTCAGAGATGACAGCCCATGTGCAGCTGACCATGTCAGACATGAACTACATGGATGAATCATCTCCTGTAAGTATCTCACAGTCGTATATGCCAGGGCTCCAGTCGCGCGAAGGCGTGGAGAAAATCTCGCCTGTCATCTATCGTGCAGGTATTGTCAAGCAGTCCGAGGATATATATGGCGTTATGATCAAGGGTGTGGAAGGGGGAGCAGCTTCCATGGACGGCGTTCAGGTGCCGGATTCTGTGGCGCTGGCAGTGTCGATACCGGCATCTCTTGCCGAGTCTGCAGGTCTTGGGGTAGGAGACAGGCTGCTGACCTATTTTGTCGGTGAGAAGGTGAAGGCCCGCCAGTTCAGCATTGTGCATGTCTATGAGCCTCTTGTCCGCACAGATGACAGACATGTAGTCTATGCCGATCTGGGCGATATGCAGAGGCTGAACGGATGGTCACCGGATGAGGCTTCCATGTTTGAGATCACTCTTTCTGAAGAGTACAGGGAAGCAGTCTTGATGAAAGACATATCAAGGCAGATGTCTTATGAAATCCGAAGGAATGCCTCGGATGAAGATGAGGTGCTTGTGGCTGTGTCTTCAGCCGACAGATACTCTCAGATATTCGACTGGATAGAATTGATAGACTTCAATGTCCTTTTTGTCCTTATACTCATGATTGCAGTGGCGGCCGTCAACATGATGACAGGTCTGCTTATCATGCTGTTCGAGAACATTTCCACAATCGGAATGTTCAAGGCTTTGGGAATGCGCAACAAAGAGATAATGTCTGTGTTCATGACAAGAGCTGCAGGGACAGTCTTAAAGGGCATGCTTATAGGCAATGTCATTGCATTTGCATTCTGCTTCATTCAGGGTGCGACACATGTGATCCCTCTCGATCCAGTAAACTACTTTGTCTCTTATGTGCCTGTACATCTTGAGGTTGCGTCTGTACTGATGGCCGACGCTGTCGCTTTTGTTGCCATAATGGCACTTCTGGTTTTCCCTTCTCTTTTTGTCCTGAGAGTGGATCCTTCCAAGACCATCAAGATGGACTAGCGTGGACAGATCTGGCAGATGGCATCGTAAAGCGCCATCACGTTGTCTACGTATGCGATTGTCTCTGTGCCGGTGAATTTGCCGAGCTTTACGTTCTCGTCAGTGAGGATTGAATCTTCCCTCATCATTGGGATCACACTCACGATGTTTTCCCACACATTCTCGTCCAGTCTTTTAGCTCTTGCGAGGTTTCTGCAGTCGCGGATTCTTCCTTCTCCTGCATTGTATGCTGCCAATGTGAAGCGGATGACCTCCTGCTCGCTCATGTCGCATGTGCTATAAAGCTTCTGGAGCCTTTTCAGGTGGCTTGTGCCTGCGAGGAGGTTCTGACTGGGATCCATAAGGTCGTTCACGTCATATGATGCTCCTGTCTGCGGCATTACCTGCATGAGTCCGCTTGCACCTCTGTGCGAGCGTGAACTGATAGAGAATTTGGATTCCTGATATACGACCGCTGCAAGCATTCTCCAGTCCCATCCAAGGTCTTTCGCATACTCCTTGAAGAGGTTGTCATATGGGCTGACAGTCTCTGTCTTTACTCCTCTTTCCGCCTTCTTGATAGGATTGAACGGTCTGAAGAACATCTTTATGTGCTGGTTGAACTCTTCCGATACGACGTAATCCGAGATCCAGTCGTTGATCTCGCGCATATGTCCTTCCTTGCCCTGGCTTACAGCCAATGCAGAGCAGTCTATGATGTTCTCTGACAGAAGGAGGCCGTCATTTGCCTCCTCATGATGCATTATAAGAATGTCGATGACACCCATTTTGAGGGAGTCAGTGTAGTCTGCGTCCTTGCCTCCCGCAACAATCCTGATGTTGCAGTTGTGGTCACGGGCGAAATCCTTCATCACTTCGTATGCGAATCCGGTCTCAAGTCCGTGTCCTCTTCTCATGTCGTCGCCCAGGTCGATTCCACATACGAGAGTCTTTCCTGAGAAGTGGAACATGTCCACCATGCTTTCTGATTGTGTGCGTCCGCTATCGTTCAGCGGTCTGGCAATCATTACGAGTGCAGTTACAATTACAAATTTTACTAATCTTCTTGTCTTCTTTGAAATCTTCATCTGTTATCTTCTGTTTTGCGTCGCGCCTCTCGGCGTACTTCTGCCAGATCCGCTCCCGCTTTTCTGGCCACCTCCTGTTGACGCTGATGCGTTTTTATGTGCGAACACATAGAACGGCCATGTAATACCGAACTTGATCGCTCTCTGTGAGGTGATGTATCCTGCTGCAGTAAAGTAATCTGCCTGTTTGTTAGGCCATCCCATGTTTACGTTCACGGCCTTGACAAAAATGCTGGCTCTCTTCCACTGTATATTGACGAATGCGTCGATATACGGGCAAC
The DNA here is from genome assembly GCA_017560625.1 of Bacteroidales bacterium. Lineage (GTDB taxonomy): Bacteria > Bacteroidota > Bacteroidia > Bacteroidales > UBA932 > Cryptobacteroides. The sequence continues at coordinate 16,244 of JAFZEP010000008.1, forward strand.
CTCCGTACTTTTCCTCTGTCTGGTTGTGGAACACACCCAGGACAGGGTTGTAGCCCGGCGCGTACCATTTTGTAGTGTACATTGCGTGGGCTCCGATCTGCATCTTCATGACGTTTCTGACGACGTCAAACTGGAAATAGTATCTGAGGTTCAGTGCTAGCAGTGGTAGTGGCATTACTTCTGTGTTGGATGAGAACTGCAGGGCTGCCTGGTTCTCAAAATGGAACTTCCATACGGTGAAGTCCTTTCTCAACGTTGCAGATATCACGCTCATAGGTGAGCTGTTCTGTCTTACGATGCCTTGTGTGTCGTAGTATATGTTGTTGCTCAGCAAGCCATAGCCAAACGATGCATCCATCTTCCATCTTGGGATGTTCAATGATGCTTCAAGCTTGGTTGTGGATATCTTGCCGAAGTCGTTGTTCCACATGAAGTGGTTTGTGTAAAGGTGCTGCTGATAGTAGTCAGGCTCCTTTAGAGATGTCTCGAAATGCACATTCAGGGTCAGAGGGCTGTTCCTGTCTCTTCGGAACGGGTATGCGCTGAACGATGCGTTACCCTCGACCTTGAAGTCGTTTATTTCGTGTCCGAGGAATGTATAACGTCCTTTGGCGTTCCAGGTAAGGTACTTCTTGTACTGTCCCTGTGCTCCTGCATAGAGATACACCGAGTTCTGGACCACATTGTTTCGGCCTGTCACGTAATCCTTAGGATTGAACGAGAAGTAGTTCAGGAGTTTGTCTCCGAGACCGACGTCGAGCTTTGAGACGATGGCGTCGCTGGTCCATGGCTGGAGCCTGATGAAGACCTTGTTCTCCAACTTCATCACCCTGAGGGAGTCGTTGCTTGTTGTCGGGTTGAGGTAGAACCTGTCTCCGAAATATTTTCTGGCCTCGGTGTCGTTTGCAGAGATGTTGTCCTTGTAGCTTTTTCTTGTTACAGTGTATTCACTGCTGTGTCCGATGAATGCTGTGGTGATCTCTGTCTTGAGAGTGTCGAGCTTGGTCTCTTCCTGACGCGCTCTACGCTGCTCTATGCTCATCTGGAACTGGGCAACTCCTACTGTGTCGCCTGCTGCGATGAGACTGTCGAGCTTCATGTCCTCCTGCTCTCTGAGCTTCTTCTCTGCCCTGATGTCCTTGTCGAGGAATGTGAGAGGGATTCGGTAGCTCTGATCAAGGAAAATCGTGTTTTTCTTGAGGTCGTTGTGTGCGTCGTTGAGGTAGACGCCGATCTCTCGGGCATCCACAGTGGTGTCTCGGATCCATGAGAGGTCCTTGATGCCGCCGTTTTCGGTCTTCTTCACCCTATTGTAGATGAAACCGGTGTGCATCATATATTTCTTGCCGGTGTAGTTGGCGGCGATGACCGAGTTTCTGTTGTTCACGTCCTCTCCTTTAAGCATACCGTTGCTTCCGAACCTGTGGAACTGAAGCATGATGTTCAGTTCCGGTGTAATGTTCTGCGTAGAGAGAATCTTGATGTTGGATTCCTCTTTCTCCTTGTTGGCAAAGAGTGTTCCGTAGTAGTCAAGCTCAGTGTATGTCGTCTTGGTGTTGTACTGAGGGAGGGTCTCTGGGGTGTAGCTGTAGATCTGGTAAGGAGCATAGAAGATGGCGTTGTCTTCCTCTTCTCTTTTGAAGTAGTCGTACAGCTGCACAGGAGATCCCGCCACACCGAGCCAGGTGGCGTTCACATCTTCCCTGTAGAACGGATATTCGTGGAAATTGTAGTTGAATGACGAGTCGGGAGCCTGGTCTCGCAGCCCTACGATGTCGTGGAAGTCCCTGTCATGGGTCCATGTCACGATTCTCTTGTAGTGCATCGAGTCGGGGAAGGCGAAAGTCTCAAGGATGCGTGGAGTGTTTTCCAGGACGCTGTCCTTGTAGGCTTTGATGCTGTCTTTGACGGCCATCTTCCTGTTGTATGCGGCAAGAAGTTCCGGAAGCTTCTGCTCGTTGTCGTATTTCTTTCTTTCGCGGCGGCTGAGTGAAGCATACCATGCGTTATGCTTGGCTATGGCCATGTCTGTAGAGTCCTTTATATATAAGGAGTCGAGACGCAGCAGTCCAAGTGTGTCGCCTGCCTGCATGAGAGAGTCGCGGACCTGACGTCTTGTTGTCGAGTCCTTGACTGCCACATAATATTTGTAGAAGAATGGGTCTGTGAGTCGGAGCGAGTCCGGAGCCTTGATAGTGTCTCTCGCTGTAAGGACAAGAGTGTCGACTTTGCTGAAAAGAAGGCTGTCAATTTCAGTCTGGAGACTGTCCTGACGGGCCTTCAGACTGTCTGGAATAGCCTGGAGGCTGTCTGCCAATGGACTGACCGAATCGCGCTTGTGAAGCGTGTCGGCAGGGTGAATGCGGTGTGAAGAATCTGCTGCAGAGATATGTGCCAGCGAGTCAGGCGCCTGCCCAAAGGTAGTTGCGCGCCTGACGTCAATGCCGAACGACTGCATGGCAGCCGCGGTCACCAACAATGCGGGAATCCATATTTTTGCCCAAAAATTCTTCATACCAAGACGGCAAAGGTACGAAAAATTATTGATTAGACAATACTTATGCCTTCAGAGGCCATCTCTGTCAATGCTTTAAGGTGTCCTTCTCCGCTTACATATGCAAGACAATCTTTGAGCAGGTGTACCCTATAGCCTGCTTTAAGAAGGCCTTCGCAAGTGTTGCGGACGCAGAATTCCGTAGCGATTCCGCAGACATATACGTCTGTTGTGTCAAGCAGTTCGAGAATCTCTCCAAGTGACTGGTCGGCTGTGTTCAGGCCTTCAAATCCGGAGTACTGCTCTTCTTCGCGGCAGCATCCCTTGTCGAAAGTGAGCTCTTCGCATGCATATGGGAGGAGGTCGTCATGGATTTCGCCGCCGTGAGTTCCTGTCACGCAGTGAGAAGGCCATGTGCCGCCCTGCTCAATGAACGACATGTGGTCGGCCGGATGGTGGTCGCGGACGAACAGGATAGGGAATGTGTCGAGGATCTCGTGCTCCTCTCCGCCCTGTCCTTTTGTCTGGGAGTCGATGAACTCCAGTGTCTTCTTAACTGCATTTTCTGCATTCTGGCATGCGAGGCTTCCTGTGATGAAGTCATTGAGCATGTCCACTACCACTAACGCGCTGTTTTTCATATTGTAGTCTGCTATAATTCGAATTCCTTGATTTCCTTGACGATCCTGTTGATGATGCCCATCTTGAGGTTATACAGGTCGTCAGAAATGTCCACCTTATAATAATGCGGGTTGATAAGTCGACGCTCGCTCGGGCTGAAGTGCATGAGGGCGTCGTGGCAGAATGCCTTCTTTTCTGCAAGAGTGTACTTCTGAGAAACGTCGACACCGTTCACAATGACCTTTTTCTGCAATGTGAAGGCCTGATATTCTCCCGCCTCGAATGACTTGTATTTATATCTGTCGAACTCGTCGCAAACTGTAAATGCCTCTCCGTTCTCGATCTTCTGGCTGAGCTCGTCTCCGCGAAGACATGTCACGTCTACCTTGAAGATCTCGCCCTTTGAAGGATCGTTTACCATGATTCTGTATGTGATCTGGAATCCTGGATTGATCAGTTTGATCTTGTCTTCAGAACGTTTGAGGACGGCTTCGCCGTCGATCTCCACAAGTTTGTATACGTTGCCGAAGCATGGGTTTGCCTTGCTGGTAGCGATTGCGTCGCCCACTCCGTAGCAGTCGATGCATGCGCCTTGACGCTCTAGATCTGTGATCAGGTATTCGTCAAGGGAGTTTGTCGCGAAGATCCTGCAACCTGTGAAGCCGTGCTCGTCGAGGATGGCGCGGCATTCTGCAGACAGGTAGGCAAGGTCACCGCTGTCCAGACGTACTCCATAGCCGGCCTCGTAGCTGTTGTCGATGCCGTTTGCCTTGAATGCCTTTATTGCATTGAGCACTCCGCATTTCAGGGTGTCATATGTGTCGATCAGGAGGATGAGAGGCTCACCCTGGTGGGTCTTGATGTAGGTGTCGAATGCCTTGAATTCGCCTTTGACGCTGCTGCCGAAGGCTGTCACGTAGCTGTGTGCCATCGTGCCTGTCGAGCCATAGTCGAACATGGCGCCGGTCATGATGTTGGATGTTGTGCTGCAGCCTGCGATGATGGCGGCCTTGGCTCCGTATGTGGCAGCCCATGGGCCATGAGCTCGGCGTGATCCGAATTCGCTCACCGGTCTGTTGGTGGCGCGGCACACCCTTGATGCCTTTGTGGCAACCGCCATCTGGTGGTTCATGATGCAGAGTATCGGTGTCTCAAGCACCTGTGCTTCGATGAGCGGTCCTTCGATGATGATGATCGGCTGGTTGGGGAACGCGATTTCGCCTTCGCGCATCGCGTAGACATTGCCTGTGAACTTCATCGATGACAGATAGCCTCTGAACTCCTTGTACTCTTCTCCCGGAAGGAACTTCTCGAAGAAAGCCGGATCCATGTTGCCGAGGTTGCCGATCATCTCGACAACTTCGTCCACACCGCTGACAACAGCCCAGTTGTTGTTCTCTGGGGCTTTTCTGTAGAACATGTTGAACACGGCGTGCTGGTCTTTCATGCCGCTGTCATAGAAAGACTTTCCCATTGTGTACTGGTACTTGTCTGAGCAATAGGCGATATTTAGCATCGTTTCGGGTTTTAAATCCAACAAATTTAATCTTTTTTGCGGAACATTTTCGTAAATTCGCAAATAAATTTAATAGTGTTTCGTACGTCATTACGTGGATCGATGTGACGTGGTAATCTGTCTAATGAAAAGATGAACATACTGATTGATCTATATAAGTCGACATTCTCGGCAGAGCCTTCGGTCTGCACTGCGCTGACCGGATCTGCCAGCAACCGCAAGTATTACAGACTGTCGGGAGACGCCGGTTCATGCATCGGTGTGGTAGGTGTGGATACTCTTGAGAACAAGGCATTTCTGACCATTGCCAGACATTTTTACGGGAAAGGCATCAATGTGCCTGAGATCCTGGCTGTCAGCGAGGACGAGTCGGCTTATCTTCAGGAGGATCTGGGAGATACCATCCTCTTTGACATGCTGACCGCAGCCCGCAAGTCCGGTGAGGGTATGGAGAAGGTAGAGCAACTGCTCTGCAAGACTATGGCCATGCTGCCGAAGATTCAGTTCGAAGGGGCACAGGGACTTGATTTTTCGGTATGCTATCCGCAGCCGTCGTTTGACAGGCGCATGGTGATGTTCGATCTGAACTATTTCAAATACTGTTTCCTCAAACCTTCAGGTCTTGAGTTCAATGAGGTCCTTCTTCAGGATGATTTCGAGAGATTTGCGGATGATCTGCTGGAGGAGGATACAGACACGTTCCTGTATCGCGACTTCAATGCCCGCAATGTCATGGTCAAGGATGGGGAACCGTACTTCATTGATTTTCAGGGAGGTCGCCGTGGTCCGGTCTATTATGATGTGGCTTCGTTTGCATGGCAGGCACGCGCAAGATTCACTGAAGAGCAGAAGGAAAATATGCAGAAGGCTTATCTGAGTGAGCTGTCTGGATATGTGCAGGTTGATGAAGCCGGTTTCCGTTCGCGTCTTCGTCTGTTCGTGCTTTTCCGCCTTCTTCAGGTCCTCGGAGCATACGGCTTCCGTGGATGGGTAGAGCACAAGGCTAATTTCGTCACAAGCATCCCGGCTGCAATTGCTGAACTGAAAGTAATGGCTGCTGAGGGTTTTGCAGAGTATCCATATTTGACGGAGGTCCTGGGCCAGCTTGCTGCACTGCCTCGTTTTGAGGTGGAGCCGTCTCATGAAGGTGTGCTGGAAGTGAAAGTCTACAGCTTCTCATTCAAGAAAGGAGTGCCTTACGATCCTTCCGGCAATGGTGGTGGATATGTGTTCGACTGCAGATCGATCCACAATCCCGGACGTTATGAGCCATATAAGAAACTGACAGGCCGAGATGAGCCGGTGATAAAGTTCCTGGAGGATGATGGGGAAGTGTTCGGGTTTCTTGAACATGTCTATGGAGTGGTAGATCCGCATGTGGAGACATATCGCAAGCGTGGTTTCACAAACTTGATGGTCAGCTTCGGCTGCACCGGAGGCCAGCACCGTTCTGTCTATTGTGCAGAACATCTCGCTGCCCACCTTGCAGATAAGTATCCTGACATCCGTATCCGCCTCATTCATCGTGAACAAAATATTTCAGCGCAAATGTAACAAATAAGGCCGACTGTGAAGTCGGCCTTATTTGTCAGAATATACTGTCGATCTTCTGGCAGCCTCCGAGGTTGCCCTCTTTCTGAGGGATGCCTCGGAAGAGGATCAGGCCAAAGGCCAGTGCCACTGCTGCTAAAATGTAGACTCCGGCATATGCCCAAGGAGAAATGACATCAAAGAAATAGTCCACATCCTTGAGTGACGGGATCCTGCTCACGATGAATGCCATGGTGTTGTTGGTAAAATGCATGAGCATGGTGAGTTTGAGCG
>JAFZEP010000059.1 GCA_017560625.1 Bacteroidales bacterium
AGAATCGAAAAATGAAGAAGGATACCGAAAATCTCGATATCCTTCTTTTACTTAAATCTCAGCAACTTCACAGAGTGGCACCTTTTTCAGTGCCCTCGAATTTTCAGAACCTTTTTTGTTGGTGTTATCTTTCGATTGTTGCTTCTCTATCTGGTCCTACAGAGATGATCTTGATAGGAACTCCGAGGTACTGCTCCATGAATGCGATGTACTCGCGGAATTCTGTCGGGAGCTCCTCTTCTGTGCGGCAGTGTGTGAGGTCTGTGTGCCATCCCTTGAACTCTGTGTATACAGGCTCGATGTTGGCGAATGTGTCGAATGGCCACTGGTCTGAAGGCTTGCCGTCCACGATGTATGATGTGCAGACCTTGATTGTCTCGAATGTGTCGAGGCAGTCTGACTTCATCATGATGAGGTCGGTTACACCGCTGATCATCACTGCATACTTGAGGGCTACGAGGTCAAGCCAGCCGCAACGGCGTGGACGTCCTGTAACTGCGCCGAACTCATGTCCGATACGACGGATCTCCTCGCCTGTCTCATCGAAGAGCTCAGTTGGGAACGGACCGCTACCTACGCGTGTGCAGTATGCCTTGAAGATACCGTATACATGGCCGATGAGGTGTGGGTTCACTCCGAGACCGACGCATGCTCCTGAGCATGAAGTTGTAGATGAAGTGACGAATGGGTATGAACCATAGTCAACGTCAAGCATAGAACCCTGAGCGCCCTCTGCGAGGATGTCCTGAGTCTTGAGCAGATCGTTGATGTAGTACTCACAGTCTACGAACTCAAACTTCTTGAGGTATTCGCATGCTGCCATGAACTCTGCATCCTCAGCGTGCGGATCGCACTCATAACCCATCTGACCAAGAAGAGTGATGTGGCGGTTCTGGAGTTTTGCATATCTTTCAGCAAAGTCTGGTGCGAGGATGTCACCTACGCGGAGACCATGACGGCTGATCTTGTCTGTATATGTCGGGCCGATACCCTTGAGGGTAGAACCGATCTTTCCTTTGCCCATTGCTGCCTCGTTGGCTGCGTCAAGAAGTCTGTGGGTAGGAAGGATGAGATGCGCCTTCTTTGCAATAACGATGCGCTGTGTTACAGGAATTCCTGTCTTGCTTTCAATGTTCTCGCATTCGCCTCTGAATGTGATAGGGTCAAGCACTACACCGTTTCCTACAATGTTCTTTGCGTCCTCTCTGAAGATTCCAGAAGGAACAGATCTGAGCACGAAGCTCTTTCCGTCGAAATGGAGTGAGTGTCCTGCGTTAGGGCCACCCTGGAAGCGTGCTACTGTAGGATATCTGCTGGCAAGCACGTCTACGATCTTTCCTTTTCCTTCGTCGCCCCACTGGAGGCCGAGTACAACATCAAGTTTCATTATCTTTTGATTTATAGTTTCTTAATTAGAATGGGAGGTCGTCGCTAGGCTCCTCTTCTGCAAACGGTTTTGTCTGAGCTGGCTGAACAGGCTGCTGAACAGGCTGCGGAGCTGCCTGCTGGTATGGCTGCTGATAAGGCTGCTGCGCTGGCTGTGCCGGTGCTGAATAACCGCCCTGCTGCTGGCTGTCCTGTCTTCTTCCGAGAAGCTGGATTGTGTCTGCAACGATGTCGATAGCATATCTCTTGGCTCCTGTCTGGTCTTCCCATGTTCTTGAACGGAGGCGTCCCTCAATATAAAGCTGAGTGCCCTTCTTCACATATTTCTCCACCAAGTCAGCCTGACCTCTCCATGCAACCACATTGTGCCACTCTGTGTGCTCCTGGAGATTATTGTTTCTGTCGCGGTAGCGCTCTGTAGTAGCAAGTCTGATGGTCGCTACTTTTGTTCCGTTGTTTACATCGCCAGTGTAGCGGACCTCAGGATCCTGACCTACATTGCCGACGAGAATTACCTTGTTTATCATAATATGTTGTGTTTTCTTTTGTGCGTTCTCAAAAACTCTGCAAGTTAGTGATAATTTCTTATAAACATGCAGTCATCTTCTCTAAATCCGGCTTTTCACCGGTAAAAATTTCATAGCCGGTCAGCGCCTGGAGCAGTAGCCATGTTTCTCCTCTTGTATATTCAACCTTTGGGTGAATCGCTTGCAGTCTCTGTATCAGATCCTTGTCAAATGAAGGGTTGCGATAGTTCGCTTCAAGGATGTATTTCGCCTTGCCTTCGGTGAAGTCTTCGCTGCTGAACTGCTCAAGTCCGGCCAACCTTACAGGAAGATTATAGATCACTACATCTGCATTCCTGAAAGCCTCTCTGAATTCGCTCAATGGCCTGATATCCTCGCTGTACTGCGTTCTGTTCATCAGTACTACCTCACATCCCAGCGACCTTGCTGCCTGTCCTGCTGCCTTGCCGGCACCTCCGGTACCTACGATCAACACTTTAGGTGGAAGCATGCTTTTCAGACCATCTGATAGCATCGAAATCCATAATCGTATGCCGAGGTAGTCTGAGTTGTAGGCCTTGATGCCATCCGGAGTCTTTATGAGCAGATTTGTTGCTCCTATAACTTTGCACTCGTCAGAAAGGATGTCGGCCTTCCTGATGGCCAGCTCCTTGAACGGAGCTGTAACATTGATTCCGTCATAGCCTGCCAGGAAACGTGCGTATGCCTCTTCAAAATCAGAGGTCTGAATCAGTTCGTATGGATATCTGCCGTCATAGCCCGCCCTGAACAGGGTGGGAGAGAGCGAATGCTCGATCGGATGTCCTATGAGGCCGAACTTTTTCATTGATTAGTTTTCTATTGTTATATATAACTCCATTTCGCCATATCCGGATCTAACCTTGACTGTGTATTCCTTGTATTTGAAGAATGTAGAGCCTTCGCCCACTCCGAATTCACTCATCAGGTGTTTCCTGATTTCTTTCGTCTTGTCGAGATATTTTCCTTGAAGTGAAAGAGTGACCTTGTATTCGTTGATCTTCTGGTTTCCATCGAATCTATATCTGCTCTGAAACCAGTCGTACGTTGTGTAGTCATCTGTTTCAGTCCATCCCCTTACATCCTCAAGTGATGCGCGTACAGAGTACATGTTCATTGACTCATTGATCAGCGTAACCGAGCTTCCCCAATATTTTGAGAAGGACTCCCTGCTGAGGTCGTATCTGTAGACTATGTCGTCCAGAGTCGTCGACGAAAGCGATTCTATGACGTGCTTCAATGTCTCGGAGATTCCTTTGAGGTCGATGAAGTCGCTTTCTATAACGACAGACGGACCCCAGTAGATTGTCTCGCACTTTTCGAATGTAGGTCGTGCTGTCCAGGTGCCGTTGCCGTCGGCGAGCATGATTCCGGTTGTGTTCCTGTCGGTAGTCACAAGGTAGTAGTCGCCTGTAATATGCTCGATTTCCCGCTTGTCTATCGTGATGGCCTTCTCGCCATCCTCGTCGATGACACCGTATTCTTCATAGCCGTTCTGCACGATCGCCTTTCCGTTTTCCTTGAACTCGTATGCTTTTGCATACTTAGGTCTGATCACCCATTCTCCTTCGGTGTTGATATAGCCCCACTTTGTTTGCGAGAAAATGTTTTCAGATACACCGACCGCTGCCAGTTTGGCATTGTTGAATCCCATGGTGTTTGAGTAGTAAGGACTGATGATTTCCTCCTTGTCCTCGTTCATCCATCCGATTTCAGCGTCGTCCGTCATGAACAGATAGTATGAACCGTCTTTTATGACGAGAGGGTATTCAAAATCGTACAGTTCTTCTCCATCTTTGTCGAACAGTCCGCACTTCTTGGTGTGCCAGTAGTAGCTATTCTTTTTCTCTCTCAGTACGCTGTATGCTCCATAT
>JAFZEP010000060.1 GCA_017560625.1 Bacteroidales bacterium
AGTACGGAGTACGGAGTACAAATACGAAGTACGAAGTGCTGCTTGACAAAGTAATAAATATTTTCCCATAATAAACGAGATAAATATTATATTTGTAAGGTTAAATGTATGGATATGAGCAAATTCACTAAGAGAATGCTGTTGATGTCGTTTTCTGCGGCTATGGCGGCGGCTTCATGCGTAAATCCTGAATATGACCTAGATAACATCAAGGTGGACAAGATTCATGCTTTGGATAACATCGCCTTACCTGTGGGCAGCACAAAACAGATCTGTCTTCATGATGTCATGGGAAATCTTGAGTTCAACGACTATCTGAAGACTGACGACAACGGCAATTATTATTTCTGTCTGTTGGAAGGTCAGATTTCTGAATCTGTCGAGATTCCGGATTTTGTGTTGGATGGCTATGAAGGCAATGTCAATCAGACTACAATCAATTATCCTGTAACCATTCCAGAATTATCGCCGGGACTTAAGTTCGGTCCTGTTGAACTGACCAAGATCAAATATGATATTGAGATCGACCAGCGAGATCTTCCAGAGATGATCTCTGAGATTGTCTATGCGGATGTGAAGACAAATCTGATCGTGGAGTTCGGATATGACATCAATGATTTCCCTTTTAATAATATATATGTCCAGAAAGGTCTCAAGCTGGTTTTTCCTGAATGGATCGTACTTGGAGAGGTGCCATCCTACTTTGAGGTCCAGGATAATGTGCTTACCACCAAAGACGATATCTTGATATCAGCAGCTTCCGGCAAAGAGATCCGCATTCCTTTAAGCGGTCTGGACTTTAAGAAAATGCCTGAAGGTCAGGGACTTATTGAAAAAGGCCATATGTATGTCAATGCTGCTGTAGAGATGAGCGGAAGCATATATATATTGTCTGACGATTGCACAGCAACAGGTCTGTTCTACCCTATCATCGATACGTATCTGCATGTAGATCCGATGACTGTGGAATACGTAGAGGCTAAAGTTGATCTGACTGACTGTGCCAGCATGGAGGCTTCATTCTCACTTGAAGATGTTGCAAAAGATATTGGTACTGAGGAATATACGTTGGATTTTGACGACCTTAAGCTGAATCTTGAAATTTCCAACTCATTACCGTTCGGAATGAATTTCCGTGGTGACGCCATGGCTTACAGAGGTGTTGAAACAGCACCGGTATGGCAGGAACAGATCACTGTTACAGATATCCCGGCAGGCTCTGAAGAGCATCCGGCATCACATTCATGCACGTTTGAGCTGGAAAGATTCCCGTTCTCCCCTCTTCCAGACAGAGTTGATTTCAGGATTTCTCCAGTTGACAACGACCAGAATCTGATTGTTGTAAGACCTGATACAAAATACGGTGTAGGCGTTGCATATTCATTGACTGCTGATTCGTTTGGCCGTGATTTCTGCATAAGTGTCGATGCAGACATAAATGGTCTTGGTCTTGAGATCTCAGAGGTGCATGTCGCAGAGGCTCAGGTTAAATTTAATCTTGTGAACGCTCTGCCTTTAGATTTCGAATTGTCGGCTCAGGCAATAGATAAAGATGGAAATATACTTGAACATGTGACTCTTGAGATGGAAGGCAGTATCAAAGGCGGCTCCTTGCAGTCCCCTGCCAAGAATCCTGTGACGCTCAAGTTCTCAAGCAAGGGCCACCTCAGTCTTGACGGTGTTCATCTTGTCATGACAACTAACGTGGCTGGCGAAAAGGCTGTCCTCAATAGGGATCAGTACATTCAGCTTACCGATATTTCCATCTGCCTTCCTAAGGGCGTGACATATGACTTCAGCTTAAATGAATAGTTAAATATACACTTGCAATGAAAAGACTTATCTACATCATACTCACAGCATTGTCCTTCTGTGTTGCCGCGTCTGCACAGCACAATTTCAGGACCGGATACTTCCTTGACGGTTACACATACAATCATAAACTGAACCCGGCACTGGCAAGTGACAGAGGCTATTTCGCAATCCCTGTCCTGGGATATACCACCCTTGGAGTCGAGACAAACATGTCGCTGGCGAAATTCCTCTACCCTGACGGAAAAGGCAATCTTGATCTTTTCCTTAGCCCGAATGTATCAGCAAATGACTTCTTAAAGGGCATTCAGACAAACAATCCTATCAATGCCAATCTGGACCTTTCTGTCTTCTCATTAGGATTTCATGCCGGCAAGAGCTTCAATACGCTGGATCTCTCTTTCAAGGCGGACGCGAGGAGCAATCTTCCCGGATCGCTGTTTTCATGGGCAAAGCAGGCAGGAAACGTATTGGACATGAGCGACTTCGGCGTTAATGCCGACGCTAGAGTGGAGTTTTCATACGGTTATTCGCGCAAGATCGGAGAAAAACTGCGCATTGGAGCGAAGCTGAAGTTCGTTGCTGCATTGGCAAAGGCTTCCTATGCCGCTGACCATCTGATTTTGACTATGAATGAAGATAAATGGAGACTGACGTCTCAAGGCAGCGGATATTTTTACGCGCCAGGTGTCTCTATTCAGACCGACGATCTCAGACACATCAATGGAATCGACATATTAAGTGATAACGAAAAGATCATTGAGGCTGCCTTGAATGCAAGGAATTTCGGTGCAGCTCTGGATCTGGGCTTTACATACGACATATTCAACTGGCTCACTGTTTCAGCCTCAGTCACTGATCTCGGAGGTGTAAGATGGAGCGGTCTGTCAAAACTCGGAAGTGATGCTTATTCTGTCGAGTATAGCGGTTTTGATAACATCGGAAACGAAGATCAGGATGTTGAAGCGACCCTTTCAGACTTGGGTGATGAACTCATTGAGATGATCCAGCCTAAGGTCATGTCCACTGATAATACCCTCATTGAGATGCTCAGCATGACAGCTCATGCAGGCCTTGAACTTCGTTTGCCATTCTATAAGAGACTGTCAGCCGGTCTGCTTGGAACATACAGATATGATGGACCATACAGTTGGTGGGAGGCTAGAGCATCCCTTAACTGGGCATTATTCAGATGGCTTTCATTCTCAGGAAGTTATGCCCAGTCTACATATGGAGAGTCATATGGTGGAGCAATCAATTTCCATCCGAATGTGCTCAATATCTTTGTCGGAATCGATTCGTTCAAGCCAGCATTGAACGTTACAGATCAGTACATTCCGATCGACTCCTTCAACACTAACCTTGCAATTGGAGTCAACATCGCATTCGGAAAATACCACGGAAGATTTCCACGAAAGGCTAAGAAAAGCAAATAAAAGTAAAAGGCGGATCAAATCGATCCGCCTTTATTGTTACTTGATGACAGCTTTGCTTTTTTTCCAGTTACCGAACTTAAGGTCTGACTCCTTGATGAGGATGTTCAGTGCCTTTCCGTCAGGCTCAAATCCCAGCTCCAGTGTCTGATCTGAAGGGATTCTCAGGAAATTGAGCAGTCCCTCTTCAACAGAGTCGCCGAGTATCCTGCATACATCAGCATCGTCAGCGCACTGGCTGAATGTGATTTCAAGCTCAGGATCTGTCAATGACTGATCATCATCGTCTGTGAGCATGCATGTGTTGAATGTCTCGAAGTTGATTGCTTTTGCATATTTGACAACAAGGTTTCCCTTCGCCCACTCGCCTGCTCCGTTTGTCGTCGGGCTTTCATATCCATGCCATCTGTCCACTGCAGCAAAGAAGTACAGCATACCTTCGTGAGGAAGTTTTCCTTCCGGATCGAATGAGGCGATGTCTTCGCAGTTGATCTGACAGAGGAATGTCAGCGGATAGTCGTAGGTCTCCCCATCTTCAGTTACCTCGATTGTAGGATACTCCATGTTGGCAGGCATATCTGGATCTCCCCACCACTTGCTGGCGCAGAAAAGGATGCGCTCTGTTCTGTTGAATGAAAGATTTATTGCCATATTTCTTAAATTATGCTCGTAACATTTTTGTTAGCACCTAAAACATTTATGTTAAATGTGCTGTAATCAATGGATTTATGGGACATAAGTAAATTCCATGTATGTAGCTCCAACTTCATGGGCGAAACTTCCTCCGATGAAGCCTACGAGGTCTCCGCTTTCAAGCTTGCCGTCTTCCTTGAGGATCTTGATGGCGTTGTTGACGAACTCCTCTTTTGTGTTTGTGATCGCAAAAGGATATCCGTAGATGTCGTATGTAAGAGCCATTTCTCTCATAATGAATCCTCGATAGCACATTGCATAAATAGGGACCTTAGGTCGGAATTCGGCGAGATAGCGTCCTGTTCTTCCTGTCCATGTGTCGAAGATGATGGCCTTCACTGGCAGCTTCAATGTCGCTCCTACGAGTGAACGTGCAAGCACTGCTGCGATAGGCTTTGTCACATTCTCAAGAGTGAGATCCGGAGGTGTGAGGATCGACTCCTCTGTTTCAAGAGCGATCTTGCTCATTGTCTTTACTGCCTCGATCGGATATTTACCAGATGCTGTCTCACCGCTGAGCATGATTGCATCTGTGCTCTGGAGGATCGCATTGGCAACGTCAGACACCTCAGCTCTGGTCGGACGAGGATTCTCGATCATTGTGTGAAGCATCTGTGTGGCTACGATCACGGGCTTCTTTCTTTCTCGGCATCTCTTGATGAGCTTCTTCTGGATGAGAGGAATCTTTTCAGCTGCAATCTCTACTCCAAGGTCTCCACGGGCGATCATCACGCCATAACAGTGAGAAAGGATCTCGTCGAGATTGTCTATGCCCTGCTGGTTTTCGATCTTTGAGATGATCTTGAGGTGGCTTTCCCTGCTGTCAAGGATCTCCTGGATCTCAAGAAGGTCCTCCTTGTTGCGTACAAATGAATGTGCAATGAAATCGATGTCGGCATCAATCGCCCAATTCAGGAAGACGCGGTCCTTTTCTGTCAGCGCAGGCAGTGAAATGTGTACTCCCGGTACGTTGACGCTCTTCTTTCCTTTGATAACTCCTGCATTGCGTGCTTCGCAAACGAGGCTGTCTGCATCTTTGGAGATCACGCTCAGTTCCACAGATCCGTCGTCTATCAGTACGCTGGCTCCCTGAGGAACGTCATCTACAAATGAATTGCAGTTGGTATACAGCACTTTAGAGCTGCACAATCCGTCAGTTCCTCTTCTGATCTCGATCGTGTCACCTTCCTTCACCACGAATCCCACAGAGCCTTCCATCGCAGTAAGTCTCACTTCCGGACCCTTGGTGTCTACCAGGATGGCTATGCGGTCAGACACTTCCCTGACGTTGTCTACAATCTTTTGAGCGCCTTCTATTGTCGCATGTGCAGAATTGATTCGCGCCACGTTCATACCGTTCCTATACAGTTCGCGTATGAAATCAACTTCACAATTTATATCTGATATCGTACAGATTATTTTCGTCTTTTTTGTTTCCATAACAATTACACTACGTCCTTTCTACTAACATATATCCGTGCCTGAGTTGCACGAAAGGAACGCGAATTTAGCAAAAATAAGGTAATTCGGGAATTTTTTCTAACTTTGTCTGAATGTACACTAATAACTAAAACCTTAATTTATGGCTATTCAGGTTATACCTGTTTCCTCGAAGCAGGAAATGAAGACTTTCGTAAGGTTCGGAAACAAGTTCTATGAGGGCAACAAGTACTATGTGCCTTCAATGCCGATGGACGACCTTGCGACATTCAACAAAGAACATAACGCTGCTTTCGCTTTCTCTGAAGCAGAGTTTTTCCTTGCATATAAGGATGATAAGATTGTAGGCCGCGTGGCTGCAATCATCAACAATAAGGCAAACCAGGCGTGGGGCGTCAAGCAGGTTCGTTTCGGTTGGATCGACTTTATCGATGACATGGAGGTGTCAGGTGCTCTTCTTGATGCTGTATCCGAATTCGGACGTAAGCGTGGAATGACCCAGATCGTAGGTCCTCTCGGATTTACGGATTTCGATCCTGAAGGAATGCTTGTAGAGGGATTCGACCGCATCAGCACAATGGCCCTCATATACAACCATCCTTATTATCCGGAGCATATGAAGAAGCACGGATTCTCAAAGGAAACAGGATGGATCGAAAACAGGATCACTATTCCTGAAGTTCTTCCGGAGAAGTTCGAACGTATTGCAAACATTGTTCAGGAAAAGTACAACCTCGTTGTAAAGAAATTGACTGTCAAGCAGATACGTAAGCAGAACTATGGAAGGAAGTTCTTTGAACTTGTCAATCAGACTTACTGCCATCTTTATGGATTTTCATTGCTTTCAGACAAGCAGATCGATGATTTTGTAAATGTCTATCTCAGTCTGATCGATTCAAGGATGCTGACTTTCATCGAGGATCAGGAAGGTAACCTCATTGCAGGCGGTATCAGTATGCCGTCGTTAGCCGAGGCGCTCCAGAAGTGTCGTGGAGAGTTTTTCCCTTTCGGATGGTGGCATCTGCTTAAGGCTATGTTCGTAAAGAGGTCGGATACAGTGGAACTTCTGCTGATCGGAGTCCTTCCGGAGTGGAGAACCAAGGGCGTAGTCTCACTGGTGTTCCGTGATCTTGTGGCGACATATAACAAATTGGGATTCAAGTATGCAGAGACAAATGCAATGCTTGAGGACAATTTCAAGATCCAGGCAATATTCTCTTCATTTGATAGAGAGGTGCACAAGAAGCGTTGGGTCTTCGGAAAAGAATTATAGAAATTGATGGATAATATCGGACGCAGCAGAATGTTGGCGCCTCTTCCGGAGCGAATGAGGCCGCAGGATCTGGACGGATATGTGGGTCAGCGACACCTTATCGGTCCGGGATGTATTCTTCGCAACATGATCGAGACAGGCAATCTGTCTTCATTCATATTGTGGGGCCCTCCTGGCGTGGGTAAGACTACCCTTTCGAGGATAGTTGCAAAGTCGTTGAAGCGTGAGTTCTTTACGCTTTCTGCTGTAAGTGCCGGTGTCAAGGAAGTGCGAGATGTGATCGACAGATCACGCTCCAATTCCTTATGGTCGGGCGGAGTCGCTCCGATCCTTTTCATCGATGAAATCCATCGTTTCAGCAAATCACAGCAGGATGCTCTACTCGGAGCGGTTGAAGACGGCACGGTCATCCTTATAGGAGCTACTACGGAGAACCCTTCATTTGAGGTGATCACTCCCCTTTTGTCGCGCTGTCAAGTGTTTGTGCTTAAGTCTCTTGAGAAGGATGATTTGAATGAGTTATTGAATAGAGCTCTGCAGAAGGACGAGATCCTTTCGAAGGCAAATATACGAGTGGATGAGACAGATGCTCTTTTCCGTCACAGCGGTGGAGATGCACGCAAACTTCTGAATATTCTTGAGATCGTTACAGGTGCTCAGGCAGGTGCCAAGGAAATTGTCATCGACAATAAGACCGTCACTTCGTGCCTTCAGGAGAATATCGCGATCTATGACAAAGGCGGTGAGATGCATTATGACATCATCTCAGCGTTCATCAAGAGCGTACGTGGTTCCGATCCTAATGCTGCTGTGTATTACCTTGCGAGAATGCTTGAAGGTGGAGAGGATCCGCTTTTCATTGCCCGCCGCCTGTGTATCCTCGCTGCTGAGGATGTAGGTCTGGCAAATCCAAATGCTCTTCTTCTGGCAAATTCAACCTTCCAGATTGTACACACCATCGGCATGCCTGAAGCGAGGATCCCATTGTCGGAATGCACTATCTATCTGGCTTCGTCACCAAAGAGCAATTCAGCGTATAAGGCTATAAATGAGGCGCTTGCGGTTGCCAAGGAGACTCAGATGGCTTCCGTCCCTCTGTATTTGCGCAATGCTCCGACAAAGTTGATGTCGGATCTCGGTTACGCTGACGGCTACAAATATGCGCATGACTATCCGGGACATTTCACGGATCTGGAGTTCATGCCTGCTGAACTTGCGGGGCACAAATTTTACGAGCCGGCTGACAACAAGCATGAAGATGGCCTGCGCAGCAGACTTGAGACGCTGTGGCCGAAGTATTATAAATAAAAAATGGAGCCTTCACACCGGAAGGCTCCATTTTTACTTTATTAATAACCCAGGATCTTGAGCATTGACTTGTATGTCTGTTCCTTGCTGAAGAGCTTGGTTGTGTAGTCTCCGTTTTCATCCTTGTCGATGATGATGTGCTTTGGCGCTGGCTGGAGGCAGTGCTGGATTCCGCCGTATCCTGAGATTGACTCCTGATATGCACCGGTGTGGAAGAAGCCGATGTAGAGTGGCTCGCTTTCATCCTCAAGCATTGGAAGGTAAATCGCATTCGCGTGTGCATCAGCGTTGTAGTAGTCCTCGCTGTCACATGTCAGGCCGCCAAGGAACACTCGCTGGTACTTTTCATGCCATTTGTTGATAGGAAGGAGAATGAACTTCTGCTTGATTCCCCATGTGTCTGGAAGAGTTACCATGAATGAGCTGTCGATCATGTACCAACGCTCACGGTCGTTCTGCTGCTTCTGGTCGAGCACCTGGAAGATTGTAGCTCCGGACTCACCTACTGTGAAGCTTCCGAACTCAGTGAAGATGTTAGGCTCAGCAATGCCGCGTGCGTTACACATGAGCTTGATCTGTGAAATTATCTCCTCTGCCATGTACTCGTAGTCGAAATCTGAAGCGAGAGAGTTCTTGATCGGGAATCCTCCGCCGATGTTGAGAGAGTCAAGTTCAGGACAGATCATCTTGAGGTCGCAGTACACTCCGACGCACTTGGCAAGCTCATTCCAGTAGTATGCAGTGTCGCGCATACCTGTGTTGATGAAGAAGTGGAGCATCTTGAGCTTGAACTTTCTGTTCTGGCTGATCATGTTCTCGTAGAACGGAACGATGTCGCTGTAGCGGATTCCGAGACGAGATGTATAGAAGTCGAACTTAGGATCCTCCTCAGATGCGATGCGTATACCGAGGTTCACCGGCACTTCAACAAGCTTGTCGAGAGCCTCGAGCTCATGCATGTTGTCGAGCACAGGGATGATGTTCTTCCATCCGTTGTTTGCGAAGTTGGCAATATTTTCAATGTATGCAGGCTTCTTGAAACCATTGCATACGATGTACTGATCTTTATTTACAAGTTCCTCAGACTCAAGGGCTTCAATGAGATTGAGATCGAATGCAGATGATGTCTCGAGGTGGATGTCGTTCTTGAGGGCCTCCTTGAGAACGAACTCGAAATGAGAACTCTTTGTACAGTAGCAGTAGTTGTATGTACCCTTGTAGTCAACCTTTGCCATAGCAACGTTGAACATTCTCTTTGCTCTCTGGATCTGTGATGAGATCTTAGGGAGATAGGTGATCTTGAGCGGAGTTCCGTACTGGTTGATGATGTCCATCATGTTGATGTCGTGGAAGTGGAGCTCTCCATCTTCTACCATGAACTCATCTTGCGGAAACTCGAATGTCTGGTCGATCAGATCAATGTACTTGTTCTTCATTTTTGATAAAGCAATTAAGTTAGTTTACCTGTTTTCTCATGCATCCGACTCACTCGGATTGTCATTAACGAGCGCAAAGTTATCATTTATATCAATACATGGTACATTTATAAGCATTTATTTTGGTCAAAATTTTGCGCTAAGCATAGATTTAGGTAAATTTGCATGATTTATGGCCATGAAAAGACTCGTACGCATAATATTCTACATATTGACAGCATCCATTGTTGCTGCATCCTGCAGTACCACCCGTGTCCTGAAGGATGGTGAATACATGCTCGCCGACAACAGGATCACTGTCACAAACGACAAGGATTTCAATGTACAAGGTCTTAAAGCCTATCTCAGGCAGCTTCCCAGCTACTACTTCCTTTTCCGCTGGAACCCTTTCATCAATGTATATAACTGGCAGAACGGCAAGGATGGTGTATGGGACAAATTTGTTAAAAAGATTGGTGTAGAGCCAGTTGTGTATGATTCTTCTAAAGTTGAAGAGTCCATTGAGAACATCTCCAACAGACTTGAATATCTTGGCTATTACGGTTCCAAGGTCGAAGCAAACCTCAAACTGAAGAAGAAAAAGGTCTTTGTAAATTATGAAGTTACCCTTGGAAAGCGCTTCCCTATCAAAGACATTATCCTGACAATTCCAGAGGGAGGCACGTTTGCATCTGACTATCTGGCTGACACGACAGACATGCTGATCAAGCCAGGCGACTTCCTTTCTGAAGACATTCTTGAAAAGGAGACTGTCCGTTCGACTGCCGTGATGAACCGCGTCGGTTATTATGATTTCAATAAGCATCATTTCTTCTTTGAGGCAGATACTCTCAGCATTCCGGATGCAGCCATCCTCAAGATGGATATACGTGAATACACAAGAAACGAGTCCCCAGCTGAGGCGAGTCCTATAAGGAAGTTCTTCTTCAAGGATGTGACGATTGCGTATCCAAAGACGATGAAGATCCGCGAAAAGGTTCTCAAGGATCTCAATACGGTCAAGCCTGGAAACCCATATAGCACCGAAACCGTAAGCAACACATACTCACGACTTTCCGCATTGAGGATGTTCAGCAGTGTGAATGTCGGCATTACACAGGTGGACACAAATCTGGTAAACTGCAACATCAATCTGTCTCAGTCGAAACTTCAGGGATTCAAGGTCAATCTTGAAGCGTCTACCAACTCTACAGGACTCTTCGGAATCTCCCCTCAGCTTTCGTACTATCACAAGAATATCTTCAGAGGTGGCGAATGGCTGAACCTCAGTTTCATGGGAAACTTCCAGTTCAAGTTCAACGACGACATCAGATCCAACGAATTCGGTACATCTGCAGGACTCAGTTTTCCGAGATTCCTTCTGCTTCCATATAAGTACTTCAAGCAGAGCATCCCAAGAACTGAGGTCAACCTGTCGTATAACTATCAGAACCGCCCTGAATACACCAGAAATATCATCTCCACATCATACGGATACAACGGAAATGTTCATAACAAGTTCTTCTATCAGGTCTATCCTGTGCAGCTCAATATCGTGAGACTGTTTGACATGGATGAAAACTTCTACAAGAGCATGGAGAATGATCCGTTCTTCCGAAATGCCTACCAGAACCACTTTGACCTCGGACTTGGCGGAACGTTGTACTATACGACTAATGCGGATACAAATCCAAAGACTTCATACCATTATGCAAGACTTCAGATGGATGTGGCAGGTAACCTCCTGAGTGCATTCAATGGACTGATGAACGTCGATGAAAACGGCGCCAGAATGATCTGGAACACGCCTTATTCACAGTTTGTCAGAGGAGAACTTACTCTCGGCAGAACATGGGTCTGGGATAAAAGGTATAAGCATTCATTGGCGACCCGCTTCCTTATCGGAGCAGGATTCGCATATGGAAACTCGAGCGCACTTCCGTTTGAAAAGCACTTCTATGCAGGTGGATCAAACAGTATGAGAGGATGGCAGGCCAGGACTGTGGGACCTGGAACAGCACCGCTTGATGACTTCTTCATCATCCCTAACCAGACAGGTGACATGAGGATTGAAGCCAATGTGGAGTACCGTTTCAATCTGTTCTGGAAGATCTATGGTGCGGCATTCATCGATGCCGGTAACGTATGGACATTGGCCTATGCTGATTCGGAAGATTCGGCACAGTCTCAGTTCAGATGGAATACATTCGGAAAGAGCATTGCTGCAAACTGGGGTATGGGAGTGCGACTTGACCTGGACTTCCTTCTTTTGCGTGTCGACCTTGGTCTCAAGGTGCATGATCCGGCAAGAGTTCAGTCGTGGGTTGCCCCAGACCAGTGGTTCGAGCGAAACGGCTACGCAATCCATTTTGGAGTCGGTTATCCGTTCTAAACTCTAAATTCAAATCTATGGCAGGTATATCAAACAATGAGATAAAAAGGGTCAAGGCATTGCAGCAGAAGAAGATGCGTGATGCAGAGGGACTATTCATCGTGGAAGGAGAGAAAATGGTCCAGGAGGCAGTAGACTCCCCTTTCAAAGTTGAGCATGTATATTATAAATCTGAGATTGGAGAAGAGGCTATGGGCCGCATTACTGCTCTCTCAAGTCCGTCTCCTGCTTTGGCTGTAGTCAGAAAGCCTGCTGATGCGTATGTGAATGATGCTTCAGATCTGAAGCCTTTGCTTCAGGAAGGAGGCCTCTTCCTTGCCTTGGACACAATCAGGGATCCCGGCAATCTTGGAACTATCCTTCGCATTGCTGATTGGTTCGGCATCAAGGCAGTCTTTGCAGCGAAAGATACAGTCGACGTATTCAATCCTAAGGTCGTGCAGTCAACTATGGGTGCAATCTTCAGAGTCAAGATGCATTATGTTGATCTGCCGGAGCTTTCCAAGATCGCGCTTTCTCTTGGTGGAAAGGTCTATGGTACATTCCTCGATGGCAGGAACATGTACGAAAGAGACTTGGATAATGGTGCAGACTCCCCTTCCATCATCGTGATCGGTAATGAGTCTGTCGGAATATCAGATGCGATGGCTGCTCTGGTCAGCGATCGACTTTACATTCCGCCTTATCCTGCAGATCAGCCAGGATCGGAATCACTGAATGCGGCAATCGCCACTGCAATCACTGTAGCAGAATTTCGCCGACGTTAGCATTCGGTAAATGCAACTCACTCATTATTCGTGTATTGCTGCTTTTACGTGCTGTATAAGTGCGGCACGTAAAATACAATAAGAAGACAGCGTGTTACCTAAAATGTAACACGCTGTCTTTTATATCAATGTGATGACTTTAGCATCAAATGGCGGAACGGTCACTTCGATGATCTTGCCTGGATGAAGTTCCTCTGTTACAGGGATTTCCATCCACTCAAATGAGTGCTCTGGAAGCGTAAGCTTCATTGTCGCCTCTCTGTTTGAGAAGTTTGCTATGACCATCAGTGTGTGATCTTCATAGTCGCGCAGGAAGGCAAAATGGCGATGCTTGTCGAATCCGTCCGATGACATGTTGCAGTAGCAGAGGTCATATGTCGTTCCCCGCTTGATTGCCTCGTCTGATGCGGCCAGGCGGGTTGCTTCTGCAAAGCGGCAGAATATCTGAGCCTCTTCGCGCTTGAGACCTGCCTTTACGAGATCGGCAACCTTCAGTGACTTGTAGGCTCCGCTGCTGATTGCTTTACGGAGTCTGCGGACAGAACCTACGCTCCACCAGTCGAAGATGGTTGTGCGTCCGTCGCGTCCGCTGAAGCCTTCTTCATCCATTCCGGCCTCTCCTACTTCTTCTCCGAAGTAGATCATGAAAGGCGCAGTGTTAAGGAAAAGAGACACATAGAGCGGTGCGAATGTGTTTGCTCCGTCTTTGCCGAAGAACTCTGATCCGAAACGCTGCTCGTCGTGGTTCTCAAGGAAGTTCAGCATATATGGCTGAATGTCACCCAGGAACTGCCAGTTGCGTGTGATGCCTGTTGTAGACTGCCACAGCTCGATAGGCATGCCGTTGTCGTCCACGTTTTTCTCAACCACAGTGCGGAGGGTGTCATAAAGTCCCGACTTGTCATAGAGGAAGTCAAATCCCACGTTTCTGACATACTCCCAGTACAGATCCTTCTTGTATACTTCAGCGATGAAGATTACATTAGGATGCTTCTCCTTGATGTTTCTGATCAGCCATGTCATGAACTCAGGAGGTACAAGCTCCACCATGTCGCAGCGGAATCCGTCCACGCCCTTAGATGCCCAGAAATCTACGATGTCGAACATTCTGTCCCATGTAGACGTGTGGGAATCTCCATAGTTGATCTTCACTGTCTCATACCAGTCGTTGATGCCAGGTACTGGGCTGTAACAGTTGTTGCCTGTAGCCATTGCCGGCATTTCATGGTAAGGCTCCATGCCTTTAGGGCAAGCTGTAGGAAGCTGAAGTTCCTGACCAGGATAGTAGAAGAAGTCGTTTTCCGAAGTCCAATGTACTGACTTGTCGTCTGCGGCTCCCAGCACAGGATGCCCTGGAGTCGGTTCCACTTTACCATAATCACGTGAAACGTGGTTTGGCACGAAGTCGATGATCATCTTCAGTCCGGCTTTGTGTGTACGTGCAAGCGTGGCCTCGAATTCTGCCATTCTATTGGCAGGATCATCGGCAAGGTAAGGATTGACATCATAGTAGTCACAGATCGCATAAGGAGAACCGGCGCGTCCTTTCACAAACTGAGGATGAGATGCAATGCATCCCTCCTCAGTACTTTGTGTAGAATGTCTCAGTACTCCTGTGAGCCATACATGGCTGCAGCCCAGCCATTTGATGTACTCGAGAGTTTCTGTGTCTATGTCTGAAAATCTGCCTGTGCCGTTGTCAGTGAGCGAACCGTTCTTCTTCGGTCTGACTTTATCGTTGCCCCAAAGTCTTGGGAGCATCTGATAGATTAACGGCTTTTTCATTAGAGCAGATTGTCCTTCTCGATGTCCTTAAAATATCTGTAAGTGTTTACCTTAAGCTCGCCTACCGCAAGTTCGTCAGCAACGATGATTCCGTGTGGATGTGCCTGGAGAGCAGAAAGAGTGCACTTCTGTGAGTAAGCGCCCTCGATAGCCTCTCTGAGCGCATTAGCCTTCTTGTGACCGAATGCGAGAACGAGAACCTCCTTTGCATCCATTACAGTGCCTACACCTACTGTGAGGGCAGTTGTAGGAACCTTGCTGATGTCGCCGTCGAAGAAACGTGAGTTAACCACGATTGTGTCGTATGTAAGGCTCTTGATGCGTGTGCGTGAAACGAGTGACGAGAATGGCTCATTGAAAGCGAGGTGACCGTCCTCACCTACACCACCCATGAAGAGGTCGATGCCGCCTGCAGCGACGATCTTTGCCTCGTATGCAGCACACTCAGCCTCGAGATCCTCAGCGTTACCGTTAAGGATGTTGATGTTCTCCTTTGGTACGTTTACGTGATCGAAGAAGTTGCGGGCCATGAATGAGTGGTAGCTCTCTGGGTGCTCCTCAGGAAGACCTACATACTCGTCCATGTTGAAAGTGATGACGTTCTCGAAAGAAACCTCACCTGCCTCATACATGCGGATGAGCTCCTTGTATGTTGCAACTGGAGTGCCGCCTGTAGGGAGACCGAGTACGAATGGCTTGTCAGTTACGGCTGCCTTAGCCTTGATTCTTGACACAATGTAGCGCGCTGCCCAAACTGAGCCCTTCGCGCTGTCCTGGTTGATGATTACTCTCATTGTATTTTGTGTTGTTTATTGTTACTTAGCGTCCATTGCCTGGCAAGCTGTGATAGCTACCATCTTGTAGATGTCGTCAACCGAGCAACCGCGGCTGAGGTCGTTTACCGGACGTGCGATACCCTGGAGGATAGGTCCGATAGCGTCTGCGTTTCCGAGTCTCTGAACGAGCTTGTAAGCGATGTTACCAACCTCGAGGCAAGGGAATACGAGTACGTTTGCGTGACCTGCGATCTCTGAACCTGGAGCCTTCTTCTGGCCTACTGATGCAACGAGAGCTGCGTCTGCCTGAAGTTCACCCTCAACCTTGAGAGCCGGATCGAGCTCCTTAGCGAGCTTGGTAGCCTCGATAACCTTGTCAACAACCTCGTGCTTAGCTGAGCCGAGAGTCGAGAATGAAAGCATAGCGACCTTAGGGTCTGCGAAACCTGCAACACTCTTAGCTGTCTGAGCTGTGCATACTGCGATCTGTGCGAGCTGAGCTGCATCCGGCATAGGAGTAACGGCAACGTCACCTACTACGAGAACGCCATCCTCACCGTACTCAGGAGTCTGAGTGATCATGAGCATAGCACCGCTCACGCATGTGATGCCAGGAGCGCACTTGATGATCTGAAGAGCTGGACGAAGAGTCTCGCCAGTTGTTGAAAGAGCACCGCTGATCTGTCCGTCAGCATCGCCGCTCTTGATGATGAGACATCCGAAGTAAAGCGGATCGAGTACCTGCTGAGCAGCCTTCTCTGGAGTCATGCCCTTGTTCTTGCGGAGTTCGTAAAGAAGGTTTGCATACTCTGCTGTCTTCTCGCTTGTTGCTGGATCGATGATAGTTGCCTTGTCGATGTTCTTGAGACCAAGTTTCTGGGCAAGTGCGAAGATCTCCTCGCGGTTACCGATCAGGATGATTTCTGCAATCTCGTCAGCGAGAGCCTTGTCAGCTGCTGTGAGTGTACGCTCCTCGAGTGACTCAGGGAGCACGATGCGCTGCTTGTTTGACTTAGCGCGTGCAATGATGCTTTCGATAAGTGTCATGATATTGTAAATATTATGTTTTGAATTCTGTTTATGTGCGGCGCCTCGTTTATACACGGCGCGTGCGCAAATCATGCAAATATAAGAATTATTTACATAATTATGGCGCGAGGGTTGCATTCTTTGTCCAGGACATTTAAAAATATATTAGTATGAAACGACTTGTTATAATGATAGCTGCGACTGTCCTGGGAGGATTGATTGCAGCAGACGCCGACGCATGTACCGGCATTTCGCTCACAGCAAAGGACGGCAGCCGCGTTGTTGCCAGAACAGTCGAATGGGCTGCTACGCCGATGCAGTGTGGCTATGTGGTGGCTCCGCGAGGACATGAGCATCAGTCGTATACTCCTGACGGACTGAACGGCCTGAAGTATAAAGGTGTCTACGGTTACGTCGGTATATATACTGAGTATGAGCCATTTGTGGTTGAAGGTGTGAACGAGACTGGACTTTCTGCGGGGCTGTTCTTCTTCCCTAACTATGGTGAATATGCTCCTTATGATAAGGCATCCTCTGCAAAGACCATCTGCGACATGCAGTTTGTTTCTTGGGTGCTGTCACAGTTTTCAAGCATTGACCAGCTGAAGGATGCAATGAAGACAATTGATCTGGTTACCCTCAGCAGCAAGATCGGTGCAGTACATTGGAGAATTACAGAGCCTAACGGCAGAATGGTCGTGCTCGAAGTTGTGAACGGAGTGCCTAATTTCTATGAGAATACCCTTGGAGTTCTTACAAATGCTCCTGGTTTCAAATGGCATCTGACCAATCTCAATAACTACATCAACATAGAACCTGGCACAGAGCCCGATAAAACCATCAAATCAGGTATTGTGCTGAAATCTCTCGGACATGGCAGCGGCAACCTCGGTCTCCCTGGTGACTTCACTTCCCCATCCCGTTTTGTGCGTGCAGCATTCTTCCAGACAACCTCTCCAACCTGGAGCACAGGCTTCGAGACAGTTGTGCAGGCATTCCACATATTGAACAACTTTGACATTCCGATCGGAAGCCAGCATCCTATGGCTGAAATTCCAAAGGATCTCCCAAGCGCGACGCAGTTCACTGCTGCTACCGACCAGACTGCCATGAAGTTCTACTACCGCACAGCATGGAACAGCAACATCAGATGCATCGACCTGATGAGCATTGACTTCCACAGAGTAAAGTATCAGTCTCATCCTCTTGACAAGAACCAGGTGCAGCCTGTAGAGATGGTGAAAGTTCATTAGGACTGATGCCGTTCGGCTTCCGGATTTTGCAGTTCATCCTGCAATTTTTGCAGTTCGTCGGATTTGTGGATTCAATGTATTGCTAATCTGCTGAAAAGCAGTACCTTTGCACCCGGTTATTAGTTTTAGTGTTATTAATTATGTGGTTAGTGTGAGGCCTCTTCGCGTGAGCGACGAAGTCTCATTTCGTTTTATATAGGCCTTAGGGCAAAAAAATAAGGGCTGCATCTGTGCAGCCCTGAATTGTATATGTGTCTTTGCCTTAGAACTTCATCGCGAATGTGAATCCAGCTGTCGGCTGTGTGCCGTTTGCAGTCTGAACGTAGTTCACAGAAGGATATAGATCAAAGTCGAGAGCATATCCCTTCTTAAGATCCTGCTCATACATATTCTTGACCTTGGCAACGCGTACGCCGTCGACGATTGCACAGATGTCAATAGCCAAAAGTCCAAGTGAAGCAAGCAGAGATATCGTTGCTCCCCCAGAAGATCCGTTCATAGCGAGGCCACTACCGACGCCGGCAATGATTGAACAGCCGACCGATCCTCCTAGCCAAGCGAAACCTCTTCCAACCTCACCGCATATCATCTGGCCAAGACCTGGAATCACAAACGAAGCAACACCAGACCATCCTGGACTGTATCTGTCTGTAAGTGTTGGAGTAAACTCTTTGTAGTTGTAGATATGCTTAAGCTGCTTGTATTTCATGCCTGGAGCGATGGTGGCTGCTGATGTTGTCGCATTGGCGTCAGCATTTGTCTCTGTGAACATGTCCTGAGCAAAAGAAGCAGTTGTTGCAGCAAATGCAAGAACTACAAGAACCAATAATTTTTTCATATCCGATTTTATTTAAAATTAAACTTTCAGCGTTTATACAGTGTAGACAAATGTAATGAAATTATCTGCAAATTGCCCACTTAACGAAGATATTTAAAAAATATTTTGCAGTTCAAAGAAATCTTTCTATATTTGCAATCCCAAAACAAAAATATGGTGCTTTGGCCGAGCGGTTAGGCACAGGTCTGCAAAACCTGCTAGAGCGGTTCGATTCCGCTAGGCACCTCAAGAAAATGCCTCTCAGATAGCTGAGAGGCATTTTACGTATAAAAACCTTGCTACTTTCTTGCTACCTTTATAAAAGTAGCCCAGATCACTATTTCGTGTCTGGGCCAATGCGATTAAAATATAGCTGCTTGATTTGCTTGCTACCTTGCGAAGGTACGAATAATTTTCGATGATTATATTCCACAAAACAAAAAATCCTCCCAAGACACATAACCGTGCTTGAGAGGAAATCTCAAATCTGACTGCCATTGCAGCCCTGCAGATTAGTTGAGAGTGATCATGGCCATCATCTCACCAGACTTCTCACCTGTCTTAGTATTCACGTAGAAATACTTGAGGAATACCTTAGGTGCAGCCTCATTAACTGCTCCGTGAGTTGCCTCGTAGTCAGTCTTGATGTCGATAACACCATCAACAACCTCACGAGGATCACCGATCTGAACAGCCTTGCTATAGGCGCGAGTCACACCATTGCTCTGCGGAGCTGATGCCAGGATGACGAGCTTGAGGTCGTCTGTTACAGCCGGCATATCTGTCAGCTGGAATGTGAATGCCTCTGCAGAGAGATCGAGTTCTGCCTCAGCTGGAGCCTCCACACCGACAAGGTTAGGTGGAGTCGAAAGAGCAGCACCGCCACACTTCACGATCCAGAAGTTCAAGCGTGAATAAAGGTTCGCACCTGAGATCTTGGCAGAAGTTCCGAGAACTGACTTTCCCGCCTGAGTCTGAGCGAGGGCATTCCACGCGAGGATCTGGGCGTTGGTGAGGTTCTTCCAGCTCTGAGAAAGCTGCTTGAAGATTGACTTCACTGCTGCCTGGGCA
>JAFZEP010000061.1 GCA_017560625.1 Bacteroidales bacterium
AGGAGAGAATGCGCCTTATCCCTTACGAAACTTTGATAGGACTTCTACTGACCTTACTTTCTTTGGGACTATACTATCTCTGCACCTTGTTTTAATCCTTAAAAGTGATAACTTTGCGGGATTAAAATATACCAGAATGAAGAAAGTTTTAGTAATCGGCGGCGGTGGTCGTGAGCATGCAATTGTTGATGCCCTCAGCCGTTCTCCTCAGGTAGGAAAGATCTATTGCGCGCCAGGCAATGCAGGCATCTCTGCCCAGGCCGAGTGTGTTGCGATCAAAGACACTGATGTAGAAGGACTTAAAGACTTCGCGCTTGCAAACGGAATCGACCTTGCTGTCGTAGGCCCCGAGGTGGCTCTCGCAGCTGGTGTGGTAGATGCGTTCAAGAACGCCGGTCTTAGAATCTTCGGACCTTCAAAGGCTGCTGCCACAATCGAGGCAAGCAAGGATTTCGCAAAGCAGCTTATGGCAAAATATGATATTCCGACTGCAGCATTCGAGACATTCGAAGATTATGATGCAGCTTTGGAATATGTAAAGAAAGGCTCTTTCCCTGTGGTCCTCAAATATGACGGACTTGCGGCTGGAAAGGGCGTTGTCATTCCTGAGACTCTCGAGGAGGCAGAGGAGACTCTCAAGGACATGCTTCTTGACGACAAGTTCGGAAAGGGCAGAGTAGTGGTTGAGGAGTTCCTCACCGGTCCTGAGTTCTCTTTCATGTGCTTTGTGGACGGAAAGGATGTTTACCCTATGACTCTTTCGCAGGACCACAAGCGCGCTTATGAGGGCGATAAGGGACCGAATACAGGCGGTATGGGAGCATATTCTCCGGTTCCGATCATCACAGACGAAGACCTGGAGTTCTCTCTTGAGCATGTAATGAAGCCGACAGCGGCTGCAATGGTTGCTGAGGGATGCCCGTTCACAGGCGTTCTTTACGGTGGTCTGATGAAGACTCCTCAGGGACCGAAGGTCATCGAGTTCAACTGCCGTTTCGGCGATCCTGAGACAGAGGTGGTTCTTCCTCGTCTCGAGACAGATATCTACGATATATTCTCAGCTGTCGCTGATAATACGCCAATGCCTGAGATCAAGTGGTCTGAGAAGGTTACAATGGGCTTCGTCATGGCGTCAAAGGGATATCCTGGCGATTATGAGAAGGGCTATGAGATCGAAATTCCTCACTCAATTACTGCTCCACGTCATTGCGGGGAGCGAAGCGACGTGGCAATCTACCATATGGGCACAAGCCTCAAGGACGGAAAGTACTACACTTCAGGCGGCCGCGTACTTATGGTAGTAGGCTTCGGTGACAACCTCCAGGAGGCTCACGACAAGGCTCTTGCAGCTGTGGAGTCAATCAAGTGTGAGAATCTGTTCTATCGTAGAGATATAGGTTGGAGAGTACTCTAATGGCAAAAATAATTTCAGGAAAAGACCTTTCAGCTCAGCTGAAGGACGAGATGAAGGCCCAGGTGGCCACATTCCCGGAGAAATACGGCCGCGTTCCGCATCTTGTCGTAATCCTCGTCGGTGAGGATCCAGGTAGCGTATCATATGTTACCGGAAAGGCAAAGGCGTCGGAATATGTCGGCATCAAGAACACAACTATCCGCAAGCCGGACACCATATCTGAGGCTGAGCTTCTCGGCATGATCGAGGAACTCAATGCAGACGACTCTGTCGACGGTATCCTTGTTCAGCTTCCTCTTCCAAAACATATCAGCGAGGATAAGGTGATCGCTACGATCGCCAAGGAAAAGGACGTTGACGGTTTCCACCCGCTCAACGTTGCTGCTCTCTGGCAGAAGCAGGACTGCGTGCTTCCATGCACCCCTAAGGGTATCATCAAGATGCTCAAGGTCGCTGGCGTGGAGATAAAAGGCAAGCGTGCTGTCGTGATCGGCAGAAGCAACATCGTCGGTCTTCCGGTTTCAAAACTTCTTCTTGACGAGAATGCGACTGTGACAATCGCTCATAGCCGCACTGTCGACCTCCCTACAGTAACCCGCAATGCGGAAATCCTTGTGGTGGCAATCGGACGTCCTAAGTTCGTGACAGCAGACATGGTCTCTGAGGGTGCTGTGGTCATCGACGTGGGAGTCAACCGCGATCCGGAGACAGGAAAGCTCTGCGGCGACGTGGACTATGCAGCTATCGAACCTAAGGCGTCGGTGATTACCCCAGTCCCTGGAGGTGTCGGTCCGATGACTATCACATGCTTGATGGAGAACACAATCGAATGCTTTCTTAGGAAAATGAAATAAACTATTTACACTACTTAATATTAACAACTAAATTCTACCGTATGAGAAAATATCTGACTATGGTGGTGCTGCTCTTGGCGAGCATGACAGCTTTTGCACAGCAGCATTCTGTAAAGGGTACGGTGGTTGACCAGAGCGGTTATCCTGTAATCGGAATGACAGTTTTGGAGCAGGGTACCCAGAATGGTACTACCACCGACATTGATGGTAACTGGCAGCTGAAAGTCAGCTCAGGTGATGCTACACTTGAGTTTGCAGCTCTCGGCTATATGACTGTTACCGAGAAGGTTAACAACCGTGCAGTGATCAACATCACTGCCCAGGACGATGCTATCATGCTTGATGCAGTCGTTGCCATCGGTTATGGATCCGTTCGCAAGAAGGACCTCACCACCGCAGTTTCAACAGTTTCAACAGAGGACATGAAGGTACGTCCTGTAACTGAGGCTTCTGGATTCATCCAGGGTAAGGTTGCCGGTGTAACAGTACAGCAGACAAGCGGTCTCCCAGGTTCTGGTATGACAGTCCGCGTCCGTGGTGCTTCTTCAATCGCATCTTCAAACGACCCTCTATATGTAGTCGACGGCGTTCCAGTGGGAACAGGTAACTACGCTATCGCTTACCTCTCTCCTCAGGACATCGAGTCTATGCAGATCCTCAAGGATGCTTCTTCAGCAGCCATCTACGGATCACGCGCAGCAAACGGTGTCGTTCTCATTACCACAAAGCAGGGTAAGAAGAGCAAGGGTCCACAGGTGAGCCTCAATGCATCAGTAGGTCTTGCTAACGTAGCAAAGACATACGACGTCCTCAATGCTCAGGAGTATAGAGAGCTCATGGAGGAGATCGGTGCAGTGTCTGGCATCCCTGCTGACATCAAGGACGAGACAGACTGGTTCAAGGAGACTTACAAGACTGGTATCAACCAGAACTATCAGCTCTCTGTTTCCAACGCAAATGAGAACATGCGCTACTACATCGGTGGAGGTTACACTGACGAGCAGGGTATCCTTCCTGTAGCATACAACAAGCGTTTCAACGTGAAGGCAAGCTTCGACTCTGACCTTTACAAGTGGCTCAACGTAGGAACAAATATCGCTTACTCACACTATAAGAACAACGACATCATCTCAGGTACAGGTTCTAACCGTGCCGGTGTAGTTCTTTCAGTGATCAACACTCCTACTTATGCAAAGGTTTGGGATGAGACCAACCCTAACTGGTATTGGACAAATTTCTACGGAGCAAACCTTACAACTCCATCTGAGAACCTTGCGAGAACTGAGAACAACTTCACTCAGACAGACCGTCTCCTCCTCACAGGTTACGCTCAGATCAACTTCACTGACAACTTCAAGTTCAAGTCAACAGTGTCTATGGACCGCAGATGGGTACACAGCTACTACTTCCTCGATCCTATCAAGACATCTTACGGACGTACACAGCACGGTGAGGCTTCTTCAACAAGAAGCGACGACATGAGAATGGTGTACGACAACATCTTCACATTCAACGAGTCATGGGATGCTAAGCACAACTTCGAGGCTATGGCAGGTACTTCAGCTACAACTTCACGTTGGGAGAACCTCTCAGGCTCAAGAAGCTACTTCTCTCCTGATTATGGCAACGTGATCTACGGCATCAACGGCGGTAACAAGGGTGGTCTCAGAGGCCAGTCACAGGGTTTCTCGAAGTGGGCTATCATGTCTTACCTCGCACGTGTGTCATACAACTTCGACAGCAAGTACTACGCAACTGTAAACTTCCGTGCTGACGGTTCTTCTAAGCTTGCTCCTGGCAACCGTTGGGGCTACTTCCCATCAGCTTCGGTAGCATGGCGTATCTCAGGTGAGGACTTCATGAAGGACATCACTTGGATCGACGACCTCAAGATCCGTGCAGGTTGGGGACAGCAGGGTAACCAGTCAGGTCTCGCAGACTACGCTTGGGTACAGCAGTACGGTACAAACTACTACGACTGGACAAAGTCTGAGTTCGCTGATGCAACTCCTACACTCGGCGGAAAGTCGAACATCGGTAACAAGGATCTCACATGGGAGACTACAACTCAGACCAACATCGGTGTTGACTGGTCTATGTTCAACGGCAGACTCAGCGTGACAGTCGACGGTTACTACAAGTACACTAAGGATCTCCTTATGAACGTACCTCTTCCTTCACCATACCCTAACATCTACCGCAACGAGGGTGAGATGTCAAACTGGGGTCTCGAGCTTGCAATCAGCTCAGTGAACGTCGAGAGAAACGACTGGAGATGGACAACAGACTTCAACATCTCAATGAACCGCAACAAGCTTGAGAAGCTCAACCTCCAGCAGGTTTACTACTACACTCAGACTTCTGAGGCTCTCAGCGAGTATGTGGTACGTATGACTCCTGGTCAGCCGCTCTCACAGTTCTGGGGCTATACAGCTCTCGGCGTAGATCCTGAGACAGGTATGGTTCTCTATGAGGACTACAACGGTGACGGTAAGGTGAACGTAGCCGATAAGCACTACATCGGTGACGCTAACCCTCTCTTCACAGCAGGTATGACAAATACTGTAAGCTGGAAGGGCCTCAACCTCAGCATCCTCCTCACTTCTTCAGTAGGTAACGACATCTACAACGCATCTAAGATCGAGATGATCGGTATGTACTCTTCAGGCAACCAGATCAAGGACGCTCTCAGACGTTGGAGAATCCCTGGACAGGTAACTGACATCCCTAAGGCAGGTGAGCTCGACAACCTCAGAGCATCTACAAGATGGATCGAGGACGGTTCATACCTCAAGGTCAAGAACATCACTCTCTCTTACGACATCACACATCCTGCACTCAAGAAGGCAAACATCAGCCGTATCCAGCCATACGTGACTTTGGATAACATGATCACCTTCACAAACTATTCAGGATATGACCCTGAAATGAGCCAGTATACAAGCGCTACTTCTATGGGTATCGACTGGGGTACTTACCCTTGTGTGAAGACAGTACTTTTCGGAGTGAATGTCGAGTTCTAATCAATTAAATAAGGAAAGAAAATGAAAAAGATATTTACAATTCTCTCTCTCGCTTCCCTTGTTGTCCTTTCATCTTGTGAGTTGAACCTTTATCCTGAAACAGGATATAATGAGGGTAACGTAAAGGTGGATCAGGATGCAGGTGAGTCTCAGTACTCTACAAGAGAGGATATGAAGGGTCTTAGAGACGCCATCTACAGCAGCTGGACAAAGGATATCCAGGAAAAGGGATACCTTGACTGGCTCGTGTACGCTGAGTGCCGTGCAGACAACGCATACGGCGGAAACCCAGGAACCGGAGAGCTCATGGCTATCGAGGCCAACAAGCAGGACGGTGAGAACAAGAACGTTGTACGTGACTGGGACTGGTATCAGGGCCAGGTAAGCAACTGTAACAATCTCATCTGCAACATCGACCGCATCAAGGAGACTGATGAGACCATGACTGACAAGGAGTATCGTGAGTGGAAGTCTGAGGCTTACTGTTGGAGAGCATGGAACCTCTTCCAGATGTCTTATATCTGGGGCGACATTCCTCTCGTGAACTCGATTCCGCCAGCAATCACAGCTGACAACATCGAGGAAGTTTACGACGAGTACTTCCCTGCAAGAACTGCTATCAAGGATGTTCACTCTCAGATCATCAAGGAGCTTGAGTTCGCATGCGAGAACGCTCCTGCACCAGATCCAAGCAACAAGCACCTCTTCACAAAGGCGTTCGCACACGGTATGCTTGCAAGAATCTATGCTGAGCCTAAGGCTGGCCTTCAGGATTGGTCAAAGGTTGCCGAGCACTGTGCAGCTGTAGAAAGCTTCGGTTATGAGCTCGTTGACGACTATGGCCAGATGTGGGCATACGACGAGACTGACGCAGTCCGCAACACTAAGGAGTCTATCTTCGAGATCAACTGGACTAAGTCAAACGGTAACTGGGTGTGGATGATGTTCCACAGAAATGCATACAATCCAAGCGACAGCTACTCTTGGATCAAGTGGATCACTCCATCACGCGACCTCATCGCAGCTTACGATGCAGAGGGTGACACTGAGAGAAAGAACGCTTGTATCGTTTACGACGAGGCTATCTGGTCAAACTACTACCCAGGTGACAACTATGCATTCATGCACAAGGTTCCTACAAACGCATCTTCAATCATCCTTATGCGTCTTGGTGAGATCTATCTCCTCCACGCTGAGGCTCTTGCTATGACAGGTGACCTTGCTGGTGCTGCAAGATATGTAAACATGATCCGTGAGCGTGCCGGCATCAAGGCTATCGCTACTCCAGCTTCTCAGGAGGCAGCCATCGACGCTATCCTTAAGGAGCGCCGCCTTGAGCTTGCATTCGAGGGCTTCCGTTTCTATGACCTTCTCCGTCACAGCTTCGAGAAGACAAAGGCTATCCACGATGCAATGCCTCAGCAGGATTCATACTGGCAGGCTCGTTTCCCTCTCACAGAGGAGACTGTATTCATGCCAATTCCGCAGACAGCTTTGGACAACAACCCAAGCCTTGTACAGAACGCTGGTTATTAATAGATTATGATAAGAACAATGTCTAAATTATTTTTGACAGGAATTCTAGCTTGTCTGTGTGCATGCAACTGCACACCAGACAAGCCTACCCCAGACACAGGAGATGATCAGCAGACCACTCCACCTGTCGAGGTAGTAAAGAAGGACGTAGTTGCCTATGTGACTACAGCCAAGGGCGACAAGCAGTTCGAGAAGACTACTTTCGATTTCGGCAAGCCAGGCAGCATGTCTCCATATCAGGTGACATTCGACATGTCCAAGCAGTCGGATGTTGCTGTCGACGGTTTCGGTCTTGCTGTGACTACAGCAGCGGCTTACAACCTCATGAAGATGGCTCCTGCAGACAGAACAGCTTTCCTCGAGGAGACATTCTCTCGCGAGAAGGGTGCCGGAATGAGCCTCATCCGTGTGGCTATCGGTGCTTCAGACTTCTGTCTCAAGGACAACTACACATGGTGCGACACAAAGGGTCTTGAGAACTTTGCTGTACACTCAGAGGATAAGACATACCTTTTCCCTGTACTCAAGGAGATCTATGCGATCAATCCTGATGTAAAGATCATCGGATCACCTTGGTCTGCACCGCTTTGGATGAAGTGTGACATGCCTGGCGGAAACAGCTGGGACACTTCAAAATACAATGTTGCGATCACCACAGAGACAAATTACGACAAGTGGACCGGCGGTCGTCTCAGACCATCATGCTACGATGACTATGCAGAGTACTTTGTGAAGTGGGTGCAGGTGATGGAGAACGAAGGATTCGATATCTTCGCTCTTACCATGCAGAACGAGCCTCTCAATCCTGGCAACTCTATGTCTATGGTAATGCCATGGCAGGATCAGAAGGATTTCGTGAAGGTTCTCGGACCTGCAATGGAGAAGGCTGGTCTGGGCGATGTTCAGCTCCTCCTCTTCGATCACAACTACAACTACGACGACAAGCCAGGTCAGGACAACTATCCGCTCAACATCTATGCTGACCCTGAGGCGTACAAGTGGGCTGACGGTTCTGCATGGCATGCATACGGTGGAAGCGTGACTGAGCTCGACGAGATCAACAAGACATATCCTGAGAAGAGCATCTATTTCACTGAGGCTTCTATCGGAACTTGGATCGGTGGCTATCAGGACAGATGGGATTTCAACTTCCTTTCAAACTGTCTTGTGCCAGACTTCTCATCAATTGTCCTCGGTACACTCAAGAGAGGCGGTCAGGGTGTCACACTCTGGAACCTCATGCTCGACGACAAGAGAGGTCCTTTCAGCCCGCACGACGGATCATGCAAGACCTGCTACGGTGGTGTGACCATCAACTCTGCAGACTACAAGACTATCGTGAAGAACAGTCACTGGTTTGACTGTGCACACGCTTCTGTGGCACTTAAGCCAGGTGCAAAGATGATCGATTATGATTCATTCAAGTTCCCTTCAGGTCTTGAAATGCAGATGTATGTCAACCCAGACAACACTGTAGGTGTGCTTATCTGCAACAACAGCGGCAGCGATCAGGACTTTGTCTTCGCTACTACAAAGCACACTGTCAAGTATAAGGTGCCTGCAAAGAGTATCGCATCTCTCCTCTGGCAGGAGTAATAACACGTCATTCCCGGCTTGACCGGGAATATAAAGACAATAATTAATAAAACGATTATGAACAGAATATTCAAAATAGCTTCAATCGCTCTCGCAGGCGTAGCTGCTTTGGCTTCTTGTCAGAAGACTCCTGAGTTCATCACAACTGAGGTGGGTCCTGATATGGTTATCAACAGCTACACTGAGTCTACATACATGGGAGCGGACATCAAGTTCTCTGTTGATGTCAATGACAAGGATTTTGCATTGTCGACTCTCAAGGCAAAGCTTCTCTATGATGAGACTGAGGTAAACAATGTGACTATCAGAACAAAGCAGAACGGCACTTACGAGGGTACAATCCAGGCCCCTCTCTTCGCTGAGATTCCAAACGGTATCGCAACTGTAGTGTTCGCATCTCAGAATGTGGGAATGGGTCTTTCATATGACACTGTATATGTGGCTTTGAAGCGTCCGGATTTCGCATCATTGACTCTTAAGACAGAGGAAGGTGCTGAGTATCAGCTTGCAAGAGTGAACGAGGATGAGTACAAGTATGAAATTACAGGTCAGTTCCCTGAGAAGGTGAAGGGTCATGTCGTGACTCCAGCCATCAACGAGGAGGGTGACGTGATTTCTCTCGGTTGGGACGGTTCTGCTCTTTCTGCAGGTCATGTAAATCCGATCCCTTTCACAGCAGGTATGGCTGGTGAGTACACAATCGCTGTAGACCTCTGGACACTTGCTGCTTCTCCACTCGGTGCAGGAAGCATTACTTCTACAATGGAGCTCAAGCAGGGTCAGGTAATGGACTTCGGTGGCGTTGTGGATCTCAACAACTGGACTCTTGACTATGACTTCTTCATGGTTAATGATGACTTCACAGAGGTTAAGTTCCGTGCAGTTGACGGACTCTACAAGCTTTTCTATGACGTAGATAACATGTGGATCAAGGTAGAGCCAGTTGATGCTGACGGCAATCTCCTTACACTTGCAGCTGACGGTACCGGTGCTCCTTGGGTTATCGGTTCTAACTTCGGTAAGCCGGTTATCGGTCCAGGTTGGAACACTGAGGACGGTGCTTATCCAATGGCACAGATTGCTGACAAGGTATACCAGTTCACTCTTACAGCTCCAGGTCAGGTAGCGGTTTCTGGCGCTGACTTCAAGTTCTTCCACCAGAAGGGCTGGGGCGGTGAGTTTAAAAAGGAAAACTATGCTGAAATCAATCTTGCTCCTGCATTCGATATTCCGGGAGATGATGGTAATATCAAGGGTGTAGAGCTTAAGGGTGGCAAGAGCTACAAGATCGTTCTCGACCTTACAGGTGGCATTAATGCTGCTAAGGTGTCTTACGAGGAGGTTGAGGTTCCTGTAAACATGCTTGACATCCAGGTGAACGGTGTTGCTGCAATGAAGCTTTCTAACTCAGTTTACAAGGTTATGGCAGCTTCAGTAGAGCAGAACAGCATCATCTCATTCTCAGGTATCAGCAACCCACTTGATTGGTACGTTGATCCAGACCACTTCGAGCTCACAGCTGATGGTCTCAAGTTCAAGGCTGTTACAGGCTACTACTCATTCGAGCTCGATCTCGCAAACCAGTTCGTTACTGTACGTAGAGTGAAGGCTGACGGTAAAGCTGCAACATACAAGGATGAAGGCGCAATCACGCTCATGGGTTGGGGCGTCGCTCACCCAGTGATGACAAGCCAGCTCGCATGGGACAGCGGTCAGCTCATTACTCTCGCTGAGGTTGAGGATGGCGTATACCAGTTCACTGGTAAGGCTGTTGCTGAGGACGGCGACTTGGTTGACGATAAGGATACTGACGACGATGCTTCTGATGTTGTTATCGGCGGTCGTTGGAGATATGACTATGTCTCTATCAAGTTCTTCGGTCAGGCTGGCTGGGGTGACGAGTACGGCACAGTAACCCTTACTCCAGAGGCTCAGAAGTATCTTGCAGTTCCTGGCAACATCGAGCTTGCAGAAGGCGTTACTCTCGAAATGGGTGCTACATACGTGATGACAGTTACAAACTGCTCGCCACTCAACGGCAACCTCTTCGACTGTACAGTTGACTTCAAGAAACTCTAAATAAAATGCACCGTCATCGGACGGTGCATGATGCAAAAAAGAAGGTGGCTTTTCTGTCAGAAAAGCCACCTTCTTTGTCTGTATATATAGCATTGGCCAGAAAAAGGGCCCATTTTTTGGCCGAATCCCTTGATTGACCCTCAGCGGCCAGAAAAAGGCCCCATTTTTTGGCCAAACCCCTTGATTGACTCACAACGGCCAGAAAAAGGCCCCATTTCTTGGCCGAACCACTTGATTGACCCACAGCGGCCAGAAAAACAGGCCATTTCTTGGCCGACCCCCTTGATTGACCCACAGCGGCCAGAAAAACAGGCCATTTCTTGGCCGACCCCCTTGATTGACCCACAGCGGCCAGAAAAACAGGCCATTTTTTGGCCATCAGGGTGATGGACCATTGGGTGGGCCTTTGGGTGATGGGGCATCGGGGTGATAGATATCCGAATTTTCTGAAGTAGTGTTATTTGCTAGCCGGTCTGTCAAGTCCGAGCTGAGGATTCTTTTTAGATGATCTCAATAGCATTACTGCTACAGCCACTGCTATAATACCGAGTGCTATGAAAACATATTCGGCATTCAAGGCAGCGTTGATCTTTCCTTCCTGAGAGCCGTTTCCGTTGTTGAGGATCTTTCCTACAAGGATAGGGACGGCCCACATTCCGAGGTTCTGCACCCAATAGATCAGCGAGTATGCTGTGCCGAGATTCTTTTCAGGGACGATCTTCGGAACTGACGGCCACATCGCTGCCGGAACCAGTGAGTATCCGATGCCCAGAAGAGCGATTGCGATATAGGAATATACAGGTCCGCCGGCAGGAGCGAATGTGATGATCAGGTGTGATGCCAGCACCATTCCTGCTCCGAGTACCATCCACTTTGTGGCGTTGCCTGTCTTGTCTACCATAGTTCCGAAAAGCGGAGTGAACACGATGGTAAAGAACGGGATCATTGCAAGGAGTACAGTAGCGATGTCCATTTCCACTCCGAACAGAGTGATGAGGATGCTTACGCCGAATTTCTTGAAGCGGATGACACAGCAGTAGAATGTCACACACAGGATGGCGATCATCAGGAATCTAGGATTGCTGAGAACCTTCCAGATGTCTGAGAATCTGAATTTGTCTTCCTCTGCTGTCTCGACAGTGTCCACTGTGCCTTCTTTCTTGTCAAATCTTGCATCCATTCCTACGAATACTGCCCAAAGGATCATGCCCAGAGCAAGAACCGCCATTCCCACAAGTGCAGGTCTGTTGGTATCTGCCAATGTGTAGAACTTGCCAACTTCTTGAGTAACAAGCATAGGGGCGACGAGCAGGGCGAGCGCTGTGCCCAGGCGTGCAATAGCCAGCTGGAGTCCCATGGCCAGTGCCATGTTGCGTCCCTTGAACCATTTAGCGATAGACCTTGTAACTGCAACTCCGGCGATCTCGCTGCCAAGTCCGAACAGCATGCATCCGACGTACGCTACTCTAAGTGACATCTTAGGCTCCAGACCTGCAGATATGGCATATGTAACCATAGCTGCTCCGCCTACCATCATGCCTACAAAGGCAGATCCCATCTTGCGCACACCGTACTTGTCAAGCAATACGCCGCCGATGACAAGACCTCCGAGGATGCAAAGGAAGGAGTATCCGCTTGAATATAATCCGTAATCAGCCTCATTCCAGCCTAGCGCCAGGCTCTCCGGATGCTCGAAAAGAGGGGAGAGCGACGAGAACATGTCGTCAAAGAAATACGACGCAAACATAGGAACAACAAGGCATGCCAGCACCAGCCAGCATGCCCACTTGTTGTCCCTCAAAGTGCTTTTGAGGGTAGACATTATTTCTTGATGTTAGGAAGTTCGAGTCCGTATCCCTTCTTCTTGTCCTCCACCTTGAGGAAGAATGACATGATGAATGCAAATACTCCGAATGAAGCGAAAATGCACATAGGGGCAACATAACCTCCGGTGCTGTTAAGTACGACTCCGATAAGGAGAGGCACAAGGCAGAGTCCGATGTTCTGGATCCAGAAGATGAGCGAGTACGCGCTGCCGAGGATTGCAGGATCGATGATCTTTGGAACTGATGGCCAAAGTGCAGCAGGAACCAGAGAG
This sequence comes from Bacteroidales bacterium, assembly GCA_017560625.1. Lineage (GTDB taxonomy): Bacteria > Bacteroidota > Bacteroidia > Bacteroidales > UBA932 > Cryptobacteroides. The sequence goes on from JAFZEP010000061.1 coordinate 12,601, forward strand.
AACGATACGCCGAGAACGACGATCAGGATGAGTGCGAACACCTTGCTAGGGAAGAGCGGAAGGAGGAATGCGAAGCTGAGGTGGCATGCGATCATGATGACTGCACCAAGCATGAGCATTGTCGCACCTTTACCCTTGTTGTCGAGGAACGCTCCGAGGAATGGAGTGAGAACCATTGCAAGGATAGGGAACCATCTGAAGAGGTCTGCAGCCTCTGTCGCAGGGATGTTGAGAGTGATCTCAAGGAAGTTTGTCGCATATCTCTGGAATGGGAAGATTGCAGAGTAGTAGAGCACGCAAAGGAGAGCCACAAACCAGAACATCTTGCTTGCGAAGATCTTCTTGAGGTCGCTTACCTTGAACTCCTCGCTTGACTCACCACCTGCTGTAATGCCCTTCTGTCTGTCAAGCTTGGCGTCCATTACTGAGAACACGATGAAGTTGATCAGACCGATCAGAAGGAGAACAACGCAGAAGAGGATAGGAGCCTCTACGCCATTGAACGCCTCGGCAAGGCGAGGTGATGCTGAAAGGACAGCGAACACGCCAAGACGTGCGATAGCCATCTCGAGACCCATTGCGAGAGCCATCTCCTTGCCTTCAAACCATTTTGCGATTGCCTTTGAAACTGTGATACCTGCCATTTCGCAGCCGCATCCGAAGATCATGAATCCTAAAGATGCAAGCTTTGCGCTGCCTGGCATTGCAACCCACCATGAGTTGAGCCACTGGCAGAATTCTGTAGCCTGGAACCAGTCAGTGATTGCGACGTACTTGATCGCGGCGCCGATCACCATCAGGGCTGTTGAAAGAATACCGGTGAAGCGTACTCCCATCTTGTCGAGGATGATGCCGGCGATGATGAGGAATCCGAAGACGTTGAGCATGTACTCAGATGCTGCGTAGCTTCCGAACACTGAGCTGTCCCATCCTCTTGAGCTCTCGATGAGAGACTGGAGAGGTGACATCACGTCAACGAACATGTACGCAAAGAACATTGCCAAAGCAATGAGGATCAGCGCTGCCCATCTTGCGGCAAAGCTGTCGTTCAGATACTTTTTGATTGTCTGTGCCATAATATTGTTTTATTGATTATTTTGTCATTTGACCGATCCTTCTGTCATCATGGGCGAAGCCGAAGGATCTTTTCGCTCGCGAAGATAGTTTATTTTGCACTAATAGTCAAAACCGGATTTCAAATTGTCCGATTTTAGTATTACCTTCGCAAGCTGTATTATTGTGCATATGTCCTATAAGATACTAGATAAGATAGACTCGCCGCGTGATATAAAGGGCTTGAGCATGGACGAACTTCGTACTTTGTGCGAAGAGATACGTCATTACATGGTCGAGTGCTGTGCCGTGAATCCAGGCCATCTCGGACCAAGCCTCGGTGCCGTCGAACTTATAGTGGCATTGCACTATGTCTATGATGCCCCGCAGGACAAGATCGTCTTTGATGTCGGACATCAGGCGTATGCCCACAAGATAATCACAGGAAGAAGAGAGGCGTTCAAAGGCAACAGGACGAAAGACGGCATCAGCGGATTCCCGAAGCGTTCGGAAAGCGAGTATGACGCTTTCGGCGTAGGCCATTCGTCGACCTCGGTTTCAGCGGCTCTCGGATTTGCCGAGGCAGCAAAGATGCAGGGGCTCGACAACAAGGTGGTGGCGCTCATCGGTGACGGTTCACTCACTGGAGGACTTGCCTTCGAGGGCCTGAACAATGCCGGTGCCAGCAAGGCAGACCTGCTTGTAATTCTGAATGACAACAACATATCCATCGACAGGAATGTCGGTGCGGTCCACAACTACCTTCTCAAGGTAACGGCTGATCCCCGCTACAACAGGGTCAAGAAAAAGGTGTGGGACGGTCTGGGCGACAACTGGTTCAGACGTTCGCTCCAGAAAATTGTAGCCACAACAAAGTCTTTCCTTGTACGTGAAAACGGAGGGCATCTTTTCCAGGCTCTCGGTTTCCGTTATTTCGGGCCGATCGACGGACACGATGTCGCACAGGTGATCGACACACTCAAGAAGCTCAAGGAGATCGGGGGACCGGTGCTGCTTCATGCCTTGACCAAGAAGGGAAAGGGTTATGCTCCGGCAGAGGCCAATCAGACCGTATGGCATGCTCCAGGCATGTTTGACATGGAGACAGGAGAAAGAATCATTGACTCCAAGGGCATAAGCAGATATCAGGACGTATTTGGAAAGGTTCTCCTTGATCTGGCCCGCAGCAACGATAAGGTCGTGGGCGTTACGCCTGCGATGGCTTCCGGCTGCGGCATGAATCATCTTGCGAAGCAGATGCCTGATCGCTTCTATGACGTCGGCATCGAGGAAGAGCATGCCGTGACATTCTCGGCCGGCCTTGCTGCAGGAGGAATGAAACCTTTCTGTAACATCTATTCGTCATTCTCGCAGAGAGCGTACGACCAGATTATCCATGATGTCGCTCTTCAGGAGCTTCCGGTTGTGATCTGCCTGGACCGAGGCGGTCTTGTTGGAGAGGATGGCGCGACCCATCACGGATGCTATGACATGTCGATATTCAGGAGCATACCTGGTGCAGTTGTGGCGGCGCCTAAGGATGAGCTTGAACTGAAGGATATGATGTACTCTGCCATGCTTTCCGAAAAGGGCCCTTATATAATAAGGTATCCACGCGGATTCGGCGAAGGAGTAGAGTGGGAGAGTGTCCAGTATAACGCGCTTGCTGCAGGAAAGGGTGAGAAACTCGCCGAAGGAACGAAGGTGGCTGTGATTGCAGCCGGTCCGTTTGTCTACCGTGCGCTTGAAGCGGCTGAGGAATTGCGTGCTGAAACAGGTTGGTCGCCTGCTATATATAATATAAGGTATATAAAGCCGATCGATCAGGAGATCCTGGCGGAGGTGGCGGCCGGATATGACAGAGTGATAACCGTAGAGGACGGCACAATCCTCGGAGGTCTGTATGGAGCAGTGTCTGAATATATGTCAGCTATGGAAAAACCGCTTCCGGTACGCGCAGTGGGAATACCTGACAGGTATATGACGCAGGCCACTCAGAGCGAATTGAGGCACGAGTGCGGTCTTTCAAAAGATGGCCTGAAGCATGTTTTGAAAGAAGAATATGAAAAAAATGCAAAAAAAGATTCAAAAGATTTGCAGATTAAAAAATAATGCCTACCTTTGCAATCCCTTAAGGAAACAAACTTCCTGACGGGGCCAAAAACAATGCCGATGTAGCTCAGTTGGCCAGAGCACGTGATTTGTAATCTCGGGGTCGTGGGTTCGATTCCCTCCATCGGCTCGAAGTTCTTGAATGAATTTTGGGAGAATACCAGAGTGGCCAAATGGGGCAGACTGTAAATCTGCTGGCGTACGCCTTCGGTGGTTCGAATCCATCTCTTCCCAC
>JAFZEP010000009.1 GCA_017560625.1 Bacteroidales bacterium
AGTGACTGGAGGTCACGCTCATAGTTCACCTTGTCAGTCACAAGGTTACGGTTCTGGGCAAGGAGCGCCTCACCCTTTCCATTGCCGACATAGTCGAGGAAGAAGTTAGCGGCACGGATGCCCTCATAGTAGTTTCTGTAGTATGTGAAGAGAGGGTTTACGTTCTCGTTCAGCATACCCTTGTTGAAGTAGATCACATTTGACTGAGCAGAAGTCTGCTGAGCCTCATCCGACGCTGTAGCGAAGATGTTGCTGTCGATCATTCCGAAACCATATCCGAGAGGAGTGTAGAACGCTCTACCGAAGCCCCAGATAGAGCTGTAGTTGGTAGTGATAGTCTCCCCTGTCGAGTTGCGGTCGATACTTGTATCAAGGAAATCACTGCAGGCAGATGATACCAATGCAATCACTAAAGATGATATAATTGTTCTTATTTTCATAATCTGCATTCTTTAGAAGGTAATCGATACGCCGGCATTGTAGGATGTCAAAGTAGGATAACCGCTGAGTCTCTCAGGATCAAGATTGTACTTTCTGAGGAGACCGCTGACAGTGAAGAGGTTCTGTGCGCTCAGATATACTCTGAGGTTAGAGATGCCTGACTCCTGTACCTTGCGGCTGTTGAAGTTGTATCCGAGCTCGAGATTACGGAGCTTGAGATAGTCCGCATTCTTCACCCACAATGAACTTGTCTGGTAGTTGTTCTCGTTGCTGAGAGTTGTCAGACGAGGATATGTAGCAGTAGCGCGTGTGTCGATGCCCTCTGCAGGGTAATATGCCCATGCGCCCTTTGCGATCTCGTATGCGTTACCGTTGTCTACGAATGCAACAACCTGGTTCTTATTGTCAAGAAGGTTTACAGACATGCCTGCTGCACCCTGGAAGAGAACCTCGAGGTCAAATCCCTTGTAAGCGATTCTTCCGCCGAAGCTGAAATACCACTCAGGATATACAGACTTGCCGATCTGAGTCTTGTCGTTCTGGTCTACCACGCCGTTCTTGTCGAGGTCCTTGTACTTGACATCACCTGGCTGCACTGCACCGAATGCAGGAGTAGGGATACCCATCTTGAGGTTGCCCTCGCTGTCGAAGTCTGAGATGTCATAGAATCTCTCGGCAACAAGACCGATATATGTTCCGTAAGGACGACCTGTCTGAGCGCTGAACTCATTGGCAGGAGTAACCTCGTTCATATAGTCGATTCTGTTCTTTGCGTAAGAAACCATACCGTTCACTCTGTATGAGAAGTCACCTACGGTCTTCTGGTAAACAGCGTTTGCCTCGAAGCCCATGTTGGTCATCTTACCTACATTAGAGAACACATACTGCTTACCGTAGTAACCCATCTTAGAGTTGTTGAGGGTAAGGATGTCGCTTCTCTTGTCGAGGAATGCGTCAACTGTGAGGTCAAGACCCTGGAAGAGGCTTGCATCGATACCTACGTTGTACTTCACGCTCTTCTCAGGACGGATGTTCTCGCTGCCGATGAACATAGGAACGAGCGAGCCGTTGTCAGCACCACCGTTAGGACCGATGTAGAATGCTCCGATGTAGCTGCTTGTGTAGTAGTCCTTGAAGAGGTAACGTCCGCTTGTGTCGAAGTTTGTGAGTACAGATGTCGCGTTTGACTGAGATGTACCTGCAACACCCACCGATGCTCTCACCTTGAGGAAGTCAACCACAGAGCTGTTCTTGAGGAAATCCTCGTTTGAAGCAACCCATGCGAATGATCCTGAAGGATAGAAGTGCCATCTGTGACCAGGAGCGTAAGCATCGTTTCCGAAGTATGAGAAAGCGAACTCAGCAACATAACGGTTGTCATATACATAATCAACTGTACCGTTGAGGTTGAGATAGTTGACCTTGTATGTATAGAAGTCGTTACCCTTGTATGCAGAAATGTTGTAGTTTACTGCAGCAGACACAGCATGTTCGTTGAAAGTGCGGTCGTAGCCAACTGTGAGGCGGCCCTGCTTCCAGTCCTGCATACCTGCTGAACCGTAGGCACTTGCAGTGATTGAAGTAGTCTGGTCAGTTGTAGTTGTCGCACCATTGAAGTAACGCGCATAGTTCTTTGTCTTGCTGTAAGTACTCAATGTGTAGCTGTAGAAAGAGAATGCCTCCTCGAGGTAGAGACCTGGAGTCAGGACATCGAGTTTCTCCTTAAGCTGGAAGTTACCCTGGAGGCTTCGTGCCTTCTGTGAGTACCAACCGAGCTCGTGAACCGAACCGTAAGGGTTGTTAGGATAGATTGATGTACCTGAGAGATGAGTCTTCTCTGCATCATCGAAGATGTTGTAGATGTTTGAAGGATAACGTGCGAGGTTGCTGAAGAGGTCAGTAACACCGTAGTTAGGTCTTCTTCTCATCTCGATGCGGCCGTTGAAGTCCACCTTGAACTCGAAGATCTTGAGGATGTTGAAGTCGAGGTTTGCACGGATGTTATATCTCTCGTAACCGAGGTTCTTGGTTGTGTCGGTGTTCTTCGCGTTGAAGATACCTGTTGTATTCACATAACCGAGATTTACATTGTAGCGTGCGTTCTCAGTACCGCCGTTGAAGATGACGTCACCATCAACATAAGCACCTGCGTCCTTGAGGACTGCGTCGTACCAGTCTACGTCCACTCCAGTGCCGTTCTTGTAGGCAGCAAGCTGCTCAGCGCTGTAAGCAGGAGTCCAGACCATAGCGTTGTCGTTAGACACAGCCTGGTTGTAGAGGTTTGCGAACTCATATGAATTGAGAGGCTTGTTGTAGATGTTAGGAGTCTGCGCACCGTAACGCACCTTGGCTGTTACAGTTGCAGGACCGATCTTACCTCTCTTTGTCTCGATCTTGATGACACCGTTTGCACCACGGTCACCATAGACAGCAAGCGCTGCACCGTCCTTGAGGACTGAAATGCTCTCGATCTCTGATGGAGAAAGCGACACGAGGTACTCTGAGTTCACCTCGAAGCCGTCCACAAAGATTCTAGCCGAGTTCCATGTGCCCGAACCGTAGCTGTTGAGACCACGGATAAGCCAGTTGGCATTGTCATATCCCACAGCGCCGTTTCCCTGTATCACAGTGAGGCCAGGGATCATACCCACCAGAGTGTTCGAAAGATTCGAAGTCTGGATGTGGTACAGATCATCTCCGGACACAGTCGACACAGCTGCAGTAGAGAGCGAATCCGATTTCTCCTGCGCTACAACTGCTGTGGAAATCAGTATTGATGCACTCAGGAATGCGAGGCATCTGAATATATTCTGTTTTCTCATCGTCGTCTATATTTTAATAACCAGGATTCTGAGTGATTGTTCCCTTGTTCACCTCCAACTGTGGGAATGGCTCAAGGTACATGACTGGAGACCAGAATGAAACGAAGTACTCTGTTTCCCACCATGTATCGATTGTGCTCTTGTCATATGGCCATGTAGCACCAGACTTGATGTTGAAAGTGAATGCACGCATTGAACCGGCGAGGAGTCCGTCAGCGATGTCTGCACGCTTCCAGTGCTTAGCATCGAAATACTTGTGGTTCTCAGCGAACATCTCGATCATCTTCTCTCTCTGGATGATCTCTCTAAGCTTAGCCTGATCTGTCTCAGTGATAGAAGGGAGACCTGCACGGTTGTGGATGAGGTTGAGGTTCTCGAGAGCCTTTGCAGAGTTGCCATACTCGTTGTATGCCTCTGCAAGGTTGAGGTAAGTCTCTGCAAGACGGAAGATAGGGAACTCGAACCAAGTTCTTGAACCTGCCTTGTAGTAGAACTTGATCAACTCACCTGAAAGCTGACCCTTGTCAGAACCGCCGACACTGTTAGGGAACACGTCACCCATGCCGATCTTACCGTCAAATCCACCACGGCCCCAGCCAAGGCTAGACCACTTGGTGTCACCGGCATTGTTCATTGCATCGTGACCTGCGAACTTGATGTCAGCAAGAGCTCTAGGCTCGATGTTGGCAACGTTCTCAATCCACTCTGCGCCGCTCTTAGGAGCGATGTCCTTGTCATAATCAGGCCAAGTCATCTCTGTACCGTCATTCTTGTAGTACCTCTTGATGTGGTTGGAGAGAACTCCTGACTCACCTGTATCGAAGCGCTCGAATGTCCAGTATGGAGAGTAGTTATAGTACTTGAAGATGTTGTTGTTGTAGTTCTGGTCCTTGCTGTTGTTCTTGAATGCAAGGATCACCTCGCTGTTTGCAGGAGTTGAAGTAGCTGTAGCGTAGTCAACGAAAGCGTTCTTGTTAGGAGTACCTACGTTTCCGCCTGTGTTGATAAGCTTCACGCCATTTGCTTTTGCCCACTCGAGCACTGCCTCGTTAGCCTTGATAGCCTCATTCCAACGCTCCTTGTCCTCAGAACCGAAGCAGATGAGGTTGTTGTTCTCACCGTTGTCGAGGTATGGAGTTGCAGTGTTGAAGAGAGGACGTGCAGCATACATCAATGCTCTTGCCTTGATAGCGAGCACTGCACCCTGAGTCATACGACCTGTGTTTGCAGCATCCCACTTTGCAGGAAGGACAGCGTAAGCCTCGTCACAGAGATCAAGGATATACTGAAGAGTGTTCTCGAGAGTCTCACGGCCTGCTGAAAGGTCGTCAGTTGCCTCGAAAGCCTTAGTCACCTTAGGCACACCACCGTAGCGGTAGAACATACCCATGTATCTGTAGGCGATCAAAGCTGTAACCTCAGCCTTGTAGACATTCTTCTCATCATCGGTCATGTCTGGAACCATGTCGATGTTCTCCTTTACGATGAAGCACTGGCGGATTACTGCCCAGTTCTTCGAGAAGTTCTCTGAACCTCCGGAAACAGATCCTGAAGGAACGTCAGAACCCACGCCATTGGCGCTGAGACCCTGCTGTGAGATCACGTAAGTACCGTGCCAGCTGGCTCCCTTGTTGATTTCGCCTGAGATGGCACCGAGAGTACCGTGGCCGAATCCCAAACCACCAGGGAGGCCATGGATAAGAGCGTTTCCATAGCAGGACATGAGTGCTGCCTGGGCGTTCTTCTTACTGCCGAAAACAGTGTCTCGGTCTACTGTACCTGTCGTATCTGGCTTCTGAAGGAAGAAGTCGCAGGATGTCAGCATTACGAGGCCGAGAACTGCCAATATTTTTGTGATATTTTTCATCTTGTTCATTCTTTAATTTTAGAAGCGCATGTTCAAACCGAATGTAACGACCTTGGTAAGAGGATAGACATAAGCGCTACCGTCTGTAGTCTCAGGGTCGATTCCGTAAGGAGTGAGGGCATTCTTGAATGTGTAGACGTTGTTTGCTGTCATGAACACTCTAAGAGACTGCACCTGAAGCTGGCTGAGTACACCCTTCTTCACGTTGAATGTATAACCGACCTCGATGTTCTTGAGCTTGAAGTGGTTTGTAGAAACCATCCAATAGTCGCTCTGGAGGTAGTTGTTGTGTGAAGTTGTAGGGCTGTATGTTGCACGTGGGTAAGTGATTGTCTCACCTGCTGCATACTTCTCAGGAGTCCAGCGTCCCTCATACTGCCAGAGCCATGCGTTACCGGCATTCTTGAAGAACGGCATAGTGTAACCGCTGTTGAGGTAGTAAGAACCGTTAGCGGAACCAGTGAAGAGAAGGCGGAGGTCGAGTCCCTTGTATGCGAGCTGTACCTTAAGGTTGAAGTGGTACTGAGCATAGTTAGGGAAGCCGATCGGCGCGATATCGTTCTGGTTGATCAGACCGTCACCGTCGAGGTCCTTGTAGCGGATGTCACCGAGGGTAGCCTGATTTGAAGTGTATGTGTTGTATGGACGGTTTGCAAGCTCCTCCTGTGTGTTGAAGAGGCCGTCGCTGATGAGACCGAAACGCTGTCCGATCGCATGACCTGTAGCATTCATCCACTGGTAAGGGTTGTTAGCCTCTGCCTTGTAGATGATCTTGTTACGAGTCCAGCTGAGGTCACCGCCGATAGTGTAGTTGAGGTCACCGATCTTGTCTGACCAGTTGAGAACGAGCTCATAACCCTGGTTCTGAGTGATACCGACGTTTGCAGGCGGAACTGAACTTGAAGCCACACCGTAGATTCCTGGGATTGTTCCAAGAGTTGTGAGGATGTTGTCACGCTTCTCGTAGAAGTAGTCGAAATCCACTGAGAGACGGTTGGTGAAGAACTTTGTCTCCAAACCGATGTCATACTTGCGTGATCTCTCCCAAGTGATGTCCGGGTTACCGATCACACCCTCGAGTGCACCATAATAGTATGTGTTCTGGCTTGATCCGTTACCGGCACCGAGATAGTAACCTACCTGGTTGAGGTTGTATGTGTTAGGGAGATAATAGTATCTTCTTGTTCCACCGAGACGGTCGTTACCTACCTCACCATAAGAACCACGGATCTTCATGAATGTGAGGATATCGTTCTGTGGGAACCACTTCTCCTTTGTAGGCACCCAACCTCCTGAGAGAGCTGGGAAGAGACCGAAACGCTTTCCTTCAGCGAACTGCTCTGTACCGTTGTAACCGGCGTTGAGCTCGAGCATGTAGCGGTCATCGTAGTTGTAAGTGATACGACCTACAAATCCCATGATACCTGAAGGAACTCGGTATGAGTCAGAAGGCATTGTATAGCGTGAAGCCTTACCGAGGAGGAGAGCTGAAACATTGTGCTTTCCGAAAGACTCGAACCAGTCGAGACCAGCATCGAGGTAAAGCTTGTTCCAGTTACTGTAACCGTAAGATGTGAATGAACCTGCACCTGTCGATCCGCCGAAGAACTCGAGGACGTTAGGGTTGGCCATGCTTCTCTGTACTGTATATGAAGGAATTGAAGGAGTATACTTCACATAACGGTTGTAGTTGTCCTGGTACGACACTGTCGCATAAGCTCTCAAGTTAGGGTGGATGTAATCCATCTTATGATCGAGCTTGATCGAGTTGTCGAGAAGGCTGTTGAAGATAGTACCTGAACCACTCTGAAGGAGGTTGTAAACGGCATTCTGCATACCGATCTTACTGTCTACCTTAGTAGCGAGAGGGTTCTGGATAAGGCTTGTAGAACCTGCGAAGCCGCTGATGAGCTTTCCATCGATGATACCCGGAGAAATGAATGGGTTAGAGTCATAGATGTACTGCATGATGATCTTGTAACGTGACGAGATATCATATGGATCGGCACTGTTACCAGGACCTGTCGCCTCACCGAACTGACCTGCAGAGTTGATAGTGATCTTGAAGTTGTCAGTCACCTTGATGTCGAAGTTGCTACGGAAGTTGTAACGGTTGAATGTAGAACCTGTCTGTGATCCGTGATACTCTACGACATTAGTAATACCCTCCTGACGGAAGTAACCGAACGATACGAAGTACTTCACTCTTTCAGTACCACCGCTGATGTTTACGTTGGCCTGATACTGAGGAGCCACTCTGTCGAACTGCTCCTTGTAGAGGTTACGTGACGCATAGTAGAGGGCTGGTGTGTTCTTGAGCTGCTCCTTCTGCTCTGGAGTAAGCATAGTCATGCCGTCAACCTCCTGAGGAGTGAAGTCTCTGTTGTTCTTGAACTTCCAGAGGTCATAGTCGTCGAAGATGTTGGCATTGAGACCGTTCTTACCGGCGTAGCTTCTCTGCTCGTTTCTGATCGCCTCGTTTCTGAAGAGCGCGTACTCGTAAGCTGTAGTACCCTCCTGAAGCTGTGACGCTGAAGTGAGACCGAAGTTTGCTGAAGCACTGATCACAGGCTTACCCTCGTTACCGCGCTTGGTTGTAACGATGATTACACCGTTCGCACCACGCACACCGTATACGGCAGTCGAAGACGCATCCTTGAGGACAGAGATGCTGGCGATTTCGTTGGCATCCATTGCGTTGAATGCTGCGAAAGCCTGCTCTGAAGCCTGCTCAACACCGTCGATGATGATCAGAGGAGTAGACTCTCCGTAGGTCGAGACACCACGGACATAGATTGTAGACTCGTTACGTCCAGGCTCACCGGAAGTCTGAAGACCGCTGACACCAGGAGTGTTACCGATGAGGGCGTTGGAAATGTTAGCCACTGGTGCTGCAACGAGATCGTTACCGTTCACTGCAGAGATCGCACCGGTCACGTTGACCTTCTTCTGAGTGGCGAAAGCCGTAACCACGACTTCTTCCATCATGTTTGCGTCAGTTGCAAGCTCGACATTGATTGTTGTCTGCTTACCAACCTTGATCTCCTGTGTCATGAAACCGATGAACTGGAATTCGAGCACTGATTCCTCAGAAGCGACCTTAATCTCGTACTTACCGTCAAAGTCGGTAGATGTACCGTTATTGGTGCCCTTCTCAACTACAAATGCTCCGAACAAAGGTTCTCCCAGATCGTCCAGCACTACACCACTGACAGTCCTGCTTTGCGCATAAAGCGGGCTGGCAATGACTCCGCCGAGCAGCATGATACTGCATAGCAGAAATAATTTGAGTGATTTGGTCATTTTGGTTATGTTTAGTTATTTATATTCTTATATATAATAATAGGTGTAAGATTACTTCACGTCATATCCTTCCGGCATTGCATACATCTGTGGAAGATCATTGCTGAAGAATGTTGCTGGGTCTGCATACATGGTCCTGAAATCATCCTCTGACTCATGACCCGGATACACCGAGTAGAAATGTCTGTCCGCCTCATTGGATCCGACATATTTGTTTCTCCACATCACGATAAAGCTCAGCTTCTGGCCTTTTGCGCAATCGAGAATATGAGTTGTCCAATAGTCTCTCCAATTGAAGCCCTCGGGACCTGTCTCGGTCACACCGCATGGCTTTTTCTTCTCTCTGGACAGAGCGCTCATCGCAATGATATTGCTCTTGAACGCCGCTTTCCAGCTGTAATGATAACAGTCCATTCCAAGGAAGTCGACATAGTCGTCGCCCGGCCAGCGGAATGTCAGTCTGTCTCTCACCGTAGAGCCATAGTCTTCATCCATCTGCGGAGAAATCGCATAAATGAAGTTCCTTACGCCCTTCGTGTCCCTGAGATACTCGACTGTGAATCTCCAGAAGCGGATGAACTCATCTTCAGTCGTACACTTAGAACCCCACCAGGACCATGTCTGTGTGTGCTCATGGTATGGTCTGAAGATGATCGGGATCAGTTTTCCATCCGTTCCCCTCAGATTGTTTGCAAATTCAGCACATCTGTCAAGCCACTGGATGTATGTCCTGCGTGTGGCGCTGCCCTCGGTGAGGATGCTCTTTACAACATCGTTTCTTGAGTTGTCCCAAGAGTCTCCACCTGTGAGCGGATTGTTCAGATGGCAGCAGGCAGTGATGACTTCACCTCTGTCGTATGCCTCGATGATCACTCTGCGGCGGATCTTGTTCTCTTCTTCAGAGCCGGATCTGGCGTCCATGATGGCTCCGAAATCGACGCTGAACACTCCAGGATAGTCTCCGCAGACTGCCTTTGTGTCCGAATTGCCTGGCTCGTTGTACCAGTAGCGTCCATACCAGAGGTCATCGTGATGACCGAACATGAAACCGTCTTCAGCGATCTTCCAGAGATTGGCATACAGTGCCTTTGTCTCTGCTGTGGCATTCTTGTCGGCGAGGCTGAGAGTGAACTTGACTGACGGATCGGCCTTCTGAGTCACTGTAGTGTATTTGCAGAAGTAGCTGTCCTTGATGTCAGCGAATTTCACCTTGCCCTCACGTGGCGATGTCTGGCTGTTTGCCTCGACATTGAACCACACCTTGCCTCCTTCGATCCTGTCATACTTGATCCATTTCACCTGAGGATCTGCCCAATACTCGAAATTGGCTTCCACCTCAATACAGAATGAACCTGCGTTATGATCAACCTCCACACTCTCCTGCACAGTCATCGTCCTTGTCTTTGAAGGCGTCGGTGTCTCCTGAGGCTCATGTTTCTCCTCAGAGCAGGACATCGCCGTCATCATCACAATGGCTGCAGCCAGAGTAGATATGCTCATAATCTTCTTCATCTATCGTTGATTACTCATTAAGAAGCTCCTCGTGATTCTCAAGAGCTGAATCGCTGTCTTTCTGAATCAACCAGAACACGTTACGGATGTTGTTCACATACCAACGTGCATCTGACCAGTCATCTGTCTTATTTGTGAAAGGACCCTCTCCGAAAGAACGGTGGAGCGCCAATGCAGGCACATTCACGATCTTCTCTGAGCTGTTGCCGCTTGCATCGAGGGACTCTTTCCAGTAAGAATGCTCACCTGCCTGAAGAAGCTCGAGCTTGTGGAGTGGAGTTGTATAGTCTGTGTCCTCGTAAGCGTAGATAGTGATATAACCGTCACCGTGCTTAGCCCAACGTCCCTTTCCTGCAGGGATCAGACGATACTCCTCGTTGATGTTGTATACTGGCTGAGGATCGTCCTTAGAAGACTTGAACTGATAGTCGGCATACTTGCCGTCAGGACCTGGAGTGTTGACAACTGTTCCGAAAGTCTCACCGGTCTGATCGTCCGCTCTGTCGAGACGGAAGCTGAGAGTGTTGTCGTCCTCGTTCTGTGGCCAATAGATTCTGTTGTAATCCCACAACCAGTGCTTGTCCATGACCTGGCAGAGAGTGATGTACTTCTCGAAGCCGCCGATCATTACACATGCACAGTTGTAGCCGTGTGATGTGTCGAGGATACCGCCTACTGGAGTAAAGCTGTAGCATCCCTCGAGCGGGTCAGTGAAGACTGTGTACTGGATTGTGTAAGTACGTGTCTCACCGGTCTTGGCTGTTACTACGAACTCAGCAGTTCCGTCGCTGAGGTCCACAGTGTCACCCGGCTTGATGCTGGCTGTAGGGCAGAACTCGCTTTCAGGATATGCAAAATCCAAAGCGACTACCTTCACTGCTGACATGTCGAGAGTCGCAGTGACCAGACTTACTGTTACCGTTCCCAGGTCGTCTGTCTTCCAGTCGCTGCTGATGATCGCAGGACCAATCTGAGACTCGAGTCTCACATTGACTGGAGTACGTTCACGAAGCCAAGGATCGATCAGTTCTTCAGTGTTGCGCTTGGCTTCCTGGCATGCAGAAAAGGCCATAACGGCTGCCACTGAAAGAAACAGATGTCTTAAAATTTTCTTCATAACGTGGTTTTTTAATTTTATAAATTAACTATTTAGTTTCTATACTATCCAATACGGCATAATAACATGCAAAGGTAAATCACCTAAACTTCTAATCGTGCTTCAATTCAGTCAATTGGTTGTACTATTTTGAACAGAAGCAAAATTGCTGTAAAAGATGCAAACCAAGTCAGGCCGGTTTTATTATAAATTTTGAGCGTAAGATTATATTATTTTGATAATTTGATGTTATTGTGTTGAAATTTTATTAATTTTACAAAACCAAAAAACTAATAACCATGTCCGAAATACAGCAGGAAATCTGCCCCATCACAGGGGATGATCTCTTCATCATCCTCGACCATATAAACGCTAAATTCGAGTACCCGATACACTGTCATCCGGAATACGAGATCAACCTGGTAATCAACACGAAAGGCACCCGCGTAGTGGGTGATTCAGAGGAGAGTTTCGAAGGCTTGGACTTCGTCATGATAGGCCCTTATGTGCCCCATGTCTGGAAGTCAGAGGAAGAGACAAACCATGTGGTCACAATACAGTTTTCAGACGACCTCATCAATTTTCAAATTATGAACAAACGTTTGTTCCTTCCGATCAAACAATTGCTCATAGACTCCGTGCAA
>JAFZEP010000062.1 GCA_017560625.1 Bacteroidales bacterium
ATAAAATGCTTGCCGCAAGAATGCAGCAAGCATAATAAGGATATCGTTGACAATCAGCGATTTATGTTTTAGATGTCGATTTGATTACTTCGCTGGAGCGACGTTCATCTCAACGGCAAGCGTGTTGCGAAGGTCGCCGGCTTCGTTGTCGCCGGCATAATCCCAGTACATCGCGCCGAGCATTCCCTGCTCCTTGATGTAGTCACACTTGATTTTCATCGATCTTGGAGTGTCGTATCCGATGACGAAAGTGCCGTCCTGATCTGCAAGGTATGGAGCCTGAGCCACTTCGTCCCAAGCCTCAACAAATCCTTCCAGTTCAAGGATATCCTTATAGTCAACGAACTTAGGAAGAACAGATCCGCTTCTGCCGTAGAAAGGCATGCCAAGGACGAGTTTCCCGATTGGAACACCAGCCTCGACATGAGCCTTCACAGCGCCATCGCAGCATCCTTTTGTGTTCTCAGACGCATAGAGGGCCGCATGATGATAAGGAGCGCTCGCCATGTCGTAAGTCATGATGTTGACAAAGTCAAGGTACTTCTCACATGCAAAGAAGTCGATATATTCAGCATAAGCCGAACTTGCAAGAGTAAGGAGGCGATCCTCACCAAGCACTTCACGAAGATCTCTCATGAGGCTGTTGAAGTTCTCCCTGTCATCCGGCGAGCATGAAATGCCTGCCGCATCACTTGTGGGATACTCCCAGTCAATGTCTATTCCATCTAGGCCGAATTCTTCGACCACCTTGAGACAATCCTGCGCAAATGACATTCTGCGCTGGTCGTCAGCGGCCATTTCGCTGAAGCGGCCGCTCCCCCATCCTCCGACAGAAAGCATCACCTTAAGATCTGGATTTACAGTCTTAAGGTCAACTATTGCCTTAAGGCGACGAGGATTGTCGATTCTCACACCGTCGAATGTGTCGTTGACGTGACCGAACGCATAGTTGATATGTGTCATTGTGAACGGATCCGGCATGACGCGGCTCCATGATGTCACATAGGCAACCACAACGTAATCCTTTTCTGGAGCCTTGTCAGCACATGATGAAAGAGCCGACAGGCAGACAAACATTGCTGCAAGCAGTCCAAATACTCTAGCTTTCATATTATTTGCGGATAAGTGCATCAATCTTCTTAGGAATGTCGGTGTTCTTCATCACGCCGGCAAAGTTCTCTGCTCCTGCACCGTATGCGAAGATCGGAACCACTGTTCCAGTGTGACCTGATGTGCTGAACTTCAGTCTGAGAGGGCCTTCGTTGGCAGGAGTGTGGCCATTGTAATATACACCGGTTCCACCTGTTTCGTGGTCAGCTGTAACCACGAGAAGAGTCTCAGGATGCTGGTTCACATACTCGATCATCTTGTTGAGTGTGCGGTTGAACTCCTGCATCTCCACGATCATACCCTCACCGTCATTGTTGTGACCATAACCGTCGATGATCGCACTCTCTATCATGAGAAAGAAGCCTTTCTCATGATCACGTGAAAGCACTTCAAGGGCCTTTGTTGTAGCCTTCTCAAGGTATACTGTAGGCTCTGAAAGATGTTCGCGGGCAGTGTCCTCGTTGAGGGCAGCCATCTGAGCTGCAAGACAAACCTCCTGACCCTCGGCAGCGCTTGCTGTGCCGTTGTTCTCCTCTCTTCTGTGGAGGTCATATAGTGGAAGAATACCTACGAACTTGTCTGACTCAGTCTCAAGAACTGACTCCCAGTTGAGATATACATCATAACCCTTCTCAATAAGAGTCGCTGTGAGGTCCAATGAGTCTGGACGACCGATGAAATGATCAAGACCACCACCGATAGCAAGATCAACCTCGCTCTCAGTGAACTGCTTTGCGATGTCGTAAACGAACTTACGGCTAGTAACACCAGCATAGAATGCAGCAGGAGTAGCCTCTGTAAGAGTAGTGTTGACCACAATACCTGTCTTCATACCGTAAGTCTGAGCCTTTCTGAGTACGCTTGTAAGCTGGTTTCCATCAGGATCAGCTCCTGCATAGCCGTTGTTTGTGCGTGTGCCTGTAGCAAGAGCAGTACCACCGGCAGCAGAGTCTGTCACATAATTATTTGCAGAGCATGTCTCCGAAAGACCGATTACCGGAGACGACATCTCGAAGCCTGTAGGCTCTTCTTCAGTAAGGAGCAATGAAGAAACTGCTCCGAATCCCATACCGTCACCGATAAGATAGATGACGTTCTTTACCTGTGGCTCATTGTTGCAGCCAGTAATTGCCAATGCAAGTGAAAGCATGGCCATTGAAATAAAACTCGTCTTCATAGTTATAAAATTTCAGTCAAACTTATATATGCAGTTATTTTACCATCTGAGTCTTGATCTCATTGATGTCTTTCTGAGGAACACCGATGGAAAGGAGGTATTTCTCAACGTTTTCGGCAAAGGTCTTACCACCGAAGCTCCATACATACTCGCATGCGCCTCTGAAGGTGCTGACGTTGCGGGTGTGATCGTAGAACATGCTAGAGCCCTCGCCAGACATGCTCCAGTCTGCTGGAGAGAAGTAGGTCAGCTCATAGTCCTTGCCGAGGTCACCCTCATCAACACCAAGAAGGCCGAGAGTCAACATAGCGATTGTACCCGTACGGTCACGGCCTGCAGAGCAGTGGATGAACACCGGCTTGTCGTTTCTGAGACACTCTGCGATGAATACAAAGCAATCCTTCACTCCGCTCTTATAAGTCGTCATCATATCCTTGTAGCCACGAGGGAATCCAGGACAGATGAAGGCGATGTCGCTGCCCGCAGGTGACTTGGAAGCTGCTCCCTCCTCTCTAAGGTCAAGATCCGCCTTGATGCCAAGTGCTCTCCATTCAACTTTTCCGGCTTCGTCGATTCTGACAGCACCTCCGCGGTAAAGTTTGCGGTAAGCCACTGTCTTTCCATCCAGAGTCTTCCATCCTCCAAGGTCGCGGGCATTTCTCACCTTGTGTGAAAAATATACCTGATGGATCGCACCCTTAGTCTTGAATGCGCCTTCAGCAACTACTGTGTTGTCGCTTCCTGTCACTGTATAGTTATACTTGACATTAGGGACAAGATTCAGAAGTTCCTGCTTCGATGTGCCTGCAGAAAGTGAATATTCGCGGCTCCATTCCTCGTCCCAGACCTTGAGGGTCATCTTGTCGCTGTATCCGTTAAGATCCCATTCGAGCATTACTGAAGGCGGAATGTCAGCCTCTCCAGGTCCTCCGCCAGGGAAATTCTTGATGAGCGAAGTTGTCTTATCTTTGTAAGTGATGCCGGCATAGCTCACCTGGTCCATATAATCCTGCATGTACTGGTTTGTCACCTGATAGGTCACAAGACCGTCATCCTCAGGATCTTCCGGAGTCTCCGGAGTGCCGTTTCCAAGAAGGTTCGAAGCCAAAGCCTTTGAAAGCGTCCAGTTATTGTCATCCGCCTCGATGCTCCAATACATCGCGCCCAAAAGGCCTTTCTCCTTGATGAAGTCAGCCTTGAGGGCAAGAGATTCTGCATCATCATAGCAGATCACCATAGTGCCGCTGCCATCCACAAGATACGGAACCTTCGAAACAGAGTCCCAACGTCTTGTGTATTTGTTGAAATAATTCGAAACCAGCTCGACATAATTGATGCTCTCGCCTTCAGCCGGCTTGCCGTAGAACGGAACGCCGAGAACGAGCTTCTCATAAGGAACACCGGCACTATGATGCTTCTCCACCGACTCCAGACAGCTGTTCTTTGTCTTTGACGAAGAATACAGAGCTGAGTGGTGATATGGTGGACGTCCCATATCATATGTCATGATATTGATGAAGTCAAGATACTGCTCGCATGCACTGAGGTTGTAATACTTCACACCTGCATATGTTGCGATGGTGACAAGCTTGTCCGGACCAAGCACCTCACGAAGATCCTTCATCAGAAGGGTGAAATTAGCAACATCCAACGGTGAAGACGAAATGCCCGCAGAAGAGCTGGAAGGATACTCCCAGTCGATGTCGATACCGTCAAGACCGTATGTCTTTACTGCTGCAAGACAGTTCTCCGCAAATTTTCTTCTATGGTTTGCATCACCTGCCATCTCGCTGAAGTTGCCTGCGCCCCATCCTCCGACTGAAAGCACCACCTTAAGATCAGGATTCTGATTCTTCAATGCAACTACTTTCTTGAGACGGTCAGGCTTCTTCACGTCAAGGCTCTCAAAGTCATTCTTGATGAGCGCAAATGCGTAATTGATGTGTGTGAGCAATGTCGGATCGGGCAATCTTGTTTCCCAATATGTCGCATAACCGACGATAATCCTTCCACCCTGGGGAGTTGGTGTAGGAATATCTGGAGTGTCAGGAGTCTCCTCCTCTGGCTTTTCCTCAGGTTTCTGTTCAGGCTTAGGGATCGGGACTACAAAATCAGGCTGTACCGGTCCCTCGCACCCAAGAAGCATCATTGTGCAGAGTAGTCCTGCAAGGAATACAAATAATCTCCTCATAAATAAAAAGCGGCAGCTGACAGTGATGCCAGCCACCGCATGACAAATATATTTAACTACTAACCTATCGGATTAATCCCATGAGAATGGCTCAGTGTAATCGTACCACTCACAGATTGCGCTACCGGTGTAGCATCCGAAGTACATACCGATTGTCTTCTGCCATGTACACTCTGCGACAGCATTGTCACCTGTGTCGAATGACTGGAACTCAACTCCGTCGAGGATGAACTGAACGTGGCAGTAACCCTCGTTGATCTCGCTTGGAGTGAACTTCACTGTCATCTCATGAGGAACAGTCATATCAATACCCTCTACATTTGCGAAATCTGCATCAGGACCTGAAGGCGAAGTAGAAATCTCTGTGAATCCACCTGCACCGTTGGCCTTGTCTCTGAGGTTGAACTTGATCTCGTTGTTGTTGCCGAATGTCCACCACAGACGGACACGGACCTCTGGAGAGAATGTATGCCAACGGAAGGTATGTGTACCCATAGGCATGCCGCTTCTGTAAAGACGTGCGTAAACCGAGCCTGATGTAGTAGCCTGGAAGAATGTTCCCTCAGCACCGAGGTAAACAGGATCGACACCCTTGTCAGCAGACCAGTTTGCAAGCTCACCTGTATTGAAGATTGTGCGCTCAGGAACCTGGACATATGCCTGCTTTACAACAACCTCTCTTACCACTACAGGCTGACCTGGCTCTGCAATTGTAGTGAGTCTGATTGTAGTCTTCTTGATCGAGTTTCCTTCGTTGTCATTCATAGCGATGCGAAGAACAGCCTCACCTGAGTTCTCAGGATTCTCAATATCAAGCCACATTGCCTTCTCGTCAACCTTTTCAGCCTTCCAAGCCGCATTTGATACAACTACGAGTTCGTATACTCCCTGATTGTGGGCAGCACGCACCTCCATTGTAGCAGGATCAAGCTGCACACCGTTCTGAGTAACCTTTACGACTGCTCTCTCAACACCATGACGGTCAAGAACTGAGACAGCGCCATAACGCTTCTCACCAGTATTCTCTTCAACCGAGAGAGAAACAGAGCCATCAAGAGATCCTGTCTGACCCGAAGTGACAGAGAGCCAATCAGCACCTTCGATTACAACAGCAGACCAGTTCTGGTTTGCAGAAACCGCAAACTCGAGAGAGCCGCCTTCCTCGCTGATTTCGAGAGACTGCTCGTCATCCTTTACATCGAGGTAAGCATTACCCTTCTGATAAACGGTAATCAGCTTACCTACCCAATAGTCACTCTTGATCTCAAGAGTATCCACTCTGTCGTCAAGCTGGGCGTTGTCACAATACTGCACAGTTACAGTAAATGTCTCCGCCTCATTGATGACAGGGTTTCCTTCACCTTCAGCAGGGGTGATGGTACACCAGTCCGGATTGTAGCTGCGTACAGTCCAAGGATCGGTGGACTTCACCAGGAAGCTGAACGCTTCAGGCGATTCCCACGGAAGCGAGTAGCTGTCCTCCGCACGGTAGCGAAGGTCAACCCACTTCATAGGTCCTTCGTCTTCCTGCTGGCAGCCCCAAAGCCCTGAAACCAGGGCTAAGGCTGTGCAGAAGTATAACAAATATCTTTTCATGATAATTTATTTCAAATTACTCAGCGATTGGAGTTAGAACGCAAGACTTCACAACAAAGTATGTATCAGCATCTGTAGTATTGTAGTTACC
Organism: Bacteroidales bacterium; assembly: GCA_017560625.1. Taxonomy (GTDB): domain Bacteria; phylum Bacteroidota; class Bacteroidia; order Bacteroidales; family UBA932; genus Cryptobacteroides. The sequence goes on from JAFZEP010000062.1 coordinate 6,166, forward strand.
GAAGTAAACCTTACCGAACATATCTGCTGGTGCATAGTGGATAGCATTGAGCGCCTGGTGGTCAACAAATACCTCACCGTTGATAGACCATACGAAGTGGAGCTGTGTAGGATCCTCTGCATCAGGATAGATAGCATACTCGCAATTCTTCATTGCTGCGAGATCATCAGCAGTCTGCTCATATGTAGTGTTAAGGTATGTAGAACCTGCTGAAGTATCACCGTCTGTACGCATACGGTTCTTTGAACGATGCTGGTTGTAGATGTTACACTCGTTGATGCTCTGATGATACCACATCTCACCGTTTGAACCCCAGTTGCACTCACCGAATTCAATATAAGCCTTGTGGTAACGAAGCTTCTCCTTGAAATAAATCTTAGCCTTAACGCCACCATTTACCTTTACTGAACCATCCTCGAGAATTTCGCATCCGTCAGTAAGCTCGAATGGAGTATCCTGAGTAAGCTCAACCTCAGCTGTGAGACCGTCACCTGCGATAGTCACAACTGCTGTTCTTGCAGCGAAAGCGTTGCTTGCTGGAGCTGTAGCCTTAACCTGAGCACCGACCTTCTCAACTGTGAGCCACTCAGCGCTTGAAGTAACTGTCCAATCCATTGATGCATTCACGTCGAGGAGAACCTCACCACCTGCGTAGCTGATCATCTCAAGCTCTACTGGAACGAACTCAAGAGTCTTGCCACCCTTCTGGAGAACTGTGAATGTCTCAGTCTCAGCACCTGCTGTTACAGTAACTGTAGTTGTTCTCTCTGTTCCCTCGTTCTCTGCTGCAGTAGCTGTGATTGTCTCGATAGCGCCAGTACCTGTGCCGCTGGTCTTGTCGAATGTAAGCCATGCATCAGCTGAACGAACTTCCCAAGCGAGGTTTGTCTCGATTGTGAAAGGAAGCGAGCTGCCTGCGCCCTCGAACTCGCCTGAAATAGGCTGAACGAAGAACTTGCTCTTCATGCCCTGGTTGATCTGGATTGTCCACACCTTGTCGATGCCCTCACCCTTGAGTGTAAGAGTTGCTGTGCGAGCCTCGTAAGTCTCGTTAGGAACCACTGTAAGTGTAACGTCTGCTGAAAGGCTTGAAAGTGCGCTTGAAGCCGGCTTTACAGTAAGCCACTCTGCTGACTCATAACCTGTGATCTCCCAAGGAGTAGTCGAGCCGATGCTGAAAGTAGCAGGCTGTGGGTTTGTGCCTGAGAATGTATATGACTCGCGTACATCTGTAGACATCTTTGTCTCGATCTCTGGCTGAGTCTCGATGTATAACTGCTGGCAAGAGCCGAAGAATACAGCTGCAGCTGCAATTGCAATACCTTTAATGAATGATGTTGTTTTCATAACGTTATTGTTTTATAATTATTAATATTCTTTGTGGTTTACCATCCGGTATTCTGTGGGTTAAGGTTAGGGTTGCTGAAGAGCTCCGACTTAGGAATCGGATAGAGATTCATTCTGTCAGCCCAAGTACGCTTCTCTACTGTAGTACGAGCATAATCATAACCTGAATTTGTCTTCACGATGCTCACACCGTCAACCTGAGTCTGTGTTGTTGCTCCGATGTTCCAACGGCGTACATCCCAGAAGCGGTGATCCTCGAATGCGAACTCGACTCTCCACTCACGACGTACTGCCTCAACGAATGAGTTGTAGTCATAAGCGTTTACAGGAGGCATCTGTGCATTGATACGAACCTGATTGAGAGCATCAAGAGCTGACATTGTGAGCTCAGCGTCTGTAGCTGTAGGATCCTTGAAGTACTCGTTTGCTGCCTCGGCATAAGTGAGGAGAGTCTCAGCGTAACGGTAGATCACCCAGTGGTGCTTGTACTCAGCCTCAGCCTCTGGAGTGAAGCTTGTTGCCTCGTTGATGTACTTTCTGAGGTAGTAACCTGTGCATGTTCCGAGATCGCTGCGTGTTGCCGAATAGTCTGCACCGCCTACGAATGTCTCGATCTTTGTGCCCTTGAAGTCCATGCCGTTTGCAAGGATTGTGCGTGCGAAACGAGGGTCGCGGTTGTCATAAGGACGAGCCGGATCGAAATCAGGATCATCAGACTCCCAGCCGTTTGCAGTAAGGGTCACATCATAACCGTTGATTGTCTGGAACGCATCCACAAGGTTCTGAGTTGGGTATGTACCTGACATGTAAGTACGCTGACCCTCTGTGAATCTTACAGGGAAGTTGTACTCCTCGAAGCTGTTGCTCTCAGAATTCATTCTGATGAGGATGTTCTCAGGAGAACCTGTTGTGTTCACCTTCTCGCCTGAATCAAGTACATAGATGCCGAGGTTGATCACGTCCTGAGCAGCGAGAGCTGCCTTCTTCCACTTGGCTGCGTCCATCTCAGGGTTGTGAAGCTTACTTGCAGCGTAAAGGAGAGCCTTTGTCTTCACTGCCATAGCGAAACCTCTTGTAGCGCGGCCGTACTCGTCATCGAGCATACCGATGTAAGTTGTAGGAAGGTTTGGAGCACACTCGTCACACTCTGCAACGATGAAATCGATAACCTGATCGAAAGGAGTCTTGCTGATTGAGTTAGCCTCCTCGATGGTGAGCATCTTCATAGGAACAGGAATGTCACCGTAGCGGCGTGCAAGCTCGAAGAGATAGAATGCGCGAAGAACTCTTGCCTGATAAGGGAATGTCTTCACATGCTCCATCTGTCTCTCGTACTTTGAATCATAGTAGTACTTCGAGAAGTCGATCTTCTCGATTGACTCGAGGAACTCTGCTACGCAACGGATACCGTTGTAGAGGCTCCACTTGTCATCAACAGTAGAAACTGAAGACCAGTTTCCGTTGTTGAATCTCTGTACACTGCCATCCGGATCACCGAACTCGGCGTCATCCGATCCGCAATCACGCATCGCGTCACCGATTGTTCCAAGATCCTGCGGCATGTAGCTGTAGATATTGGTCAGCATTCTCTGAGCATAGCTGTATGTCTCATACATGTCGTCCCTGTCGTAAACGCCGCTTGTCTCATCGAAATCAAGCAGGTTGCAACTCTGGAAGGCAAGGGCTGCTGCCAGGATTATATAAATAAACTTTTTCATTTCGTCCATGCCTTAGTTTAGAAGTTGAACTTAACGCCTGCCCAGAATACTCTTGTAGACGGATAAGCCGCCTCAAGCTGCTCAGGGTCAGCGAACTTGATATTGTCAAGGCTGAAGAGGTTTGTACCGTTCAATGACACTGTCACGTCAGCGAACTTGGCAACCTTCTTAGGGATTGTATAAGAAACACCTACATTACGGAGCTTGATGAACGAACCGTCTCTGTACCAAAGTGAGTTCTTACGGTAGTTGTTAGGGTTCTCGAGAGTTGTAAGACGTGGCATTGTAGCCTTGTCTGCATTCTCTGGAGTCCAAGTCACCTCACGTGCGAGGAAGTTGTTCGAGATAGTACCGTTGCTTACGAGAGGCTGGTAGAGTGGTGAATCGAGGAGATTCACTGTCACACCTGTAACACCCTGGAAGTCAGCATATACCTGGAATCCCTTATAAGATGCGTTGAGACCGAAACCGAACTGGAAGAGCGGAGTTGTTGAACCGAACATCTTCACAACGTCCTCATCGTTGATCACTCCGTCACCGTTCTGGTCCTTGTACTTGAGGTCACCAGGACGAACGTCACCGAATGTCTGCTTAGGGCTGTTGTTGATCTCATACTGGTTCTGGAAGATTCCGATAACCTCAAGACCATAACGCTGTCCGATCGGGTTGCCTGCATGGTAGAGATAATCGTAGTTCTGGTATGCCTGACCGTCGTTCACAACCTCAGTGAAGAGCCATCCGCCGTTTGCATAAGCACCGTATGAGAAGTCGCCGCACTTGTCGTTCCAAGAAAGACCGAGGTCGATACCCTTGTACTTGTTCTCACCCATACTCTGGTCCTTCACACCGATACCGATGACACCAGATACGTTAGATGGAGAGATGAGGATGTTGCTGCGGTTCTCAGCGAAAGCCTCGGCATTGATAGAGAGTCTTCTCTGGAAGAATCCGAGGTCGAATCCTACAGTTGCCTTAGTTGACTTCTCCGGCTCGAGGAATGATGCAGGAAGGTCACCCTCTGCACGTCCCGAGTAGCTTGTAGCATTCTCACCGAAGCGGTAGCCGCTTGCGTTTGAGCTGCCGTAAGTCTGGAGGAAGAGCTCGTGCTCGAGGTTTCCGTCATATCCTGAGATACCTGCCGATCCGTAAACCTTTGCATAAGGCTCCTTGGAGATGATATAGGCAACGCTCAATGCAGGATATACATTGAATCTCTGGCCCTTTGGAAGGTATGCAGAACCCGAGTAGTTCACAGCGAGGTCTGCGAAGAGTCTTTCGTTCCAGTTGTAGCTTACAGTTCCGAGAACCTCCTGAGTCTTCGAAGAAGCATTACGCTTGTTGAAGATGTAAGAGCGCTGTCTGTATGCAGCATGCGCCTCGATATGATGCTTGCCGAAAGTTCTCTCCCAGTTCAGACGTGCCTGAAGCTCTGAACGCATTCCAAGGCTATGGAAATACTGGTCATAGCTCATTGTCTTCGAGTCTGTTCCGTAATAAGTAGGAGTGAATGGGAAGACTGCTGGAGAGATCTCTGCATATCTGTAGTTCTTGTAAGAGATCTCTGTCATCTCACCTGTGTAGTCGAAAGCGACGCTCACATCAGCCGAGAGGCCCTTGAGGACCATGTCGAGATCCTGACGCAGAACCATGTCTGCAAGAACTCGTGTCTCCGCATAGAGGTGATTACCTGAATCCTGATGAAGGGCTACAGGGTTGTTTGCACCATAGAGCTTCGATCCGCCATAAGTGCCGTCATAAAGCTTGATAGGGAAAGCTGCCGCAGGAGTCTTGTAGATAGTCTCCTCGATAGACTCGCCGCTGATATTCTCCCAATAAGGGCGGTTGAACTCTGAAAGACGGGCCATCACACCGAGCTTCATGGAAGTTGTGTTTGTGATGTTCACATCCACGTTTGCTCTGATGCCGAGGCGGTTGTCATAAGTGTTTGCATTGTAGCGGTCGTCAGAAGTAGGCTTCACATAGAGTGAGTTGTCCTTCATATAGTCGACAGCTGCAAAGTAACGGAAGTTCCTGTTTCCTCCTGTGAATGTAAGCTGCGCACGGTGGTTGTCAGCTGCCTGGCGGTAGATCTGGTTCATCCAGTTCACATTCGCATACATGTCCGGTCTCTGACCGTTTGCAAAGTATACGAGCGCATCATTGTTGTACATTGCCGGAAGACCGTCGAGAGCGCGAGCCTCGTTGACCTTGAGAGCATATGTATAAGAAGAAGAGAACTGAGGAGCACGGAACATAGTGCTGACTCCTGCCTGATATTTGGCAGTCACTTTAAGAGGAGTCGCCTGACCTCTCTTTGTTGTGATCATGATCACACCGTTTCCACCCTTCACACCATAGATGGCTGCAGACACAGCATCCTTGAGGATGGTGACAGATTCGATCTCTACAGATGTAATGTCTGAGAGCTCGCGAGGGTAACCGTCGACGAGCACGAGCGGCGCATGACCGTGCAGCTCAAGGCTCGACTGGTTGATTTCGCTTCTGCCGGTACCCTGCTCGACAAGGAGACCGGAGAACTGGCCATAGAGGGCCTTCGCTATATCGACTTCCGGACTCTTCTGGAAGACAGCAGCGTCACGCACGATGTTTCCATTTGCCTGCACCTTATAAGGATTTGCAATTACAATGGAATCCACCTGCGAGAGCTCGACAGGTTCCTGAGCGGAAGCTGTCGCACCTGCCAGCAGAAGAGGAAGTATAATGTATTTGCTAATTTTTTTCATCATCTGGTATCTTTAAAGTTTACCATCCAGGATTCTGGGTCATTCCATAACCCTTGTTGACCTCTGTTACAGGAATCGGAGCAAGATACCATCTTGTATCCCAATTCAACGCCCAGTTTCTTGTAGCAAGTTCATACTTAGAGTATGTGAATGAATCAGGGTTGTCCGGTTTTCCTCCCTTACCCTCTGAATAAAGGCCATAGAGCTGCTTGGTGAAATCTTCCTTGAGACCGTAGCGGATCATATCGAACCAACGGAACTCCTCGAAACCGAATTCACAGTCACGCTCGCGGATAAGGGCTGCACGGAACTGATCCTTGTTCATGCCCTCAGCAAGTGCAGGAAGACCGACGCGCGCTCTCACGAGGTTTACGTACTCGTATGCCTTAGCCTGGTCTCCAGCCTCGTTGTGAGCCTCGGCTGCGTTGAGAAGAACCTCGGCATAACGCATGAGAGACCAATGAGGAGGAACGTTCTCGCGGTCAGCATCCTTCTGGAGGACGTACTTCATAGCAAGGAAACCGGTACCGTCCGCACGATAGTTAGGATGGTTGATGTGTACCTTTGCCATGTTCTCATTGTCCCAGTAGTCACCAGGAACAGCGATGTTCTCATAAAGACGAGGGTCACGTGTCTCTGTACCAGTCACACAGTTACCTGTAGTGAAGAATGGCTGAGCTGAAGGGTTCTCCCAGTCGAAGTTCTCAGGGAACTCGCTTCCGTCTGCCCATCCGTACTTGTTCACCCAGTTGAGAGTAGGGCAGATGTACTCGGCCTTTTCGATCCAGTTGTCATGATAGTCAGAATCGTAGTCCTTTCTTACTGAGATGATCGACTCAGAAGTTCCACGCTCGAAATATCCCTTGCGATATGCAAGACGATATGCTCTTGGAGTTGCCTCTGCAGGCTGAACAAGACCATAGTATCCGTTCTGCGCAAGCTCGCTCATGAACTCGTCTGCAGCATCCTTGGCAGCTGTCCAACGTGCAGCGTCGTAGTTGCCGTAGCAGTGATACTGGTTAGCTTCAGCATGCCATGGAACATCCGAGTTGAATGTTGGGCTGGCTGCAAAGCAGAGTACGCGGAGCTTGAGACCGAGAGCTGCTGCTCTTGTCATACGGCCGTCATCGTTAGGATCGGCATTGTACCAAGGAAGGTCAGCCTTCGCCTCGTCACAAAGCTTTACGATGAAGTCCACAGTCTCAGCGAAAGTGTTTCTTGGATAAACCATCTCCTCTGTAGTAGAGACAGCGTGATCAAGGATAGGAACACCGCCCAGATAACGGAGCATGTTCGCGTATGCGATAGCGATACAAACCTTAGCCTCTGCCTTCATCTTGGCGATTTCTGCAGGAGTTGCATCAGGAATTCTATCTGCATTCTCGATGAAAAGCCAGCCGTAACGGATAGCTGTATAATCTTTCTCCGAGCCGAAACGATAAGCCTCGCTGCCGGTGTATGATGTCATACTTGCACCGAGTGCACCATTATAATAAAGGTTCTTTGGACCGTCAGATCCGAAACCCTGGTTACTCTGAGCGTGGTCAGTGATACACTCGATCACGTTTCCGCCCATCTTAGAGTCAAAACCACTTGTAATTCCGTAAGGAAGATAAGCATATGCCGTTACAAGCACCTTGTCAGCGTCCTTCTTGGTAGCGAAAAGAGTCTCGATTGTTGCTCCTGAAGTCTCAGGTGCATCGCTGAGTCCCGCATCTCCAAGCTGGAGGGTCTCACATGAAGACATCATGACTCCCAAAAGGACTGCTATAAATATATTTCTTGTTGTTTTCATATCAGACCGGATTAGAAGTTGATGTTAAGTGAAAGGTTGTATGTCTTAACCAATGGATATACACCATCGTTGTTTGACACTGTCTCTGGATCCTGGAATGTAAGGCTTGTGAAAGTCAGGAGGTTGTATCCTGTAAAGCTTACATTGAGGCTGTTGACTCCGATGCGGTCGAAGAACTTGTTGCGGCCGAATGTGTAGCCGAACTGAGCGCTCTTGAGTCGGATGTATGAAGCATCACGGAGCCACAGTGTAGACGGTGCAGAGTTCCATGACTCAGACTTCTCAGCTGCACGTGGAAGTGTTCCGTTTGGATTCTCAGTAGTCCAGCAGTCTCTGTAGAAGTAGTCGAGAAGACCACGGTTACCTGAGTTTGTGAATGGGATACGGTACTCCACCTCGAGCATCTTGTTTACGTTTGTAGCTGCGATCCAGTTGAGGTTGAGGTTGAATCCCTTCCAAGAGAACTTCCAGTTCGAACCGAACATATACTCTGGTCTGTCAGCGAAACCATAAACCATTGTATCGTTTCCGTCTACCTTTCCATCACCGTTGAGGTCTGCATACATACAGTCTCCCGGGTATACAGTTGCATTTGGCTGAGGAAGCTCAGGATTGAGTCTCTGAACGCCGTTCTCATCTGTATAGAAGTCGTCGTAGTTGTAGAGACGGATAAACTTGTAAAGACCATCGTTGCGTCCTGTAGAACCGCCGGTCATGTTCTGATAGTCATACTGGCTCTTCACCTCATCCATGTATACGATCTCGTTGCGTGCGAATGTAACGTTAGCATCGATGTTGTATCTGAACTCTCCGATGTTGTCCTTCCAGCCGAGAGCGACCTCGTAACCCTGGTTGTCGACGATACCGATGTTCATATTAGGAAGCGATGTCGCGATGATGCCAGGAGTAGAGTTAGGAGAGATGAGGATACCTGTCCTATGCTCCTTGAAGAGGTCTCCTGAGAAATGGAGTCTGTTGTTGAAGAGGTCGAAGTCGAGACCGACGTTGTACTTCAACGCAGTTTCCCAAGATACGCCAAGGTTACCAGGAGTTCCTGTAGTATAATAAGGTACACCGTTAGGGTTGTTTACACCGAAGCTGTATGAACCGGCCTCATCCCATACGCTGTTCATGTACATGAATCGTGTAGAAGTACCGAGGTCATTACCTACCTTACCTACTGAAGCGCGGATCTTGAGGTGGTCGATCCAACCTACCTTCTGCATCCACTTCTCCTCAGAGATCACCCAACCGAATGATGCTGAAGGGAAGAGACCGTAACGTGTCTTGCCAGGAGCGAAGTTCTCAGAACCGTTGTAACCTGCACTCACGTCGAGGAGGTATCTGTCTGCATAACCATAAGTTGCGCGTGCCACGAAGCCTACATAACCTCTTGGGAGGTAAGAGTACTTAGATGGGTAATAGTCGCGTGTCTGGTTGTAGAGGAGGAGACCTGAAACAGCGTGCTTGCCTGCAAACTTTCTGCTGTAATCTGCACGAGCCTCGAGGTACCAGCTTCTGTCTGAGCTTGTTGACTCGCTGTAAGAAAGAGGGGCCATTGTGCCGCTTGGCTTGAACACGTAAGTCTTGTCGAAGTCAGGATCGTTGATGGCAAGGCCGTCACCCTCCTGGAAAGACTTATAGTTGATTCTCTGCTCAAGAGCGTCTGAACCCTTATGCTGCTTCTTGATGTACATGTTGGTGTCATAACCTCCCTTTACACCGAGGCTGAGGCCTTCTGTGATGAAGTCGAGTCTCTGAGTGATCGCGAGGTCGAGGTTGAGAGCTGTGTTGTACTTCTCCTCGTAACCCATATTATAATAGGTCATGTAACCGCTACGACGTGTTGTCGCAGGAGTAGGACCATCACCGACATAAGTAAGAGGGATACCGTTCACCATACCAGGGCTGGCATTTGGAGTAACCCAGAGAGTTGTGAAGATCCAGACATTGTCATCGATACCGTCGTCCTCCATAGGCTCGTAAGTCTTACCTACCACTCCGCTGATGTTCAGCTTCATGTCTGTAGTCTCTGTGAGCTTGAAGTCGAGGTTTGCACGGTAGTTATAACGGTTGTAAGAGAAGTTGTTGTTATATGAGAGGCCTGGCATCTGTCTCAAGATACCGTCCTGGAACATATAACCCATTGATACGAAGTAACGTACCTTGTCCGAACCACCTGAAATGTTGATGTTGTTCTTTGTCTGGAGGAAGGCCTTGCGGTAAAGGATCTCTTTCCAGTTTGTGTTAGGGAACACGAGTGGATCAGAACCTGTACGGTATGCCTCGATAGCCTCAGGAGTGTAATACGCCTTAGGGTCAGTCACACCGTCATTCTGCTGCTTGAGGTTCCAGAATGATGCGAACTCGTAACTGCTGACCTGAGTAAGGAAGTCAAGCGGCTGCTGAACACCTGTGATGCTGCTCACTGAGATCTTTGGCTTACCTGCATCACCACGCTTTGTTGTAACGAGGATTACACCGTTCGCACCACGCACACCGAATACGGCTGTAGATGCGGCATCCTTGAGGATAGAGAGGCTCTCGATCTCGTTAGGGTCGATTGTATTGAGCGGACGCTCTACACCGTCGACGAGAATGAGCGGAGTCGATGCTCCGTCTGAAAGCGAGCTGACACCACGCACGTAGATATCAGCATAGTCATCACCTGGCTTACCTGAAACCTGGACTGTAGTCACACCTGGAAGCTGACCAGAGAGGACATTCGAGATGTCCGCTACAGGAGCCGCAACAAGTTCCTTTGAATCGATTGATGCAAGGGCTCCTGTTACAGTCGCCTTGGTCTGCGTACCGTAGGCCACAACTACTGTCGCCTCCAATGACTCTGTTTCGTCATCGAGGACAACAACCAGATTCTGTCTTTTACCGACCTCCACATCTTTGGCTGCATAGCCAAGAGCAGATACAGTAAGCACAGTAGTCTCAGATGGTACTGTGATCTGGAACAATCCGTCCAGATCCGCAGCTACTCCGTTGGTCGTGCCAGCAATGGTCACGCCCGCACCGATGACCGGCTGTCCTGCGTTGTCGATGATCTTACCGTTGACTGTAATGCCCTTCTGTGCGAATGCATTACTGCCCAGAGCACAAATCATCAGACAGCACATTGTAGCCAATCTCGCTAAATGGACTAGTTTCTGTTTCATTGTTTTTAGTGTTAATAATTATAGGATATCAGTCTTATTCCATTGTGGATTCCTTTCCGTAGATGGCTCTGCAGAGGGCCTTGCGCAGAGTGCCCTGGCTGTCATCGTGGCGATACTCCCAGAACATGGCTCCGAGGAGCTTCTTATTCTTGACATATTCACCCTTGTGAGTCACCGACTCTTCATCATCATATCCGAGAAGGATGTTGCCGGAATTGTCTACAAGATAAGGCACCTTAGCCACGTTGTCCCACTTTCTTATGTTCTTTCCGTCATACTTTGAAGAAGAGAACACTGTCGACATCTCGTTGTACTTCACATCAGACTTGTAAGGATCTGTGCCATGTCCGTAGAACGGAACACCCATTACCTGTCTGTTAGCCGGAACGCCCTTCTGCACATGGAGTGTGATGGACTGATCCACGCTGCGCTTCTTGGTGATAGTAGAAGAATAGTAAAGAGGTGCGTTGTGATATGGTGGGTTGCCCATGTCATAGGTCATGACATTGACATAATCCAGATACTTCATTGCTGTAGCCCAGTCTACATACTCGGCGTTTGCTGAAGATGCGTAAGAAATGATCTTTTCGTTACCGATAGCCTCGCGTAGTTCCTTGAGCACAATGTTGAAGTTTCTTGTGTCGTCAGGATGCTTTCCGTTTTCGGATGGACCTGCTGTAGGATATTCCCAATCGATGTCGATACCGTCGAGGTTGTAGTTCTTGATATGCTCGGCACATGACTGGCAGAAGAGGGCTCTCTTATTGGCGTCGCGGGCCATCATGCTGAATCCGTCAGCCTTGTCACCCCAGCCGCCGATCATCAGAAGCACCTTGAGCGAAGGCTTCTGCTTCTTGAGCTCGACAACCTTCTGAAGCTTCTCAGGCTGCTCGATCCAGATACCGCCGTCGCCAGTCTCCTTGTCTACGAAACGTCCGTGAGCATAGTTGATGTGTGTCAGACATGACACGTCAGGAAGCACTGAAGAATTCTCTGTGTAGTAGGCAATGATCATAGGGGTCTGTCCAAGGAATTCGGGATCGCAGAGTGTCGATGCCTCCTCCTGCTGACCGCCGCCATTGACATTGTCGCCTCCGTTGTTGGAGCCTCCACCATTGTTTGTCTGGTTGTTTCCTGCGCCTGGTGTAGGAACGACAAAACCCGGTGTCTCCTCCGAACAAGAGGCGCCCATGAACATGAACGCCATCATCGCTGCCAGAATACACGATGCCATTTTCATACGAAATGTTATTATTTTAATGTTACCTCTACAAAGATAGCACGCAAAGTGACGAATGCGGGAGACAATTTGCGCACATAAAGGATAAAAATGCGCATTATTATTCCAAATTTCGCTATTTGCTGCGTTTTTTTCTTCTGTACTCAGACGGAGTGCAACCTTTAAGTTCCTTGAAGCGGCGGGAGATGCTCTTTGTGTCGAATTCGTCGAGCCTTGCAGCGATGTCCGTGATGGAGTCGTTGCTTGAGAGGAGAAGCTGAGCAAAACGCTCTATTCTCTTGATGGAAATGTAGTTGTAGATGGTCATGCCCGTCATGTTCTTGAAGCGGGTCTCAAGAAGCCTGCGGGATATAGGAACGCTGCCAAGGATGTCGCTTACGCATATCTTGGAATCAATGTTTGCGTGTATGTATCTGAGAGCCATCAGGACCTCTTTGTCGTTGGTTGCGAAGAGAGAAGACGACAGTCTTTCCACGACGGTCAGAGGTTTCAGGACTATGTCCTCACCCAAGTACGAAAGATCGTTCACCATTCTCTCCGCCATGGCGGCAGCCTCTGCGCCTCCGCGCTCGATGTCCACGTTGATTGTCGACATTGAAGGGTTTGACATGTTGCACAGGATCTCATCGTTGTCGACTCCGATGATAGCCACATCGAACGGCACATTTATGCCGCAAAGATCGCATGCCTGGATAAGGATGTTGCCCTGATTGTCATCACAGGCCATGATGGCGATCGGTTTAGGGAGCGCATTCAGCCATGCGGTCAGCTCCGACTGGTCATAGTACCACATGTTGTCGATGTTCTGGCCATCGTACATGTAGAAGTTCATGCCCTCGGGGGCGGCCTTCTCAAGACGCTCGCGGAACGCCATGCAGCGTTCGTCCGACCAGCATACGCCATTGTAGCCGAAGAAGCCGAAGTTGGTGAAACCCTTTGAAAGGAAATATTCAGCTGCCATTGTTCCGGTGAGGGCGTAGTCACCGGTGATGTTTGGGATTGTGGTGAACTTGGAAATGTAGTCCTGTGCCATCGCTATGATTCCGTTCTTGCGGAACAGCGTGACATCATCATCCGGATCGAACTGTGCGATCACCACATCAGCCCTCCATTCCTTGGCCCACGCCACGACTCCTTCCATGCCAAGCTTGCGCTTAAAAGACGGTGGCATCTTACACACCACCCAATGCTCTGTGCCTTGGGAGTAGTCTAAGATGCCACGAAGAAATCTATAAGCGAATTGCTCTGTGAAGTCAGTAATGAAGAGCAGTCTCATTGATTGTCTTTGTTTTGTTAGAGAGATGTCTCGAACTCCTTGAGGAAGCGGAGGTCATTCTCGAAGTAGTTGCGGAGGTCGCGTACCTGCCATTTGAGCATTGCGATACGCTCTACACCCATACCGAACGCGAATCCGCTGTATTTCTTGCTGTCGATTCCTGAAGCCTCAAGAACGTTAGGGTCAACCATACCGCAGCCCATGATCTCGAGCCAGCCTGTTCCCTTGCAGATGTTACATCCCTTGCCACCGCAGATGTTGCAGCTTACGTCGATCTCAGCTGAAGGCTCTGTGAACGGGAAGTATGAAGGACGCATACGGATCTGAGTCTGAGCACCGAACATCTCGCGAGCGAAGAGAAGGATGGCCTGCTTCATGTCAGCGAATGTCACGTTCTCGTCGATGTAAAGACCCTCGACCTGGTGGAAGATACAGTGTGCACGAGCTGAGATGGCCTCGTTACGGAACACACGTCCTGGGCAGACGATGCGGATAGGAAGAGGCATCTTCTCCATTGCGCGTACCTGAACTGAAGATGTGTGGGTACGCAGAAGCACCGGATTGTCGCTGTCCTTGATGAAGAATGTGTCCTGCATCTCGCGAGCCGGATGCTCAGGCGGGAAGTTGAGCGCCTCGAACACATGCCAGTCGTCCTCGATCTCGGGACCCTCTGAAACATCATATCCGAACTTGCGGAAGATGCTGACGATCTCCTCGCGTGCGATAGACACCGGGTGGCGTGATCCGAGCTGAACCGGATCACCAGGCATTGTATAGTCAAATGATGCTGCACCGGCAGCTGGTGATTCAGCAGCAGCCTCCTTCAAGGCCTCGATCTTTGCCGCAGCGGCATTCTTCAACACGTTAAGCTTCTGGCCGAACTCTCTCTTGAGCTCTGGAGCCACTGTACGGAACTCCTCAAAGAGTGCTGTCACCGAACCCTTCTTTCCAAGAAGACGGACACGTGCCTCTTCGATTTCCTGCTCTGTCTTGCACGACAAAGCCTCGATTTCGGCCATCAGGGCCTCAATTCTTTCTTTCATATTTTCGTATCTTATTTTTCTGTTTAACGCTTCTAACTTCAACTCTTTTGCGACGTTTTGGACAGCTCGGTCGAATTTTATGTCAAAAATGACCGAGGTGTGTACAAAACCACCCGTTTTGAGCATTTTTCGAGACAGCTCGGTCACTTTTAATGTGTTTTTTGACCGAGGTGTTCAAAGTCATTCTGAGGAGCGTCAGCGACGTGAGAATCTCCTACTCTTCAGGATAACCGATCGCAATGGCACAATATGGGCGGAGACCATCCTTGATGCCGAGGAGGTTACGTACATAATCCTCTGCCTTCTCTCCCTCAGGAACATCTTTAAGGCATGGGCGTCCGTTGATGTGCACCCAGCAGCTCACGAGGTCCATTGCAGTGACTGCAAGCTGTACAAACGTAGCTGAAATAGCACAGTTGTCCACCCAAAGGTCTGTCTTGCTCTCGTCTCCAAGCACCACAATCGCCGCCTGAGCACCCTTGAGAAGCGCAGAGCCGTAGTCGCGCATCTGTGACAATGCATCGAGCGTGTCTCTGTCCTCAACGATCATGAATGCCGAACTCTTGCTGTTGCGTGACGACGGTGCTGTCTGGGCAACCTTCACGATAGCATCCAATATTTCCTTTTCTACAGGCTTCTCAGAATACTTTCTGACGCTACGCCTTTTTTCAATTACCTCTAAAAAGTCCATAATCTGCAATGTTCCGTCCACGTTTTGGCCGTTTTTTGTGGACGGGAGGTTATTTTTTATGTTGCCGTCCACGTTTTTGGCCGTTTTTGTGGACGGGAAATGACAATGAACCGGGAAGGATTCAGTTTTTAGCTTTACGCTTTGCCCTCGCTTTCTGAGCCTTCGCAGCTCCCTGCTTGAGGTATGCTGCCCACTGCTCAGGAGTGAATATCCTTTTATATGTCGAATCGATCTTGTCCAGCCACTTGTCCTGCACTGCCACATACATGTCACTGTTTGACACCTTTGCAGCCGCGAACTTCTGCACCTCAGCCTGCATTGCAGAGTAGTCATGCTTCAAGGTAGAGTCCACATAGAACACCTGCCAGTCTTCAAGATCAAGCACTCTCTGAAGTCTGTCCGCCTCCGTCTCGATCTGCTCAAACAGATCTGGCGCCTCTGACTTCTGCTGGGCAAAAGCATTCTGAGCCAATGCTCCAAGAAGGAAGGATGCCAATGCGCAGATCAATCTGAATTTCATAACTTTCGATTTTTTTTATAGTTTTGCAATAGGTTTCTATGAAACCTGAAAAATCAGACAAAAGTAACTAATATAAATAAAAGAACAAAATGAGAATCACTTTAAAGGCCCTCCTGCTCGCATCTGCAGTAGCACTCGGGCTCAACACAATCGACAGCCAGGCCTGCACAAACGTCCTCGTGACAAAGGGTGCAAGCGTCGACGGCTCAAACATGATCTCTTACGCTGCCGACTCTCACCAGCTTTACGGTGAGCTTTACTATGCTCCGGCAGGCGTATGGAACTCAGGCGACATCCGCAAGATCTACGAGTGGGACACAGGAAAATATCTTGGAGTCATCCCTCAGGTAGCAAACACCTACCAGAGAGTCGGCAACATGAACGAGCACCAGCTCATCATCGCCGAGACCACATACGGCGGACGCCCCGAACTTGGCGAGCCTAACGGTATAATGGACTACGGTTCACTCATTTATGTTGCTCTTGAAAGAGCGAAGACAGCCCGTGAGGCAATCGACATCATCGTTGACCTCGCAAACACATACGGCTACCACTCAAGCGGAGAGTCTTTCTCTCTTGCAGACAAGGAGGAAGTGTGGGTGATGGACCTCATCGGAAAGGGTCCGGACAACAAGGGTATCGTATGGGTGGCAAGAAGAGTTCCTGACGGATACATCTGCGCTCACGCAAACCAGGCACGCATCAGCACATTCCCTCAGAACGACCCTGAGAACTGCATCTATGCTCCGGACGTGATCTCATTCGCACGCGAGCAGGGCTATTTCGAGGGCGAGGACAAGGATTTCAGCTTCTGCGACGCTTACGCACCGCTCGATTTCAGCGGAATGCGTGGCTGCGAGGCTCGTGCATGGTCTGCCTTCAACATCCTCGGCGACGGCAAGTTCACATTCGAGGATGAGAACGGCAACCTCGTGACAAAGGACGCATACGACTACATCGAGTACGCTATGGGTTGGGACAAGACAAAGAGATTCCCGCTCTTCGTGAAGCCTTCACGCAAGATCAGCGTAAAGGACGTGGCAGACGTGATGCGCGACCACTACGAGGGTACACCAATGGATATGACACAGGACATCGGAGCAGGCGGAAACGCTCTCCCATACCGCTGGAGACCGATGGGCTTCGAGTATGAGGGCAAGAGCTACATGAACGAGAGAGCGATCGCTACTCAGCAGACAGGTTTCTGGTTTGTAGGTCAGTCACGCGGCTGGCTTCCGGACGAGATCGGAGGCCTCAACTGGTTCGGCTGCGACGATGCTGCAACATCATACCTCACTCCTATCTATACATCCATCACTGAGGTTCCTGAGTGCTTCCGCGTAGGCAACGGCGACATGATCACATACTCTCCTACTTCAGCATTCTGGATGACAAACCGTGTTGCAAACGCTTGCTATAAGGCATACAACATCATGTTCCCTACAGTTGACGCAGAGATCGACGCATGGGAGGCTGCGATGGTAGAGGCTGTGGCCAAGGCTGACGAGGAGGCTCTCAAGATCTACAAGGAGGCAGAGGCCGCTCCTGTAAAGAAGATCCGCCGCAACGACAAGGTCCGCAAGGTTGTAGACAAGTATGCACCTGTCCGCACTTACCTCACTGCATTCTCAGTTGACAACGCTCAGAAGATCTTCGAGAAATGGGTAGCTCTCGAGCAGCTCCTTCTTGTGAAGTTCATCGACGGAAACGTGAAGGCACAGAACGAGGACGGAAGCTTCGTTACAAACGAGCACACCGACTGCATCCCAGACAAGATCAGCCAGCCAGGCTACACAGAAAAGTGGAAAGAGGCTGTCGCAAAGGATCATGGCGATGTCGTTATCGAGAAATAATACATTGCTTGAAAGGACTGACTGAACGTCAGTCCTTTTTTATTATCTTGCAGGACAAACAAAAGTCATTCATGCAAATAGGAAGATTTATAGCATACGTACTGATAGCAGGTTGTGTCATTTCATCTTGCAAGCAGAAGCCAGAACAAATCTTGACTCCCATGCCAGAGTCAAAGCCTGCACCACAGTTTGAAAATGCTTATGAAGCAGTAGCAAATATGGGTGTAGGATGGAATCTCGGAAACACACTCGACCCAGTCTGGTCAGGAGACACCGACGGAAGAGACTGGAGACGCTGGGAGACAGGCTGGGGACAAAGCATAACTCAGCCTGAGCTTTTCGCAATGATGAGAGATGCAGGCTTTGGTGCCATCCGTGTTCCTGTCACATGGGGCGTACATATGGATGCCGAGGGAAAAGTCTATGACGAATGGATGAACCGCGTAAATGAAGTTGTAGATTATGTTCTGGATGCAGGCCTGTACTGTATCATCAATGTCCACCATGACACCGGCGCAGATGAAGAAACGGCATGGCTGGTTGCCTCGACATCAGGATATCAAGCAGCAAAAGAAAAGTATGAATACCTCTGGCTGCAGATTGCCGAAAGATTCAAACATTACGACCACCGTCTTCTGTTCGAGTCTTTCAATGAGATGCTTGATGATAAGCGCTCATGGTGTTATGCTTCATATAATGTCGGATACGATCAGGTCATGGCAGAGGATGCATATAAGTCCATCAATGCATACGCCCAGAGCTTCGTCAACGTTGTTCGTTCTACAGGAGGAAATAACGCCGTCAGAAACCTTGTTGTAAACACTTATGGCGCATGTAATGGTGCCGGAAACTGGAATTCTCACCTGTTGGATCCACTCAGAGGCATGAGAAGGCCTGAAGATAAGGCTAAAAACCACATAATCTTCCAAGTACATTCATATCCTGGAATCAAAGACCTGACGGCAATGGAACAGGAGGTCGGTAAGATGCTGGACGACCTGCAGACATATCTTATATCTCTTGGTGGTCCGGTGATAGTCGGCGAATGGGGAACACATGACAGCAATGCTGCTTTAGAAAACTATTGCTATTACGCACAGCACTTCGTCAGCGAAGCAAAAAGAAGAGGCATAGGAACATTCCACTGGATGAAACTTTCTGACGGAATGCACAGATCCATTCCATGCTTCAATGACCCTGAAATCACAGAGGCCATTGTAAAGGGATATCATGGAGAGTCATTCGTGCCGACAATACCTGTTCCGGGCGATTTCGACTTCGACTACAAAGTAACCTACCACGATCTTTGGTCTGAGCTGAATCTTGCATCCTCCATATTGAGTCTTGATGAATATCAGGGAGTCGCGTTCGAACTTGCCCAGTCTCCGGCAAAAGGACAGTTCCACGTCAAGATCTATGGAGAAGATGAGGACAAGATTCAATATATTCATCCGGATGGAGCCTCAAATGCAATGGTCTTTGACACTTCAATCCTCGGCAAAACCGTTGAGAGAGTTACTCTCCAGTGCCTTACGGAGGGCCCTGTGGAAATTATCCTGAAGAATGTCTCACTTATCAGAAAAGACGGAACCCGCGAAAATTACACCCCATCGACGTTCTGGGGTTGCGAAATAGAACTTGTGATTTCTTAATTTATCACTATCTTGCAATACAAATCATTCTCTGACAAGTAAATGAAAAGATTCTACTTTATACTTATAGTTCTGACTGCCTTGACCGGCAGCCAGAATGCAAAGGCGGACGAAGGCATGTGGATGATCAACGTCATCAACAGCGCTCTGGAAAAGAAGATGCAGGAACGTGGCCTGGAACTTTCCGCAAACGAAATCTACAATGCAGATGCCCCTGGAGCCAGCGTTTCCGACGCTGTGGTCTCAATGGAATTCGGATGCACAGGAAGCATCATCTCCGACCAGGGTCTGCTCATCACAAACCACCACTGCGCATACAGCGACATCCACAGCATCAGCACCCCGGAATGCAACTACCTTGAGGAAGGATTCTGGGCATTCAATGCCGCAGAAGAAAGGGTGATTCCCGGCAAGAAGGTCTATTTCCTCAAGAAGGTGCTGGACGTGACCGAGGAAGTAGAGGAACTAAAGGCATCGCTTGAATCACAGAACATCGGCACCGGCATCAGAAAGCTCAGCTACCTTATGGAAAAGGAGTACAGCGAGGCAACCGGACTTGAGGCCTGGCTGGGATCGATGTGGGGCGGATCAAAGTATTATATCGCTCTGTATGAAGTCTTTGCAGACGTTCGTCTTGTAGCAGCGCCTCCTGTGTCTTCTGCTGCCTTCGGAGGCGACATAGACAACTGGGAATGGCCTCAGCACAAGTGTGACTTCGCAACGTACCGCGTCTATACCGCTCCGGACGGATCACCGGCAGAATACTCACCGTCAAACGTTCCGATGAAGCCTGCTGCAAAGCTGAACATCTCTTTAAATGGATACAGAGAGGGCGACTTCACCATGATCATCGGCTACCCTGGCAGCACCAACCGCTACAGCAGTTCATACGAAGTCGACTTCAGCGAGACCCTCAAGCACCCTATCAGCAACCGCATCCGCGGAGAGCAGATGAAGATAATGAAGAAATGGATGGACGCAGATCCGGACATCCGTCTCAAATATGCCGACTATTATTTCTCATTGAGCAACGTTCAGGAACTTTACAGCGGTGAGGTCGAGTGCTTCGGCAGATTTGACGTCGTAGAGAAGAAGGCTGAACTTGAACAGGAACTGCAGGAGTGGATCAAAGCATCTGCGGAGCGCATGGAGGAGTGGGGCGACCTGCTTGCCAGCCTTGAGAAGAACTACACAGCCCTCCGCAAGCCCGAAAGAAATGCCTCTTTCTTCAGAGAGACCCTCATACGCGGCACACGCATGGGTACGATCATCAGAAGGATCTTCAACTCACGCACACCGCTGACGCTGGACAAAAGGACGCTCAGAGAGTATGCCGAGATCGACTTCCGCGTAGAAGGAGAACTGATGGTCTACGCCATCAAGGAATATGTCGAAAATGTGGATCCTGTATACTTCAGTCCATTGCAGAAGGAGATTATCGAGGCTTATTCGTCTGACGGAGTCTGCGACATCGAGGCTATGGCCAATGCCCTCTGGACAGAAAGCATATTCGGATCGGCAGAGGGATTTGACAAGATCTTCAGCAGACAGGTTTCAGCAGAGGAAGTGCTTGCCGACAAGCTCGGATGCTTCATAATGGACGTGAAGATCACAGCATTCAACGAGGCCAAACTCAAGGCGGAAAACGGTGTGAACACTCTGGATCTTGACAGAGCCTACACACACGCCCTCTACAGGATGCGTCTTGACAAAGGCGTCGAGCAGTATCCAGACGCAAACTCTACAATGAGAATCACCTACGGAACAGTGGGCTCTCTGGAGCCACGTGACGGCATCATCTGCGACTGGAAGACTACCCCGGCAGGCATTCTTGAGAAGTTCAACCCGTCTGACTACGATTTCTCCCTCAATGACAGACAGTACCTCCTATATAGTGCCGGCCAGTGGGGCAGATGGGGATTCGGAGACAACGGCGCTGACATGTATGTCAACTTCCTCACCGACAACGACATCACAGGAGGCAACTCCGGCAGTCCGGTCCTCAACTCGCGTGGTGAACTCATCGGTCTTGCCTTCGACGGCAACAAGGAATCACTGGCCAGCGATGCGATGTACGTCCCGGACTACAATAAATGCGTATGCGTAGACATCCGATTCATCCTCTGGACTTTGGACCGCTATGCCGGCATGACCCGCATCACCGAAGAACTGGGATTATAACTGGCTGATATTTAGCACTATATAAAAAGTCCTTGCCGCATTAGTGCAGCAAGGACTTTTTACATTTTACTGATAATCAATCAGTTAGATTTTAGCAACCAAGTGTGACAACTACTGTGTGAGAACCAGGAGTGCAAGGAACAACGTTGCCGTCAAGCGGCTGGCCGTCGAAGAGAATCTCGCGGACGCCCTTGCAGATGCCGTCAGGATTCTTCACTGTGATCTCATATGTCGCTCCACGGAAACGGCGGCGCACTGTATACTCCTTCCACTCTGAGCAGATGCATGGATCAATCTCCAGACCGTCATATGACGGCTTGATGCCGAGGATGTACTGAGTGATTGCATACCAGTTCCATGCTGCAGTTCCTGTGAGCCAGCTGTTCTTTGCCTCACCAGGACGCGCTGCATCCTTTCCTGCAACCATCTGAGAATACACATAAGGCTCGACCTTATGGAGATCGCTTCTGAACTCTGTGTATGACGGACAGATCTTGCGATAGTAGTCCCACGCATAGTCGCCGCGACCGAGAACAGTCTCGCCGATGATCACCCATGGATTATTATGACAGAAGATGCCGGCATTCTCCTTATAACCTGCAGGATACGACGAAATCTCTCCGTATTCCACAACATATTTCGTGAAGGCCGGATTGTTCAGCACGATGCCATGCTCACAATCCAGACGCTCCTTGACAGAGTCAAGCGCTTTCTGCACCATGCCCTCCTCAAGACCGATTCCAGCCATCGAGCACCATCCCTGAGACTCGATGAAGATCTGACCTTCCTCATTCTCATGAGAGCCGACCTTACGTCCGAAATAGTCGTAGGCACGAAGGTACCACTCGCCGTCCCAACCATGCTTCTTGACAGCCTCCACCATATTTTCAACCAATGCAGACGCTCTAGCCGCTTCCTCCGACATGCCACGCTGCGCGCAAAGTTCCACATAGTCACGACCGCAGACTACAAAAAGTCCCGCAATCATAAGCGACTCAGCCTTAGAGCCTTCTGTCTTGTTCTCTGTTGTCTGGAAAGACTCGTTCGGATCCCATGAGAAACAGTTCAGATTGAGACAGTCATTCCAGTCTGCGCGGCCGATCAGAGGCAGCATGTGCGGACCGAGATTCTCGACAACGTGGTTGAACGAGACTCTCAGGTGCTCCATCAGAGACACCTCCGAACCAGGCTCATTGTCAAACGGCACCGGCTCATCAAGAATGCTGAAATCTCCTGTCTCCTTGATGTAAGCCACAGTTCCGAAGATCAGCCACATCGGATCGTCGTTGAATCCTCCTCCGATGTCGTTGTTTCCACGCTTGGTCAAAGGCTGGTACTGGTGGTAGCAACCACCATCCGGGAACTGTGTGGAAGCGATGTCGATGATACGCTCACGCGCACGCTCCGGAATCTGATGGACAAAACCTACAAGGTCCTGGTTTGAGTCACGGAATCCCATTCCACGTCCGATGCCGCTTTCAAAGAATGAAGCGGAGCGTGACATGTTGAATGTGACCATGCACTGATACTGGTTCCAGATGTTGACCATTCTGTCGAGCTTCTCCTCAGGACTCTTGACTGTGTAGATGCCAAGAAGGTTGTCCCAATATATCTTGAGCTCGGCAAACGCAGCATCAACCTTGGCAGTAGTGTCGAACGACTCGATCAGCGCCTTTGCCTTAGCCTTGTTGATAATCGGCGAACTTCCGCTGTGCAGCAGACCAGGCTCCGGCTCAGAAACGAACTTATCCTCCTGCTCATTCTCCACATAACCCAAAAGGAATATGTAATCCTTGCTCTCGCCCGGCTTGAGTTCAACTTCAATGTAATGTGAAGCAATCGGGCTCCAACCATGTGCGATGCTGTCTGAAGCAACTCCGGCAAGGACATTCTGCGGGTCACGGAACTCATTGTACAGACCGATGAATGTCTCTCTGTCTGTATCGAATCCGTCCACTGGCGCATTCACGCTATAGAATGCATAGTGGTTGCGGCGCTCCTTGTATTCGGTCTTATGGTAGATGACAGAACCATCCACCTCTACTTCGCCGGTCGAGAAGTTTCTCTGGAAATTCTCCATGTCTGTGGCAGCATTCCAGAGACACCACTCGGCAAACGAATATAGCTTGATTTTCTTTGTTTCATCGCCAGTATTGCGCAATGTGACCTTCTGGACCTCTGCCCATGTGTGCAGAGGGACAAAGAAGAGAACGCTTGCCTCGATGCCGGCCTTGGCTCCGGTGATGCGGGTGTAGCTCATACCATGACGGCACTCATAGAAATCCAGAGCCGTCTTGCATGGCTTCCATCCCGGTGACCACACCGTGCCTCCATCGTTGATGTAGAAATATCTTCCGCCGTTATCCATCGGCACTCCGTTGTAACGGTAGCGGGTTATCCTGCGGAACTTTGCATCTTTATAGAACGAATATCCGCCGGCTGTATTTGAAATCAACGAGAAGAAGTCCTCGTTGCCGAGGTAGTTGATCCAAGGCCAAGGTGTCTTTGGATCCGTGATGACATATTCACGATTGCCATCGTCGAAATATCCGAAAGTCCTGTTCATATTACTGGCGCTTAAATGTTTACTTGTTATGCATTGCGTCTTTCAGCAAGCTCGACCTGTACTGATTCCATCTTCTTCTTTGTAAGAGGATAGAAGAATGTCACGACAATGGCGAGAGCCGCAACGATAGCAGGAACCCAGCTCATGAGCATACGAAGACCAAGGACAGCTGTCTCAGTCTGCACAGCACCTGCAGTTGTGTCGTAGCCGAATCCTGCAAGGAGCCACATTACAGCAGCACCACCGAAGGCACCACCGAACTTCTGAGCCATAGATGCAGATGAGAAGATGAGACCTGTAGAAGCAGTACCGTCCTTAAGCTCTGAATAATCGGCAACGTCTGCATACATACTCCAGATGAGAGGTGAAATCACACCTGTGAATGTTGAGATGAGGATCTGGAAGACAATCATTGCCCAGTATCCGCCTGCAGTTGCAGGGAGGAAGAAGAACGCGATGCTGAGGCCTACGAGAATTGCCATCGAGAGGATATAAGTGGTCTTCTTTCCAAGGTGTCTTGACATAGGCACTGCAAGCACAACTCCCACCATGTTGGAAACCTCACCGATTGAAAGGAAAATACCGGCAGAAACGAGGAATGCCCACTCCGGTGCAATCTCTACAGTCTTGAGGATGTAGTCAGAGAAGAAGTAAGCTGTAGCTGTTCCACGCACTGTGTTGAAGAGGTTCGAAGCAAGAGCAGCACCGATGAGCAGCCACCAAGGCTTGTTCTTGAGCAGAAGCTTGAGGTCCTGACCTACAGAAACTGTAGACTCACTCTTCACATACTCCTTAGTGAAAAGGAAGCAGAGCACGAAGAGAAGGCAGCAGCAGCCTGCAATCACGATCATCGCGTGGTTCCATGCAGTCGGATCTGTAGAAATGGATGCAAGTCCTTCAGCAGCCTGTGCAGTCTCGACAGCAGCAGCCTTGCTCTTGTCGAAGAAATTACAGAGAGGCTCCCAGATACCGAGGGCGATGAAGCTACCGCCGTATGCGAAGAACATTCTGAATGAAGAGAGGACAGACTTCTCATCCGAGTCTGATGTCATCACGTTCAGGAGTGAACCGTAAGGCACATTGATACCTGTGTACACTGTCATCATGAGGATGTATGTCACATATGCCCAAACTGTCTTGCCGTTCTCCGGAGTAGTGAAGAGCAGGACACCGCACACTGCAAAAGGAACTGCAAAATAGAGCAGATACGGACGATACTTGCCCCAACGAGTCTTGGTACGGTCTGCAAGAATACCCATCATTGGGTCAGAAACTGCATCCCACACACGAGTAACGAGCATGAGAATACCGGCATCCGCAAGGCTGAGACCGAAGACGTTTGAATAGAAGAACGGAAGGAAGTAAGAGAACAACTTCCAGAACATTGACGATGACATGTCACCGAGGCCGTAGCCAATCTTTTCTTTAAGTGTCATTTTTGTGTGTTTATCTGATTATTAAAATTCTTTGTTTCGATTTACCTTGGAGCGCTGTTATAGATGTCGTCAAGAGAAAGGTCGTCATTATATGCGCCGATGAGAGCCTGGATCGCAGCCTTTGCCTCTGGAGAACAGTACTCTCCGTTTGCATGGCTGAGGAATGCATGTCTTTCTTCGCCCGCACCCTTTGCACCGTTGTCCCAGATCATGCTCGCCACTCCATACGTCTTGGCAAGTTTCGCATAGTACTTAAGGTAGTACTGCTGGAACTTCTGCTCACGCTCTGTAGCACGGTTTACGCAGCCAAACTCTCCCATATATACGGGAATGCCCTTTGAGATGAAGTTAGAGTATATCTTCTCGAACATCTTCTTCATGTCACTCTCATTGTCACCCGGATACTTTGCCGCAGGATCTGCAGTGTGGCCCCACTCCGAATATTTAGCCTTAAGAGTGTAATCGTAAGGATCATATGAATGCACAGCCATCACAAGACGGTCATTTGCCGAATCCTCCGGCATTCTGAATGACTCGATGGCGATATCTACATTAGTGCAATATGCCGGAACAACGAGGATACGGTTCGCATTGTTGCCGCCAGTGGCACGCACTGAGTTCACAAAGGCCTGGTTCCACTCGTGGAGGCACTGATACTGCTTTCCACCGTCCTTAAGGTTGTCTCCCCAACCCCAGCCGCCGTCCTGAATCTCATTGAACGACTCGAAGAGGAGGAAGTCACCCTTGTCCTTGAACCTTTCTGCAATCTGTCCCCACATTGCACTCACCTGCTCCAGAATCTGCTGGTGCACAGCTGGATCCTTGGCTGCAGTCTTGATGTCTAGCCAGTACTCACACTCGCTGCCGTCGTGGTGGATGTTGATCACCGCATTCAAGCCGGCGGTTTCAGCAAATCCGACCACCTGCGCAATGCGGTCGAGCCAAGCATCCTCGATCTTATAATCCGGAGCCGGTCCGATATGACCAAGCCAGGTCACAGGAATACGCACTGTGCTGAATCCGGCAGCCTTCACCTTAGTGAAAGTAGACTGTGACGCCTTAGAATTGCTCCACGCTGTCTCGCTTGACACACCATTGCTATGTGCATCGAACTGGTTACCAAGGTTCCATCCCATGCCGAGGATATGAGGAAGCCTGAAAGCAAGAGGAGCACTGCTGTCGCCGTGACCCAACGCCCTCTGGATAACCTCCACATGCGCTCTCTGCTTACCGTTGGACACCGAGATGGTAGCCCTACGGTCAGTCGGCAGGTTATGCTCCATTACGGTTACAGTGACAGGAGTCTTGCCCTCGGCATCCTTTGAACCCTTTACGGCAGTGACCCAGTCTGCGCTGATGTCCATAATGTAAAAGCTGCCATGGGTAGTGACAGTAAACGTCTGCACTCCTCCTTCGGCGGTGAATTCCAGAACTGTCTTGTCAGCCGAGATTTCTGCAGCAGAAGGCTCATCAGACAGCTTTGAACCGCATCCTGTCGACAAGAACAACATTGTGAGAATATATAAAATGCTCTTCATTAAACGTTTTTTAAATTACATGGAAGAGAGGCTGGCCGCCAAGCCAACCTCCCTTGATATCAAAATCTAAAGACTGCTATTCGTAATAATAGATCTTCAAGATAGTGTACTCTCCACCGCTGAACAGCAAGTGCTGAGCGTCGAGAACAGGAAGGAGATCCTCAGGGAGGGCGATAGGAACTACCCATGTGCCGTCACCGTTGTTGACAACTCCCTCTGTGTTAGGAGTAAGGTCTCTTGCACCTGACTGGTCATTTCCTACTGACCACCAGCCGTCCATCACGCGGATTGAGAACCAATCTCCAACTGGAGTGATAAGGATGTTGAACGGAGCTGACTTAAGTCTTTCCCAAACATCAGCCGGGAATGTTGCAGCACACTCGCCCAATGAATCCATTCCTTCGAGACCGAAACGATAATGTCCACCCCAGTTACATGAAGGGAACGAACCGTCATTCTCCCAAACTACTACCTCTGCAGGCTCGCCACCGCCGCCAGGAACAAAGACTTCTTCCTCAACGTAAATCTCGAGGATCTGGAAGCCTGCACCGGCGAAGAGGAGGTTCTGCTCATCCATCGCATCAAGGATCGCATGACCGGTAAAGTCAAGAGTAACCTTAAATGTACCGTCACCGTTATCTGCAACGATATCAGTCCAGTTTACATTTATGTCACCGTTACCTGAGTTATCATCTGTTGGCCACTGGGCGCTCCACCATCCTGTGAGCACGCGGATCTGCCACCAATCAGCTACTGGCTGGATCTGCATATGGAACGGACCGTTCTTCATGAGAGCCCAAAGATCAGCAGGCACATCAACAGAAGCATCTCCGCCATTTGTTCCTTCAAGGGCGAAGCGGTATGTATTGCCCCAAGTTCCTTCACCAAGAGTTCCGTCGTTCTTCCAGATTGAAGTTCTTACGATCTCTACAGATCCGCCGCCTTCAACCCAAACATCCTCAGTGTAGTAGAGGTTGTGGATAGTATAGCCTGAACCTGTGAAGAGGAGGTGCTGTACATCAACGAGATCGTAGATACCGCTCTTGAGAGGCTCCTCGCTCATTGTAACAGCAAGAGTGAATGTACCGTCGCCGTTGTCAACGAGACGCTCGTCACCATTGTGGATATCGTAAACACCGTCACCATCGAATGACCACCATCCTGTGTTGATACGGATCTGATATGCATCACCACCTGAAATAGTCATGTAGAATGTACCGTCCTTAAGGATAGCCCATGTCGCAGCAGGGATCTCAGCTACGATAGCGTCACCGTTGCCGTTTGTACCCTCGAGAGCGAAGCGATAGTCGCTGCTCCATGCGATCTGGCCATAAGTACCGTCGTTCTCCCAGATCATGATCTTCTGAGTCTCCCAGTAACCACCGTCAGCAGCTGGCTTGTAAGTAAGCTCAGGCATGTTGAACACCTGACCGTCGATAGTGTGGAGTTTGCCGACAAATGTACCCTCATAGACCTTCTTAGGCACTGTGAAGATGATGTTGTCAGTGCTCTTGCGATTGAAAGTCTTGTCCTCTACGAGGGCAGGATTTCCGTCAGCGTCAAGCAACTCGACTGCCTTTACAAACTCAAGGTCTGTACCGTATACAGTGATCTGGCTGCCACCGTCAACTGTCATACCAGCCTCAGCAGAATAACCGCTGATGACGGTCTTTCCGAGAGTGATAGGAAGTGGTGATTCAGTCTCACCGTCCGCAGTGCGTACGAGAATCTTTCCACCCTCGGCAGCGATGCCCTTAGGTGCAGTGACTCTGATCATGTCATTGCTGACAATCTGGAAATCAGTGACCACGATTTCTCCAGGGAAAACGATCTCTGTAGTCTCAGAGAAACCGGATCCGTTGATGGTCATTGGCTGTCCAGCAACTACCTTGGTCGGGAACACGACTTTCACGTGCAGACCGACGTCAGCAGACTCAAGCTGGTCCTCAGCGAGGCAACCTGTAAGGGATGCCGCGAAGACAACCATCAGAAAAGCTCTGAAAAATTTGAATATATTCTTCATAATTGAACTCCTTATTAATTACTACCAACCTGGGTTCTGGCCAAGGGCAGGGTTCTTCTTAACTTCTGTCTGAGGGATTGGGTACAGATAGTACTTGTCGTCCCACTGACGCTGTACTGTAGATCTTGTAAGCTGGAGGTTGCTGCTGATGTTGGCAACTTCTACGCTCTTGAAATACTGAGGACCCTTCTTCCAGCGACGTACATCCCAGAAGCGGTGGTTCTCAAATGCGAGCTCAACAAGACGCTCACGCTCATAGCGCTCTACCCATTCAACACCGTCCTCTGTAAACTTAGGCATGTTGATGTCGCCACGTGTACGGAGCACGTTGACTGCATCGTTTGCAGAAAGACCGTAAGTCTTGTCGTTTGCGCTGCCTGTAGCATTGTAGACTGCCTCTGCATAGTCAAGGTAGATCTCACCGAGACGGAACACGATCCATGTGTGACGGCGTGTAACCTGGTTGTCGGCAGTTGTAACGGCAGCACCGTCAACATACTTTCTGAGGTAATATCCTGTAGGAGTTGCACCATACTTAGGAGCAGCGTTGAATCCGCCGAGGAAAGTCTCCATGACCTTCTTCTGTGAACCGTTGGTAGGCCACTCATCACCGTTCTTAACTACTGTAAGAGCGAAACGTGGGTCGAGACCCTCGTAAGGATTTACAGTATTGAGATCGATAGAACCAGGATAGCGCTCTGCGAATGTCTGGCCGTTGTCCTGATACTCATAATTATTGATGAGAGTCTGTGAAGGACAGTTTCCTGATGAACCGTTCTCTACACCGATTGGATAATGAGCCATCTCGAATGTGTTGCTTGGACCGCGTCCGATGCCCCAGATAAGCTCTGAGTTGAAGAATGCGTTCTCACCCCAAAGGTCAGCATACTTGCTGAGCTTGAGACCCCAAGAACCTGCATTGTCGATGATGTAAGCACAAGCCTTTGCAGCCTCATCCCACTTTGCCTTGTCGTTTGTAGGGTTGTGGAGAGGAGATGCAGCATAGAGAAGGGTACGAGCCTTCAATGCATAAGCTGCAACGCGGTTTGCACGGCCGAACTCTGCACCTACTTCAGTTGCATAAGAGATAGGAAGGTGCGGAGCGATCTCATCGATCTCGTCCACGATGAACTTCACGATCTCAGCTGCAGGAGTACGTGTAACGTTGTTTGCCTGAGCGTTTGTGAGAGTTGTTGTCACGAGAGGAACGTCTCCGTAAGTCTTGAAGAGCTCGAAATAGAAGTAAGCTCTGAGGAAACGAAGCTCGTATGGGAAGAGCTCCATCTGCTGGATCCAGTTCTTGTACTCTGAGTTGTGCTCCCACTCTGAGAGGTCAGCCTTGTGGATCTTCTCAAGGTACATATGGATTTCAGAGATAGCGGTGTATGCCTTGTCCCATGTTGTTCCGAAAGGATTCGCTGGGCTCCATCCACCGTTTGTATAGCTGTTGATCGCACCTGTCTCCAAAGCATACACAGCCTCATCGGTAGCACCGGCAAGGAATGATGTGCTGTTGGATTCAAATTCCTGATTATACACCTGTGCGTACACATCGAACACCATGTTCTTGATACCTTCTCCATAGTATTCGTATGACCAATCCTCATCACGTGTGTTTTCCTCAGTGTAGTTGAGGTCGGCACACGCAACTGTCATGGCGCAGGCGAGAGTAAATAAACAAATTTTATCTAGTTTCATAAGTCGATCTTTATTAGAATACTACAGAAAGTCCGAAGGTAACTGCCTTCATCACAGGATAGCCTGTGTTGAGGTTTTCGGCATCCATTGCAGGGATATTGTCAATTGACAGAAGGTTCTGTCCCTTCACGAATACCTTTGCATCTGTGATCTTTGCATGCTGGAGAAGAGCTGCTGGGAATCTATAGTAAAGCTCGCAGTCACGCATCTTGAACCAAGACACATTGCGATACCACAATGTAGACTCCTGAGCATTGTTTGCTACGTTCTCAGTAGAAAGACGTGGGTACAATGCATTAGCGCCGGCTATGTCGTAGCAGTTGCTGTAATACTCCTTAGACATGTTTCTGTTGTCTGAGAGAGCTCCCCAAACGCCGTCAACATAACGGAGGTTCTTGATGTGGTTGCCGGCACCCTGGAAAGTAGCGTTGAGTCCGATACCCTTCCACTCAAGTCCGAGGCTGAATGAGTAGTTGAGGGCAGGGAATGAAGTACCGTAATCAAGAGCGACAGCATCGTTCTGGTTTACTACGCCATCCTTGTTGACATCCTTATACTTGATGTCGCCGACCTTCACCTGACCAAACTGCTGGAGAGGACTGTTGTCGATATCCTCCTGACTCTCGAAGAAACCTAAAGCCACGAGACCGCGTGCTGCGTCCACTGGAGTTCCGATCACTGAGAGGTTTGAATATACAGGATTCTCGATCCACTCGATGATCTCGTTTCTTGAGTATGTAGCCATTCCGGTCGCATTGAAGTTGAGGCCGTTGTCAAATGTCTTAGCGAAACGGAGGCCGAGTTCAGCTCCATAGCTCTGAACAGCACCCCTATCGTCATAAGCCGACTGGATACCTACTACTGAAGAGTTCAATGAAGCAGCGCTGACAAGGATGTTGCGTCTCTGCTGATAGAACACGTCAGCAACGATGTCAAGGCAGTTTGCAACTCTGATGTCTGTTCCGATGTTAGCCTTGTATGCGGCCTCCTGCTTGAAGTCTGTTGTAGGGAACTGAGTAAGGAACGCACCCCATGACTGAGCGAAGTTGTTTCCATAGTAGAAGTCACCATGGCCTCCATCCCAACGGTCGAGCCAGAGACCAGCAGCAGGAACGTAGTCTGTGTGCTGGATGCCGGCAGAAGCGCGGAGCTTACCATAGAGACCTGTTGCAGGATTGTTTGCATAGATCCAACCGAGACCCAATGTAGGTGAGAACGCCCACTTTGCAGGGTATGAGCGGTTTGAACCGTTAGCTGCAAGCACGAGGTCGACCATGAGCTTGTCAGCATGGTCATAGTGAGCTGCGAGGTTCACATTCTGACGATACCAAGTGTTGCTGCGTCCGTCGCGCACCTCACTCTTTGTATTATAGTTGAGGTTGGCTGCGAAGTTGTCACCGTTCTGGAACTGGGTGTTGTACTTGAAACCTGTCTTGATTGTTCCGCTTCTCCACTGTGAGTCAACCCAGTAGTTGAAGACGAGCTTATCCTCGATTGTACCCATTGTAGACTGCATCATCTCGCCTGTAGAAGGATCGTAGTAGTTCCAACCATACTGATAACCCTTTGTACGGTTCTCAATAGTGTTTGAAGCATTGTCATAAGATCCGCCCAAGTAGAACTGGAGACCCTTTACGAGCATGTCGAGATCCTGCTCCAAAGTGATGTCTGCCCAGATCTGACGCTGGTGAGTCTTTGAGTAACCTGCTCCCTGAGTCTTTGCAAGAAGGTTGAAGTCGCCGTATGTCTGGCTACCTCCCCAAGTTCCCTGCTGAGTCCTGATAGGGAATGCCAATGCAGGAACCTTGTAAAGATGCCACCATGCATCGTTGGAGTTGATGTTAGGAACACCGTTAGTCTCCATGAACATAGCAAGGATGTTTGTCTTTACTCTTGTAGACTTGGTCACCTGGAAATCCACGTTTGTGCGGATGTTGGCCTTAGAATACTTAAGCTGTGAGTTCCAGTCACCCTGGTCTGGGTTTGCATAAAGACCGCGTGCATCTGTGTAATCTACCAATGAGTAGTACTGTACGTTGTTTGTACCACCGTACATTGAGATGAATGCATTTGTCTCGTGAGCCGTGTTCTTGAACACCTCGTCCTTCCAGTTTACGTTAGGATAAACGTAAGGATCGCTGCCGTCAAGGAACTTCTGAAGCTCAGACTCTGAATAAGCAGCAGCAAGACCGTCGTTTGCTCTTGCCATATTGAGGGCATTTGCATAGTCGTATGCACTTACCATGTCTGCAAATTCAGGATCGAATTGGAGTTTGTGGGAAGCACCTACCTTAATGTGGTTTCCGCTGCCGGCCTGACCACGCTTTGTCTTCACGAGGAGAACGCCATTTACAGCCTCATGTCCGTAAAGGGCAACAGCTGCCGCATCCTTGAGAACAGTAACACTCTCGACTTCCTCGACAGTAAGTCTGTCGATCGGACGCTCGATACCGTCAACGAGGATAAGGATATCCTGCTCACCGGTAGTCTGAAGTCCGCGGATGTTGAAAGTGGCACCTCTGCCTTCCTCGCCCTTGAAACCTGTGTTCTGAAGGGCTGTCAGGCCAAGCACCTTGCCATAGAGCGCATCAGCGAGGCTGATTGCCGAAGTGCGGCTGAGCTCTTCTGCGGTGATTGTATATGTCGCCGCTGTAGTAAGGAATTCCGAACTCTCCACGCCATAGCCCAGATCTACAGTCTGCGCCTTCTTGTCGGCGAGCTCTGTCTGAGCATTAGCTGTCATAGGAACGAAGCAGAATCCTAACAGGCTAAATATAAGTATATTACGTAATTTCATAATGATAAGTTCTAATTGTTACCAACCAGGATTCTGAGTAAGACCATAACCCTTCTGGATCTCGATACGTGAAACAGGGTCAAGGTACCACTTGTTTGTCCAGTAGCCAGGTCTCCACCAAGCACGTGCACCTACTTCGATAGGAACTTTCTCATATTCGAACTCAGGCCATGGAGTCGAAGGATCCCAACGGAGGTCATCACCCTGCATACGGTTTCCGGCATCATCAAGACGATATACTCTGATCTCGTGGAGAGTCTTTGTAAAGAGGTCCTGTCTCTTGCGACGAACCATGTCGTAAAGACGGTCACCGCACTCAGCACCGATCTCACAGTTACGCTCGCGGAGGATCTCATTGATGAGGTTCTCCTTATTAGTTGTAAGGTTGAGGTGTGGGTTCTTCTCCTCAAGACGACCGAGACCTACGCGGCTACGTACCACATGAAGCTGGTCAAGAGCGCCCTGAAGGTCACCGGTCTCAGCAAGAGCCTCAGCATAGATGAGGTACATCTCAGCAAGACGGATGTAAGAGATACCGATGAACTTGTCATCCATCTTACCGCCTGAGTAGTCGAGGAACCATTTGAACTTTCTATAATATGTATGTGTGTCATCAGCAAGGTTACCGAAGTTGCCGGCATCCTTATCCATTGCACCACCTACCCATGTGTCGATATACTTGAAGCCGTTGTAGTCACCCACTACATCGAATGGGAACGACTCTCTTGGCACGAGTACAGTCTCATACAGACGAGGGTCACGATCCTTGAAGATGTCGATACCGTCAGGGTTGTTTCCTGCACCGTAAAGATCCTCATAAGGGAATACGCGGCCGTCCTGCATACCGAAGCACTCTACGAGCTCGTTTGTAGGAACTGCACCACCCTGACGCATACAGTCAAGAGCGAAGCCGGCCCAACCCCAGCCCCAACCGTTGTTCTCGATGACGCCGTTTGTTCCTGAGCTTGACATCCACTGTGTTGGATGAGCGTCAAAGAGTTTCTCATGGTTGTTCTCGTCGTTACGATATCTGTAGGCATTACGGAACGCCATGCGGTAACCAGCCTCGTCCTGAGTTGTCGGCTGAATGAGCTGATAGTAGTTTCCATTGTTTGCATTGTCCTGGAAGAACTCCTCGCAAGCCTTGAGACAACGGTTCCAGAGAGTAGGATCCTCCTTACCGAACCATACGTGCTCGATATTTGTGAACTCAGTCACCTTGAGAGGGTTGTACTGCTCGTAAGCCTCCTTGTTGTTGAAGAGAGGAGAAGCAGCGTGCATCCAGAGCTTAGCGCGGAGAGCACGTGCAGACGCTCTTGTAAGACGACCTGACCACTGTGCCTGATCTGCGTTCTCAAGATTCCAGATGAAACCTGGCTCGTTGATGGCGCAAACGATGAGAGAGTCGATGAACTCTACTGTCTCCATTGCTGTAGAACGGCCATCAGTGAAGTTTTCACCTACCGCATAAGCCTTCTTTGCAAGGCAGAGACCTCCGAAGTTACGGAATGCGTCGAAATAACGGCTGGCCATGATTGTGTAGGCCTCACCCTTAAGACGGCTCTTCTCGTCGTCAGACATGTCTGGAACTCTGTCGATGTTCTCGATGATCTGCCAGCACTTACGCACAGTCTCATAGATTGAAACTCGTCCGTTTGCGTTCTGAGATGAGTCATCGCTAGGATCCTTTGTAGAATAAGAGAACTTACCCTGGAAGTTTCCGTCGTATGTGTCCTGAGCGTCCTCAGTAAGACCACCTGGATAGTAGCTCTGGATAGGGCCACCCCATGAGCAGTAGCAGTGATAAGAGTCTGAAAGGGCGTCGATAGGCGCACCATTCATCATGTTTCCTGAAGTGTATGTACAGTAAAGCTGTCCGTAGGCGCTCCAAAGGAAGTTACGTGTGTACTCAGCACTTGAGAACACCGTATCAATATTGACGTCTACACCTGGAGCCTTCTCAAGGAATGCATCTCCGACAGCGATAGGATCAACGCAGGACGCTGTACCAACCACCGCACTAATTCCAAGAACCAGTATTTTATTCAATATCTTTTTCATTTCGTAAAGTGATTAGAAGTTAATCTGTGCTCCGATGTTGAAGAGACGTGTCATCGGGTAGCGCATACCATAGTCAAGTCCTGAACCTGGAGCCTCAGGGTCATTACCCTTGAAGTCTGCGAAAGTGAGGAGGTTGTTTCCTGAAGCGTATACTCTTATATAATTAAAGAAAGAGCCAGCCTTTGGAGTGAATGTGTAACCGATCTCGACATTCTTAAGACGAACATACTTCGAATCCACTACCCAAGCCTGTGAGTCACGGTTGTTGTGTACACGGTTGGTGAATGAAATACGAGGAAGGATTGCGTCTGTGTTGTCCTCTGTCCAAGAGTTGTCTGCAACCCACTGAGTGAGTGCTGAAGTGTTTGTAGAACCGAACTGGTCACGGAAATATCCGTTGAGCTG
>JAFZEP010000063.1 GCA_017560625.1 Bacteroidales bacterium
CCACGCTGCAAGACCAGGTGTTATCATCGGTAAGGGCGGACAGGCAGTTGACCTCCTCAAGGAGGAGCTCAAGAAGGTAACCAAGAAGGATGTTCAGATCAACATCTTCGAGGTTAAGAAGCCTGAGGTTGACGCTCATATCGTAGCAGACTCTATCGCTCG
The DNA here is from genome assembly GCA_017560625.1 of Bacteroidales bacterium. Lineage (GTDB taxonomy): Bacteria > Bacteroidota > Bacteroidia > Bacteroidales > UBA932 > Cryptobacteroides. Next base: position 163 of record JAFZEP010000063.1, read on the forward strand.
TCAGATCGAGGGTCGTGTTTCATACCGCCGCGCTATCAAGATGGCTATCGCATCTGCAATGCGCGTTGGTGCTGAGGGTATCAAGGTTCAGATCAGCGGTCGTCTTGGCGGCGCTGAAATGGCAAGAAGCGAGATGATCAAGGAAGGTCGTACACCTCTCCACACATTCCGCGCTGATATCGACTACGCACTCGCTGAGGCTCACACTAAGGTAGGTGTTCTCGGTATCAAGGTATGGATCTGCAACGGTGAGGTTTACGGTAAGAAGGATCTCTCTCCTAACGCAGGTGTTGCAGCTCAGGCTCAGCAGTCTGGCAACAACAACAACCGTGGTGGCCGTAACAACGATCGTCGTCGTGGTGGTCGCAACAACCGCAGAGACAACAAGTAATTGTTACTCACACAATACGAAGAAGCTGAACAGTAATGTTCGGCTTCTTTTTTTTATTCTTTTTTCTTAACTTTGGTGGCTTATAGCAGTAATTATAGAATCAACTAAAGAATTTAAGAATATGCGTAAAGTTATTTTTGCTATCGCAGCAGTTGCGGCACTCGCTTCATGCGGCGGACAGAAGACAATGTCTCCAGAGGAGAGATTGAAGGCTTTCAATGAGGCGGACAGCCTTATGATGGTGGAGTATCAGACAGCAATGGATTCATTGGCTGGCGACCGTGAAAAGTTTATGGCTTTCTATGAAGAATTCGTTCAGCGATATATCGACTTCAACCTTGAGGCGGCAGCTCAGAACCCTGACAGCCAGGTAGCTGTTCAGGTTCTCAAAAACCTCATGGGTCTGATCGATGACGAGCAGGTGTCTGGAATCATCGACAACATGTCTGAGGAGCTTCTCCAGGACGAGGTTGTGGCTTACATGAAGACAGGTCTTGACGCTCGTAAGGCTACAGCAGAAGGCATGATGTTTACAGACTTCACAGTAGAGCACGTTTACGGCTATGACAGAAGCGTAGAGCCTCAGCCTCTCAAGAAGGAAGTGAAGTTCTCTGATTACGTAGGCAAGGGCACATATGTGCTTGTAGACTTCTGGTCTCCATGGTGCGGCCCATGCAAGAGAGAGATTCCTAACATCAAGACTGTGTATGAGCAGTACAAGGACCAGGGTCTTGAGGTTCTCAGCCTTGCAGTGTGGGAGAGACAGCCTCAGTCACACACAATCGAGACAGCAGGTGAGCTTGGTATGGACTGGCTCCACATCAACAACTGCGGAAAGGTTCCTACCGACATCTACGGAGTAGAGGGCATTCCTCATCTCATGCTCATCGGTCCTGACGGAACAATCCTCAAGAGAGGTTTCCACGGTCTCGAGGGAATTCAGGCAGCAGTTGCTGAATTCATCCAGTAATGACCATAAAAGAAAAAATAGCGACATTTCCACATTCCCCTGGCGTCTACAGATATTATGACGCTGAGGGGAATGTTATCTATGTGGGTAAGGCAAAAGACCTGCATAAGCGTGTTGCCCAGTATTTTGTTGCGCCGGAACGTCTGACCCGCAAGACAGCCGTGATGGTTTCAAAGATTGCGGATGCGCAGTACACCGTGGTGGCATCTGAAGCGGACGCTCTGCTCCTTGAGAACAATCTCATCAAGCAGTTCAAACCGCGCTACAATATCCTCCTGAAGGACTCGAAGACCTATCCGTGGATATGTGTGACTGCAGAGGAGTTCCCTCGCGTTTTGCTGACCCGTAAACTGATAAAGAACGGTTCCCGTTATTTCGGTCCTTACAGCAGCGTTCTTCATGCCAGAAGTCTGATCGACTTCATCCATACGGTTTATCCGCTGCGCACATGCAAGAATAAGATAACTTCCGACACGATTCTGCGCGGCAAGATCCGCCCTTGTCTCAATATGCACATCAAGAAATGCAAAGGATGTTGCGTAGGAGGCATTTCCAAGCAGGAATACAACAGGAATATAGAAGAGATCGTTTCGCTTCTCAAGAGCGGAGGAAGGGAGATTATCCAGCATTACAGGGCGCTGATGATGGAGGCAGCCTCCCGCATGGAGTTCGAGCTTGCTCAGCAGTATAAGGAAAGAATGCTTTCGCTTGAGCAGCATTACAGCAAATCTGTTATCATGAATGCCGAAGTCGGTGATGTGGACGTATTCTCACTCGTCATCGATGAAGGTGAGGCATTCGGCAATTTCCTTCGAATAAGGGGCGGTGCTGTGGTGCAGTCCATGAATCTGGGCTTCAAGATGATGATCGAAGAGGAGCAGGAAGAAGTCCTTGCCACCTTCATTGCCGAGATTCAAACCAAGTTTGGAGAACTGTCCAAGGAAATCATCGTGCCGTTCCAGCCGCAGATGGAGATCCCAGGCTTGACGTTTAATGTTCCGGCTAGAGGCAATAAGCTTGCGTTGCTGGAGTTGAGCGTACGCAATGCCAAGGAAATTCGCAAGAATTCGCTCAATCAGCAGCAGCATACTGATCCGGATGCCTATAAGAACAGGCTGATGGAGTCACTTAAGGCCCAGCTTGGAATGAGTGTCCTGCCTCGCCACATCGAATGCTTCGATAATTCAAATCTGCAGGGTACAAATCCCGTGTCGGCCTGCGTGGTCTTCAGAGACGGTGTCCCATCCAAGAAGGATTACAGGCATTTCAAGGTCAAGACTGTCGTTGGAGCCAACGACTACGCTACAATGAAAGAAGTGGTGAACAGGAGGTACTCCCGCATGCTTGAAGAGAATCCGGATGATCTTCCTCAGCTCATTGTCATTGACGGTGGAAAAGGTCAGCTGGCGTTCGCTTATGAAGCCCTCAGCGAATTGGGCATAATCGGTAAGGTGAAGCTGGTGGCTCTTGCAGAGCGTATGGAGGAGGTCTACCAGGTAGGAGACCCGTATCCGCTGTTTCTTGACCGTAACTCACCGGCCTTGAAGGTACTCCAGCAGATCCGTGATGAGGCCCATCGCTTCGGAATCACATTCCATAGATCCCTGAGAAGCAAAGCGCAGATACAATCGGTTCTCAGATCCATCAAAGGAGTCGGAGAAAAGACTGAGCAGCGTCTGCTGAACCGTTTCCAGAGTGTTGCGCGCCTTGCAGAAGCCCCTGTAGACGAAATTGCCGAGCTGGTTGGAATGAAACTGGCCCAGACTATACATGAAGAACTCAACAGACGCCATGAAGAAGACTAACTTACTCAACGCCTACGATTGGTTCCTGATAGCTGGAATCGTTGCGGCAAACCTGGTGTATTCCATCCTTACGCAGACAATTGATGTGCTGGGCACAGTCACGGCCATCTCTGGAGTGCTGTGTGTTGTCCTTGTTGCCAAAGGCAGCATCCTCAACTACTTCTTCGGACTGATAAATGTCTCGCTTTACGCATATGTGTCCTTTAAGGCCACTGCTTACGGCGATGCGGCCCTGAATGCCTTGTATTATCTTCCCATGCAGTTCATAGGCTATTTCGCATGGAAGCGTCGTGTGAATGACACTCAGGTCAAGGCGCGAAGGTTGACTGCCGGGCAGAGGATGCTTGTGGCTGTGGGGTGCGCGGCAGCAGTTGTTGCTGTCGGATTCATCCTCCAGTACTGCGGGGCAGGACAGCCGTTCAAGGATTCTGCTACAACCGTGCTGAGCATCGTTGCTCAGATCCTCATGGCTATGGCGTTCATGGAGCAATGGGTGCTGTGGATATTGACCAATGTCATCAGTGTTGTCATGTGGGTAATCTTCGCCATGCAGGGAGAACCTCATGCCGGAATGATGGTGATAATGTGGGTTTTCTATCTGTTGAATTCGCTCAATGGACTGAGGGTGTGGCTGAAGCTGAGTGCCGCAGATGATGCCGAAAACTAAAATTTTTATTTTCGGATTTTTTTTCTTTAATTTGCATCGTTTTAGCGCAAATACGTGTATTAGAAATTATAAAATTATTAACTAAAAAACTAACGTTATGGCTAATATTGCAGAAGACGTAAAGGCAATCATCGTCGAGAAATTGGGCGTTGATGCTGCTGAGGTAACTGAAACAGCAAGCTTCCAGAATGATCTCGGTGCTGATTCACTTGATATCGTTGAGCTCATCATGGACTTCGAGAAGAAGTTCGAGATCGAGATTCCAGATGATGACGCTAGCGACAAGATCACTACAGTAGGTGACGCTATCAAGTACATCGAGGACAAGGTAAACGCTAAATAGTTTTTATCTGAAAATAAGAAAGGGCTGGTCAATCGACCGGCCCTTTTCTGTTTGTATATGATGGTTTGTGGTTATTCTGCACTCTTAGGCGCTGAGAATGTCACCTTAAGACGTGGAAGCTGATTGATGTCATCGCTGCTGTCCGGTCCGTTCAGGTAGCATCTGTAGTAGCGGTCCTTGTCGAGCTCGACGGATGATGTCGTTGATGAGCTGCTGGATGCGCTTGCGTACTGTGCCATCATGAGATAGTTGTAGTAGTTGCTGTAGCCGTAGTTTCCGTATCCGCCATAGCCACCATATCCGCCGTATCCATATCCGCCATAGCCATAACCGTATCCGTATGGGTCATACATCATGTTGTTGTAGTATGAACTGTACAGCAGGTTCTGGTAGTAGTCGTCATATGACGTGCTGCTTTCAGTCTCTGTGATCTCTTCATGCATGATGAGGAACCAGATGTCGTATTTGGCGATGTTCTTCTCGTAGTCGGCATCTTTCTTCACCTTCATGATTTCCTGCACGTGGTGACTGATGTCTGGCGAGAAGATGCTGAGCGAGCGGTTGATGTTACCCTGGTTTTCTGTAGATACGCTGGCATCTGTAAGTCCTGCGTATGATACGTAAGAGCCGTCTGAGCTCTTGAGACGCACTGTAGGGCTCAACACTGTAGGGAACTTGTCAAGCAGGGCGTAGTCTCCCTCTACGTTGTATGGAAGAACGATGGTCGCCTTGTTGATCACGACCTGGCTGATGTCCTCGATAGGAGTCTGTGCGATCTCTGCCTCGATGATCTCTCTGATCTCCTTTGCTGAGATTACAGGTTTCACACCGCTTCCTCCCTCAATGTAGATCTTGTCTGTAGCCGCGATGCCATCCTTGGCAAGCTCGTTTACATTGAGCTGGCTGTTTGCATCATAGTAGTGGTTGCTGGCGTTGAACGAGTACTGGTAAAGCTCGCTTGAAGATTCAAGGTTCTTTACGAAGTCTCCCGGACCGAACATGAACACGAATGATGTGTCCACGTCCTTTCTCTCACCATAGTCAGCGGTGATCTTGAGTTCTGCGTAGTTGCCTGTAATGTATCCTGTGCTTGAGTTGTATTCGAGGTTCACCTCAAACATGTTGATGCGTCCGCCTTCACCAACAGGAGTGTCTGTTGTAATGTAGATTCCCGGAACTTCCTTCAGATAGAATTCAAGGCTGTCTCTTTCCGGCTCTTCCAACTGCTGGAATCTTCTGATGCCGGCGATCACGCGCTCTGCATACTCGGTGCTGAAGTCGAATGAAAGCGAGTCGCCTCCGTCATATACCGGTACGCCGTCTGTAATCCTGTCTGTGAGGTTGAGGAACTTCTCTGCCACGGCGTCATTCATGAATGAGCCTGCGTAAAGGACAGTGGAGTCAAGAGCTGTCTTGAGTGAAGTTACGTAGATGTTCTGGATGATTCTCTCCTGGTTGTCATAAACCATGGAGAGCGTGTCTCTCACTGCGGTGAAGTGGAAGCCGTTGACTCTGGTGTTCTGTCCGAAGTCTACTGTGTCCTGGATAGGCACAAGCGTAATGGACGCTCCTTTTACACATGTTCCGAGCAGGTCGTCCTTCACGGAACCCAATGTCATGCGTGTAGAACTGTAGCCTGAAAGGCTGTCAGACATGTGCAGCCTGATGTTGCGAAGCGGCTGCGGGTCTCTAGGGAACACTTCCCAGAGCTGGTCTGTGGGGATCAGGTTTTCTCCCAGCTCTTCGTTGACGTTTATGCATGATGCAGAGCCCAACAGTATCGCACCGATGGCCGCAAGGCGGCAGACTCTGCCTAAGATGTTAAATTTCATTATAAATTATCGTAAAAACTGTTGTAATCGTCCATGTATGATCCGCTGCTGAGGGCCTCGGCGTTGTAGTCGAGCACAGGGAGGCCTGACTCTCTGCAGAACTTCTCGAGTTCCGGATCGATCTTGTCTGAAGCGAAGATGACTCCGTCAGAATAGCTGGTCGCGAGTTTTGCAAGGTTTGTGCCTGTCGGGTTCTCCAGTATGCTTACGTCTTCTTTTGTGACGCCACCGAACAGGATCTTGTCGATTGTGTCCATTGGGAATGTCTCGGCTGGCGTGTCCTCATAGAGAGATACGACCACCTTGCTGTTGGAGAAGATAGGGTCGTCGATGTAAGCCTTCTTAAGGTAAAGAGGAAGCACATGTGAAATCCAGCCCTGGCAGTGGATCACGTCCGGTGCCCAACGGAGCTTCTTGACGGTCTCGAGGACTCCGCGTGCGAAGAAGATCGCTCTTTCTGCGTTGTCCTGGAAGAAGTTGCCGTCTGCATCTCTGTAGACGCTCTTGCGGTGGAAGTAGTCTTCATTGTCGATGAAGTACACCTGCATGCGGGCTGCCGAAATGGATGCGACCTTGATCACGAGAGGTCTGTCCACGTCGTTGATGATGATGTTCATTCCTGAGAGACGGATCACCTCATGAAGCTGGTTCTTTCTCTCGTTGATGCATCCATATCTTGGCATGAAGGATCTGATCTCCTTCTTTCTCTCCTGGATTCCCTGAGGAAGGTATCTGCCGATGTTGGCTATCTCTGACTCCGGAAGGTATGGGAACATTTCCGAATTGACGAACAGGACTCTTTTGACCGAATTATCCATAACGCTTAATTTTAATGACAAAATCTCAACAAAGATAAGAAATCTTTTTGATATTTCATTATCTTTGACCCCAATTGGACACGGCCTATGGGTAAACATGAAAATAAGATGATGCGAAGAAGACTGGCAAATGCCTACCTGTCTTCAGTCATCAGCATCAGCCTTGTGCTGCTGCTGGTGGGCATTGCCGCATTGCTTCTGATGAATGCCCGTTCCGTTTCCGATTATTTCAAGGAGAATATGGAGGTCTCTGTGGTGATGAGGCCGACAGTTTCCGAAGAGGACGCCCTTGCATTCATGGAGGAACTTGCTGAGGAAGAATTCGTGAATTCTTCCGAATTTGTGTCGAAAGAGCAGGGAGAACTTGAGATGGTCGAACTGCTGGGCGAAGATTTCATGGATATCCTGGATTCGTCTCCGATTCCGGCGTCGATAAGCCTGACATTACATGCTTCCTATGTGTCTTCGGACAGTCTTGAGGTGGTCAAGGCTAAGATCATGGAAGAACCCCTTGTAGAGGAGGTCAGCTATCAGAAGGGGCTTGTGGATGCGCTCAATGCAAACTTCACCCGCATTTCGGCAGTGCTGGCCGTGTTTATCGTTCTCCTTCTGTTCATTTCTTATGTCTTGATAAACAACACTGTGCGCCTGAATGTCTTTGCGCGCAGGTTCACGATACACACAATGAAGCTTGTGGGCGCTACGCGTGCCTTCATCAGAGCGCCGTTCCTTGGCCGTGCGGCCGTACAGGGGCTGATATCTGCTTTGCTGGCAAATGCCGCTCTGGTCGGGCTGCTGTATGCCCTTAAGGACAAGCTCGGCCAGCTCTTTGAGGCTTTCAGCCCTGGCGTGCTCGTCATCGTGGCTTGCATTGTCTTGGCTGCCGGCGTGCTGATATGCGTTGTAAGTACGTTTTTTGTTGTCAACAGGCTCGTCGCTTTGGAAAAGGACGAACTCTACTATTAACAGATCCTGATTATGTCAAATAACGACCAGAAAAACACAAAGATGCCGATTACTAAAACGGGCCTTGAGCTTCTTTTGATCGGTGTCATCGTCATGATTGTCGGCTACCTCCTTATGATGGGCGGAAACAGCGGCGACCCAAATACATTCAGTGAAGATATATTTGATTTCCAGCGCCTTGTTGCCGCTCCTGCGGTAATTGTCGCCGGTATCGTGATCGAGGTGGTCGCGATAATGAAGGTATTTAAGTCTTAGTCGCCATGGAGTGGTTCGAGGCTGTCATCCTGGGTCTGCTCCAGGGTCTTACCGAATTTCTGCCGGTCAGCAGCAGTGGTCATCTTGAGATCGGCAAGGTGCTGCTTGGCGTGGAGACGACAGACGACCTGATGTTTACCACGATGGTGCATGCTGCGACTGTCCTGAGCACGATCGTAGTGTTCCGCAAGCAGATTTTCGGCCTTTTGAAAGGTTTTTTCAAGTTCAGCTACAATGACGAGACTGATTATCTGTTCAAGATAGCGGTTTCCATCATTCCCGTAATGATTGTCGGCCTGTTCTTCAAGGATCATGTCGAGGCTCTTTTCGGGTCTATAAAGGTTGTGGGCTATGCGCTGCTTCTCACTTCAGCTCTCCTTTTCTTCTCCGACCTGGCCTCAAAGCCTGGAAAGGATGTCCGGAAGCCTGAATCTGAAGCCAGAAACGGCATATCGTACTGGCAGGCTTTCGTTGTGGGACTTGCGCAGGCTTTGGCTGTGGTTCCCGGATTGTCACGTTCGGGCACGACTATATCGACAGGTCTTATCTGCGGCGTGCGAAGAGATGTGATGGCCCAGTTCTCGTTCCTGATGGTACTTGTCCCTATTTTGGGTGAGTCGTTCCTTGAACTTGTCGGAGGCGAGTTTGCGTCTTCATCTGTCGGAGCGCTTCCTCTGCTTCTGGGCTTTGTGTCGGCTTTTGTTTCCGGACTTTTTGCCTGCAAGGTGATGATCGCTCTGGTCAAGAAGGCTAAACTCAGCTGGTTCGCCATCTATTGCCTTGTTGCGGCAGCTGCAATATTCATTTTCGCATGATGTCTACGCGTAAGTTGACATATTTCGTCTCTGACGTGCATCTCGGTCTGCGTGTGGCTGATCCGGATGCGCGTGAGCGTCGTTTTGCCGACTTCCTGAACTCTCTTCCTCAGGAAACGGATGCGCTGTATCTTCTTGGCGACATCTGGGATTTCTGGTATGAGTACCGTGATGTTGTCCCTAAAGGGTACATCAGGGTTTTTGCAGCCTTGCAGAGTCTGATGGACAGGGGAGTGAAGGTGTATTTCTTCCAGGGCAATCATGATGTGTGGACATACAGCTACTTCGAGGAGCTTGGAATGAAGCGCCTTGAACAGCCGGCTCTTGTGGAGATAGGCGGCAAGACGTTCTGCCTTGGCCATGGGGACGGCCTTGGCCCTGTGCCGATGGGTTACCGCTTCTTGCGTGTAATCTTCCACAACCGCGTCCTTCAGTTCCTTTTCAGTCTGCTGCATCCATGGCTGGCGTTCAGGCTTGGAAACGGCTGGTCGCGCAAGAACAGGCTTGCCCGACATGAAGAGTATGTCTTCAAGGGGCAGGCTGAACCGTTGTATAAATTTGCTGAGAAGTTCTCGAACGAGAACAAGGTAGATTATTTTGTCTTTGGCCACTACCATTCTGAGGTTGTGGACCTTGAACTTCCGTCAGGGGCCTCCCTCTATCTTCTCAAGGATTGGATGGACGGCGTGTCTTACATGTATTTCGACGGAATCTCTACAATTGGCGGCTCTTTCCAGAAGAGCGAAAAGTAGAACGCCTCAAAATCTCCATCTTCCCACATCTTCACAAGTTCCTCGATATTGGCATCTTCGCCCGTCGGGTCATAAGGCTTTTTGAGGTCTGAACCGAAGAGTTTTGCCACGCCCTGCCAGAAAGTGGCGGCTATGCCACTCTTGTAGTCCTTTATGATCATATAGGACGATTTCCCGATCTCTCTGTCTATGAGTTTCATAAGCAAGGCTCCCTGTGAGACTGTCAGGCTTCTGAGCGGACCTTCGAACATTTCGAAAAGCTCGTCCTGGACAGTGTTGATGTATCGGTCCCTCTTGAGTCTCTTGAGGTTGTTGTCTTCTATTGTCTGGTCTGCCTGATTGACGATCTTGCGTGCCGCAAGCGCGTAAGGATAGGTCTTGCTGAAGTTGTGCACAAGGCGGTAGTATTTCCTCCAGTCCTTGCCTTTCTGCTTCGGCAGCTTGGAATATACCTTCGACGCGCGTATCTCGTCAATGTAGATGGTGTCCTTTCCTTCTACGATATAGCGGAGCACCCTGTCGGACTGCGCATTGCTCTGCAGAGCGAAGGCCGACAGCAGTGTCATATATATAAATATGTTAATGAAGGTTTTCACCATGCTTGAAATGTATCCTTGCAAATATAGTTATTTTGACGAAAAAGCGATGTGTTTCTTCCCGGTCCGGCTCATGTCCAAAATGCAGTAAAGTTTTTTTGAACAACATGCGTAACTGATTGAAAAATGAGAGTTTAGGTGTTCAAAACCTTGGTAGAAAATATGTAAAAATTTTGTAAAAAATGTTTGCAATTCAAAAAAAATTACTACCTTTGCATCCCATTAATTGAGGACGACTCCGCCCAACCAGCTGATACTCAATTAGTTAGGGACGTTGTGAAAATTTTATTAAAGTAATAGAGAAATGTTACAACCAAAGAAAACAAAATTCAGAAGGCAGCAGAAAGGCCGCATGAAAGGTCTCTCTCAGAGAGGAAACCAGCTTGCATTTGGCTCTTTCGGTATCAAGACCTTGGAGAACTGCTGGCTTACAGGCCGTCAGATCGAGGCTGCACGTCAGGCTGTATCACGTTATATGAAGCGTGAGGGAAAAATCTGGATCAGAATCTTCCCTGATAAGCCTTACACTAAGAAGCCTGCCGAGGTGCGTATGGGTAAAGGTA
>JAFZEP010000064.1 GCA_017560625.1 Bacteroidales bacterium
AGTCACTGCATATACTGCCTTTGCTTTAGCCATATCCTCTGTATCATAATAACGCAATGTCTTGAAGTCGGCCTTGTGAAGGTCTTCCTGCGGGCTGATGGTCATATAGGTGTGATACTTGATGTCATTCAACTCATCACCTGTAGGATTCTCAGACGAATAATTTGGGATAAAAGAGTCTTCACCAGTAAGCAAAGCCACCACCTCTGTGCCCGCATTATCTTCTTCCCAACTAAAGATAAGGTTACCGCTACCTTTCTCGTCGCTCCACATGGCACGGGTAGAAGGCTCGTCAGCACTGCTGAAGGTGAGCTGCTCGTATTTGCTAATACCTGGCAGATCCGGCTGATCGGGCGTAACATCCACGCGGTTACATGACGCAAGGAGTCCCGCTGCAGCAACTGCCGTTGCTAGTATTTTGAAATATCTGTTCATATCATTCTCGGTAAATAGGTTAGTAACTGAGGTAAGGACCAAACTCCGAATCGTCACTGTCAGGGCCATATCCGCTCATCTGCAGAATTGCCTGCTCGACCATAATCTCCAGAACCTCCAGCTTCGGAGGTTCATAGGTTGGTGTGTTCTTGTTTTCCTTGTTCATATTATGTGATTTTTTATTATTTCCTGGTTATATTAAACAACAAAAGCCTCCCTGACACGCATGTCAGAAAAGCCCTAAAGTGCCTGCAGGTAGCCCCGTCAACAATTTCGGATCACACACAGCAGACCCCGGCACGTAGGTCATGCCCGGAAAGAAGGATGTGTTTGATTATGTGAACCAGATTCGTCATTTATTATGTGTCAGACAAATTTAAGAATTTTATTCACAAAAAATCACACAAAATAAAGAAAAGGCCTGCGATTACTCGTCAGGCCTTGTGTTTTTCGTATGCTGTCTTAAGCTTTTCGTCGTATCTGTTTTCCGCGTATGCCGGACCGTTGTAGCGTTTCGCGAAGCCTGCCCAGTCCTTTTCCCGCAGGTAGGTATCAAGCTTGTTGCCCTGAACGAAGCCGGTGAAAAGGTCAAGCTGGCTGCCTTCGTTTTCATTCATCCGTTTGGCAAACTCCTGAACGGTATCGCATCCGCAGATCTTGTGGTTGAAACCCATTATCTGAAACAGTCCCCAGCTAGCGGAACTGATGGCTGCCTCTTCGTCGATCCGCATTGCCTTTTCAAGACGATCGTACTCTTTCATGCCTCCGCTGTAGTGTTCCTTGGTCCATTTCGGATAGAGGATGTCCTCGTTGCCCTCAAGATAATCTTCAGGATTCTTTCCTTTTTTCTTGAGCTGGCTCCAGAAGATGTGGCCTTCGAAGAGTATCGCCGGCTTTCCTACACCAAAGAAACCTCCTCGACCTCCGGTCTCTACTTCCTGAACCGCCTTGACTGTAGCGACTTCGACGTTGAGAGTTTCAGCACTCCTGACGAAGTCTTCTTCTTTTAGACGAAGGGGGATGAGGAGCCTGGCATTCTTGTCCATGAGGAGTTCCCATGTACGTCGGCCTACTATTCCGTCCGCTGTGAGTCTGCATTTGGACTGGAGGTCACGGACCGCCTTGTCGGTCATCTGTCCGAAGTTACCTGTTATCGGGATGTCGTAGCCCCATTCCTGCAGGAGCTGCTGAAGGGTAAATACATCCCCGCCTTTACTGTTAATTCTGATTGTCTGCATCGATTATTTCTGTTTGAACGTTTTGTCGGTTTTCCAGTTTAATGAAGATAGTGAACATAGCTTCTTCTGCACGTGTAAGACGAATGACCGCATCATAATCTTCACGGAGCACTCTGTCCGTGAGTGTCAGAGATACTTGAGGAAGCCTTTCATATGTATAGAAGAGATCGTCTGCCGAGCACCATGCATGAACTTTCTCCGGAACGACATCAGGAAGGGATACATAAAGGAGATATGCGTCAAGCATGGATGGAAGCATGCAGTCGCATTCAGGACGAGAGTTGTGGTTGCGGATGCAGAGTGCACCCTTGACATTCAGCTGTTCAAGATGCATCCGAATGTTTTCAGCCCATTTTGCGGCTTGAGCTTCCGGAGCAGGTCTCTTCGGCCTTGCATGTTTCTTTGGTTCGGCCTTCCTGACATTCGACTGTTCGGCCGCCGGCTTCGGTGCTACCAATCTGCTGATGGCTCCTTTTATGTTCCTGAAAAGTCCCATGTTCCGTTATCTTTTGAATGTGCTCTTCTCGTCCACCTGCCTCTGCGCCAGTTCTACTTTGGCGAGAGCTTTCAGCGCCTTTTCGGACTGCTGTCTGTCGATGTTCAGCTGAAGTCCGCACAGAGGGCATCTGAGGTAGTTAGCTGCAAGCAGTTCGTGGATGGATGTCGGTATGAAGTTATTGCAGCGGGGGCATTGCAGTCCCGGCATGCGTTGGGTATGAATCTGACTGCTCATCGTTCCTATGGATTTGGAGTTTCCTGTTCTTCCGTTTCTTCTATCTGAAGATTGTTAGTGGTAAGACTCAGCAGGTTTGAGAGACCACCCGGCATGTCTGCCTGCTGCATCTTCACCTTTACTTTCATGTTCGCACTAAGACCTTGCCTCTGCTTCACTTCCGTGCTGCCTTCTATGGTTGATGCTGCCATTGACACTCGAAGCTTGATGCCTTCTGACGAGTCTTCCTGAGAGGATGCATTCCTTTCAGGGTTCTTCAATGAGAAGGTTGCGTTCCGGTCTGCCGACACTGCGTCTATGATCTGGATGTCAAAGTCGAAATCGGCTTCCTTGACCTGAAGGAGAGGGAGAGGCACAAGGGTCAGGAGCGGTATGCTGACCTTTTGATTATGCACTCCTGTGGAATCCGAAGTGCGGTAACTGAACTCTAAGGCACGGAGCTTCCCGACTTTTCCGGTTTCAGGATCATACGACTCAAAAGCCAGTTCGTACAGATAGCTGAGATATCTGCGCGTGGATATGGTGTCGGCATCAATCGTAGCGACAAGAGGTCCTGATATCAGGTCTTTGAGCTCCATTATCTGGCTGCTCACTTTCTTGTTGTCTGTGCTCATTGCTATATATGGTTATTCGTCCGTACTATATATCTTCAGATTCTGTGAAGAGATCTTAAATGTCAGTGTATGGATGGCTTCAACTGGGAGTTTGGATAGCTCTTCAGTGTTCACGATCACATCTACTGACGGCATAAGCCTCTTGCGCATGAGATTCGCGTCCTTGATCATTGCCGGGAGCGCTTGGTCAATGACTGGAGATACTGAAGCCAGAACATTGGCCCGAACTCCCTTGCTTCCATATCTGGCGATCATTCCCGAGAGCTCTTCGTGATAGAGTATGTCTTCTTCGGCTGAGGCCATGAGAATCTTCTTCATTACATCATGATTCACTGATCCGTCCTCTTTTGCGACCGCCGTCGCACCTGCCTGCAGACGCTTGAGAATCTTACGGCTCAAGTAAGCACTCATATCCTGCTTGAGGGCGGCATCTCTATCAATGAGGTCGAGATAGTTGTCTTCCGCAGATATGTTTTGCGGCATAGACTGCCTGAGGGCAGGAAGAACAGAATCGATGAGAAGTACCGCTCCGGCACGTGAGAAGGTCTTGGCCATTTCACGCAGCACCGGATAGTTTATCTCATATTGCTCTACTTGAGCCGAAGAGTCGGCAATGCCGTACCTGAGGCTGAGTTCCATCTCGCCAAGAGCTATTGCAGGCATTGCAAAGTCCTCAAGACGCCCGCCTTTCCTGTAGATGTCCTCCAGCGAAACGGCGTACATGTTGGCCTGATGCTGAGCATAAACCATATCCCTCAATATTGAGCTTACTATTGTGCTTAGTTGAGCCATAAGTGTTGTGTGTTAGTTTAGTTTGCGGCCTCTACCTTGACCTTTACTTCCTTGCTTCCTGCCTTCACGAGGTATTCCTTAGCGGCAGAGATCTCAAACTTCACGCTGTCACCGCTTACGATGCCAGGCTGTCCGTCAAGTGTAATCGCTGACGGCTCGAAGATGCCCTTAGGATTCTTGTAGGTGGCGATAAGGACAGCCTTGTCTCCTGTGAGACGGATAAACTGCTCGCTGACCTCAAGGGTTCCTTGAGGGTCTGAAACATCAAGTGAGCTGCCGAGGAGTTCAAGGACTTTGGCAAGACCTGCTGGCATACTGTCCTGTCCGGCCTTTACCGCTACGTCCATCGTGTACTCGACGCTATACTGGGAGTTCTGAGTCGCCTTTGAGTCCTTCTTTGAAGAGTAGTTGGCCTTCATGTTTGCCTGAGCGCTGAAAATACCCCAGCCAACCCTAGCTGATGCTTCAACGCCTGCATCTACAGAACTAGAGGATGCTGTCTCGGTTGATGAAGATGATGACGCTGAAATGTTTGCCTTGAAGTTGATGTCGATGTTCTGGATCGCGATGTACGGGATCGGAACAATGGTCAGGAGCGGAACATTAAGCTGCACGACTCGTCCGTTCTGAATGAACTGGAACGACACGTTTACTGCTTCTTTCTGGCCTGTCTCAGGGTTGGTATTGAGACCTACTTCCTG
>JAFZEP010000065.1 GCA_017560625.1 Bacteroidales bacterium
ATTATATGTGTACAAAGTTCTTCTCAGACGGAGCAGTTCACAAATATTTCAACCCGTATGATACTCCATATGAGGCGTTTATCAACTATATGAACGTACTTAGTGATTTTATTTTGCGTGTTGATGATGCAATTTCCGTTTTAGATGTTAACTTTGCACCCGCTAAGCCGAAGAAGGCCCCTGCAAAGAAGGCGGCAGCCAAGACTGTAAAGGCGGCTCCTAAGGCAAAGGCAGAGCCAAAGGCTAAGAAGCCGGCAGCAAAGAAGACTACTAAGAAATAGTCTAAACCTCATAGACTAAGCATTATATTTCCCCGGGCGGATCCCTGTAAAAAGGGTTCCGACCGGGGTAACTAAGTAAATTTTATATATTAAATGAAAACAGAACTTATCAAACCTGATTATCTGTTTGAAGTTAGTTGGGAAGTGTGCAACAAGGTGGGAGGCATCTACACGGTGATCGCCACCAAGTCCCTTTATCTCAAGAATGAGTTCAACAGGCGCCACATCATGGTGGGACCTGATGTGTGGATGGACACAGAAAGCAACCCAGACTTCATCGAGGATCCGGCACTGTACAGAGCATGGAAGGAGCAGGCAGCCCTTGAGGGACTCAGAGTCCGCATCGGCCGCTGGAACATTCCTGGCAAGCCTACAGCCATCCTCGTGGATTTCAAGCAGTTCCTCACCCGCCAGAACGAGATCCTCACAGAGTTTTGGAAGAGATTCGGAGTGGATTCGATCTCTGGTAACTGGGACTACAGAGAGTCAGCTCTCTTCGGCTATGCAGCCGGTAGAGTGATTGAGAGTTTCTATGCATACAATCTTGATCCGTCGCATAAGGTGGTGGCTCAGTTCCACGAGTGGATGACCGGCACAGGTCTCCTCTACCTTAAGTCGGTGAATGCTCCGATTGCTACAGTTTTCACAACTCATGCAACAGTGATCGGAAGATGTATCGCAGGAAACCATCTCCCTCTCTATGATGGTCTCAACGGCTACGACTCAGACGAGAAGGCAAGACACTTCAACGTCGTGGCAAGACATTCGCTCGAGAAGAAGGCCGCTCAGCACAGCGACATCTTCACAACAGTGAGCGACATCACAGCACAGGAGTGCCGCCAGTTCCTCGGAAGACCGGTGGACGTGGTGACTCCAAACGGATTTGAGCCAAGCTTCACTCCGGCTACTGACGAAGAGTACGACGCTCTCCGTGCAAAGGCAAGAGCCAAGCTCGCTGAAGTTGCTGAGGCAATGTGCGGCGAGGCAGTGCCTGAGAATGCCCTCATGGTGGGCATCGGCGGCCGCTACGAGTGGAAGAACAAGGGTATCGACGTATTCATCGACGCTCTCGACAAGCTCAACCACACAGACTTCAAGGGCAAGAGCGTACACGCATTCATCATGATTCCTTCAGGCCACAACGGACCGGACAAGCAGCTTCTCGCAAAGCTCAACGGCAACGGTTCTGAATATGTGACCAGAAACTCACACTATCTGATGAATCCGGAGTACGACAACGTCACAAGACGTTTCAACGAGCTCGGTCTCAAGAACTCGGTAGGTGACAAGGTGAAGGTGTATTTCATCCCTTCATACCTCAACGGCAACGACGGCATCTTCAACATGCCGTACTACGACCTCCTCGCCGGTCTTGACCTTACTGTCTTCCCGTCTTATTATGAGCCATGGGGCTACACTCCGCTCGAGAGCCTTGCTTTCCGAGTTCCTACCCTCACTACAACCCTCGCCGGTTTCGGTCTCTGGGTACGCACTCACTATGGCAAGAAGCACCCTGGCATCACGGTGCTTGACAGAAACGACTCAAACTACCATGAGGTGGTCGATGGAGTTGTAGAGCGCGTGATCGAGATGGCTTCGCTCCGCAAGGATTCGAAGAAGAAGTACATGCAGAATGCTCTGGAGGTATCTGAAATCGCCCTTTGGGAGAATCAGATCGTATACTACAAGGAAGCATATTCTAAAGCATTGAAGAAATTAATATCTGTTGCCGGAACATATCCGTCAACCAGAACTGATAAAAATATGGAATATAGAAAATTTGAAGTAAATCATCCGACCTGGAACAGCGTGATCGTAACACGTCACCTTCCAGAGTCACTTAAAGATCTCGAAATACTTTCCAAGAACCTTTGGTGGTGCTGGAACGAGTCTGCAAAGAACCTCTTTGCATCAGTAGATCCTCAGGCATGGGAGATGTCTGGCCAGAACCCTATCGCTATGCTCGATAAGGTAAGCCGCAAGAGATATCAGAAGCTTGAGAAGGACACAAAGTTCCTCTCTGACCTCAAGGTCGTGATGGACGAGTTCAACACTTACATGGCTCTCAAGGCAGAGCGCACAACTCCTTCAGTAGCATACTTCTGTATGGAGTACGGTCTTGACACATCACTCAAGATCTACTCAGGCGGTCTCGGTATCCTCGCAGGTGACTACATCAAGGAGACATCAGACATGAACACAAACCTCGTGGCTGTAGGTCTTCTCTACCGTTTCGGATACTTCAACCAGAAGCTTACTGCACACGGTGAGCAGGTTGCTGAGGACGTTGCACAGGACTTCAACAAGATCCCTGCAACTCCAGTACGTGACGAGAACGGAAACTGGGTATCTATCAGCGTAGCATTCCCAGGACGTACACTCAACGCACGTCTTTGGAGAGTTGACGTAGGCCGTACAGAGCTTTACCTCCTTGACACTGACATTCCTGAGAACCTTCCAGAGGATCGTTCAATCACTTACAACCTCTACGGTGGTGATTGGGAGAACCGTCTCAAGCAGGAGCTCCTTCTCGGTGTCGGCGGTATCCGCGCTCTCCGCAAGCTCGGCTTCGATCCACAGGTTTACCACTGCAACGAGGGTCACGCTGCGTTCATCGGTCTCGAGAGACTCCGTGAGCTCATCGCAGAGCAGAACCTCGAATTCCAGGAGGCACTCGAGGTAGTAAGAGCTTCTTCACTCTTCACAACTCACACTCCGGTTCCTGCAGGTCACGACGCATTCGACGAGGGTATGCTCCGCAAGTACATCGGTCACTATCCACAGCGTCTCAAGATCAACTGGGAGACTATGATGGGTCTCGGCAAGAACAACGGTGCTGACGTGAACGAGAAGTTCTCTATGTCTATCCTCGCTGCAAACATTTCACAGGAGGTCAACGGTGTGTCATGGCTTCACGGTGAGGTCAGCAAGGACATCCTCGGTCACATGTGGCCAGGTTACCTCCCAGAGGAGCTCCACGTAAGCTACGTTACAAACGGTGTACACTATCCTACATGGACAGCTCCAGAGTGGAAGGCAGTTCACGCTAAGGTATTCGGCGAGGAGTTCAAGACTCACCACTATGACAAGTCTTGCTTCGACGGCATCTACAAGGTTTCTGACGAGGAGGTATGGAACATCCGCACTTCACTCCGCAAGAAGCTCATCGACGAGGTGAAGAGAAGACTCTCTGACCCTGCAGCTGCAAGCCACTACTCACCTAAGCAGGTAGTGACAATCAAGGAGACTCTCCGTGATGACGTTCTTACAATCGGTTTCGCACGTCGTTTCGCTACTTATAAGAGAGCACACCTCCTTTTCCGTGACCTTGACAGACTCGCTGAGATCGTAAACGATCCTAAGCAGCCTGTACAGTTCCTCTTCGCAGGTAAGGCTCACCCAGCTGACAAGGCAGGTCAGGACCTCATCAAGATGATCGTAGAGATCTCTAAGCAGCCACGCTTCATCGGTAAGATCGTATTCGTACCTAACTACGACATCACAGTAGCTAAGTACCTCGTTCAGGGTGTCGACATCTGGATGAACAACCCTACCCGTCCACTCGAGGCTTCAGGTACTTCAGGAGAGAAGGCAGCTATGAACGGTGTAATGCACTTCTCAGTACTCGACGGATGGTGGGTTGAGGGCTACAAGCCAGGTGCTGGTTGGGCTCTTCCAATGGAGAGAACTTACGATGACCAGAACTACCAGGATGAGCTCGACGCAGCTACTATCTACAACATCATCGAGAACGAGATCGCTCCTACATTCTACAACAAGTCACTTTCTACAGGACGCTCAGCAGACTGGATCGAGATCATCAAGAACTGCGTAGCTCAGGTTGCATGCAACTTCACAACAAACCGCATGCTCACTGACTACATCAACCAGTACTATGTTCCACAGGCTGCACGTGTTGACGGCATCGTAGCTGATGACTTCGCTGAGGCTCGCGAGATAGCAGCATGGAAGAAGAGACTCCGCAATGAGTGGAAGAACGTCGAGGTTGTGTCTGCAGTTATGCCTGACGGCAACAGCGACCACTTCGCTATCGGAAGCGCATTCGAGGGAGAGGTTGTCCTCAATATCGGTGACCTCAAGCCAGAGGACATCGGAGTAGAGGTTCTCTTCGCTACTTATGGCAAGAAGGGCCGTCTCAACATCCAGGAGAAGTACGAGTTCACTCCAGTAGAGGCAGTTGACGGAAGAGCTACATACAAGGCTTCAATCAACCCAGACAGATCAGGTCTCTACATGGTAGCTGGCCGTATCTACGCTAAGAACTCTAAGCTCCCACACAGACAGGACTTCGAACTTGTAAGATGGTTGTAGCAACCGGATTCTTTGACGGTGTCCACACCGGACACCGTCATGTTATAACGCAGCTCATTGAAGCTGCAGCAGCCCGCGGGGATGAAAGCATGGTCGTCACATTCTGGCCACATCCCCGTAATGTGCTGCAAAAGGAAGCCCGATCGCTCAGGCTTCTCACCACTCTTGCGGAAAAGAAGCAGATGCTTCTGGACATGGGGGTGGACAGGGTTGAAGTGCTTGACTTTACAAAGGACTTCAGCAGAATGACAACAGAAGAATACCTTCTGATGTTGAAAGAAAGATTCGGCGCAAAGACCGTCCTGATCGGCTACGACAACAGGATGGGATGCGACGCAAAAGACGCAGATCAGGTGGCGCAGACTGCCGCTCAGCTGGGACTCGAGACCTTGAGGACTCAGATGGTCCCTTCGCAGCACGGCTATGCTGTGAGCTCTACCAAGATCCGTCAGAAACTTGAGGAGGGAGATGTGCAGGCGGCTTCGGCCATGCTCGGATATGACTATTCGCTCCTGGGAGTTGTGGTTGCCGGCAACAGGATCGGCAGGACAATAGGATTCCCGACAGCGAACATGCAGCTCTACGAGCCGTTGAAGCTGGTGCCTGGAAACGGTGTCTATTTCGTGCGTGTGAACACCTTGGGACAGGAATGGTACGGCATGTGCAATGTCGGATGCCGCCCCACTGTAGGACAGGGCAACACCCGTACGATCGAGACGCATATATTAGGATTTGATGAGGACATATACGGACTTGACATCAAAGTCACTTTTCTGAGGAAGATAAGAGATGAGATCAAGTTCGCATCCCTCACTGACCTGAAGAAACAGCTTGAACTTGACAAGTCGAACTTGTCATCCTGAGCGTAGTCGAAGGATCTTAAAAACCAATGAATATGGATTCTATAATCGGATTACTGTTTGTGCTTTTGCCGGTTATCCTTGGCCTGGTGGGCAAGAAACTGGAAAAGTCCGGAAAGGGTGGTACCGAGATACTGCCCAAACCTCATGCGATGCCGGTTGCTCCGGCACCTCAGCATGGCGAAGGAGTTTCAAGTATAAGGAAGCAGCGCAGTCCTAGATCCGCTGTTCAGCCTGCCGTGTCTCAGCAGGCGGCACCTTATGCTGTTCAGGAGGGAAAGACCGTACAGAAAGAGAAACTTGATCCGAAGAAACTCGTGATTTATTCCGAGATCATGAAACCGAAATTTTAGAGTAGAAATTATAAATCAGTAAAAATCAAATAATTATGGCACTTCAGTATATGACCCAGGAGGGGCTTGACAAGCTTAAGAAGGATCTTGCGGAAGCGATCGCACAGCGTCCGGTGATCTCTGCAGCCATCGCAGAGGCGAGAGACAAGGGCGACCTTTCGGAGAATGCGGAGTATGAGGCAGCGAGAGAGGCACAGGGTCTTCTCGAGTTGAACATTGCAAAGCTCCAGAATCTCGTGGCTAATGCGCGCGTCATCGACGAGTCGCAGATCGGCACAGACAAGGTTCAGATGCTCAACAAGGTAAAGGTGAAGAACCTCAACACCAACCAGATCATGAACTTCACTCTCGTGAGCGAGAATGAGGCTGACTTCATGGCAGGCAAGCTCGCTGTGAAGACCCCTATCGGACAGGCTCTCCTCGGCCACTGCGTTGGTGACGTTGTAGACGCAAAGGTACCAGCCGGCGTAATCAAATTCGAAATCCTCGAAATTACATTGTAATGTCAACAATATTCACCAAAATAGCCAACGGCGAGATCCCATCATACAAGGTAGCAGAGAACGACGACTTCTACGCTTTCCTTGACATCGCCCCTATGGCAAAGGGCCACACCCTCGTGATCCCTAAGCACGTTGAAGACGACTACATCTTCAATCTCGACAACGCTACCTACATGGGCCTTTGCGCATTCGCAAAGGAGGTTGCTCAGGCAATCAAGGCAGCAGTGCCTTGCAAGAGGGTAGGAGTGGCTGTCCTCGGAATGGAGGTGCCTCACACCCACATTCACCTTGTTCCTCTCACAACAGAGGCGGACATGGATTTCAGAAAACCAAAACTGGAGCTCTCGTCTGAGGAATTCGCTCAGATCGCTTCATCAATCTACAATGAATATGTCAAGAGCAAGTAAACTTATCTCTCTCGCTGCAATCGCTTTTGCGGCGATGTCATGCGGCGGTTCAGACCAGAAGGCTGCAGACGTGGCAAAGCTTGAAGGAACACTGGCGGCACCTTCTTCAGAGGTGATCATCGGAATGATCGATGTGGACAGGGTTGTGTTCCTCGACACACTCGCTACAGATGAGGCAGGAAAATTCTCATTCGAGATGGAGGTCAGAAAGGGAAACCCAGAGTTTGTGTATGTGTTCAACGAGGGCACCAAGGTGGCTTCGCTCATCCTTGACGGAAAGGACAACGTGGCTCTGACAATCGACGCTGAGGGCAACACTCTCATCGAGGGTTCTGAGGAGTCGGTGAAGTTCATGCAGATCGAGAAGGAGCATGCAGAAATGCTCGCGGTCTTCGAGGGCTACGCAGCAGAACTTGAGAATGCAAAGGGTGCAAAGTACGATAAGGTGGCAGCCAAGATGGCAGAGGAGTACCGCAGATACAACAGAAAATCAGCAGTCTATGCAATGCAGAACTGCCGCTCTATCACAGCGATCCCTGTGCTGTACAGAACATTGGGTGAACTCCCTGTGTTCGGTCAGGTGACTGACGCGATACTCTTCTCGACAGTTGCAGACAGCCTTTCAGCAGCATACCCTAGATCAAGATACGTGAAGTCGTTCAAGGAGGACGCTGCCTTCAGACTCTCTCAGCTCGAGCTTCAGAGACGCATCGACAACGCTGACGAGGTGGGATATTTCGACATCGAACTCCCAGGCCTTGACGGAAGCATGAAGAAGCTCAGCGACATCAATTCAAAGGTCGTGGTGCTTTACTTCTGGACAGCAGCCAGCGCACAGCAGAACAACTTCAACGTAGACTTCCTCAAGAAGCTCTACAATGACTACCACAAGAAGGGCCTTGAAATCTATCAGGTGTCTCTTGATACAGACAAGGTGATGTGGGCGACTACTGTGATGGGCCAGGATCTCCCTTGGACAAACGTGTGCGACATCAGAGGCGCGGCGTCACCATACGCTCAACTCTACAACCTCCAGGCCGTGCCTGCAGCATTCATCATCAGCAATGATGAGCTTGTAGACGGCGAAATCGTGGACAACGCATCCTTCAGAAAGCTTGTTGACAAACTTCTGATGAAGTAGTTTCCGAGAGGATCCATAAAAATAATTTCGACGGTGCAGACCGATGTGGCAAATCTTTTGACATGCGGTCTGCACCGTGCTTTTATGCGATAGGAGTGATTTTTTGTCATGGGGGGGAAAAGTGTAAATTAAAGGATAAAAGCGATTGATTTTCTTGAAAGTTTTTGTATATTTGCCGACTGATTGTAACTGTGTTTAATCGGTTTTGACGATAATTAACTATATTTTAAATATATGATGAAACGTTTTTTTATGACTGTTGTGGCGGTGCTCATGTTGAGCAGCGTTGCATTTGCACAGCAGAGCAAGAGCGATGAGAAGCTCGAGTTCCGTCCTCACTGGGGATGGAGACTCCACGGCGGAGCATCCTACACTGTAGGCGAGGCTCAGTTCGGCAGACTTATCTCTCCGGCTGCTCAGCTCTCTGCGACTTACAACTTCCACCATGCAATGGGAGTGCGTGTAGGTCTCGGCGGCTGGCAGGGCAAGGGAACAGTTGTAGTGACAAACGAGATCTACAACTTCAATTTCCTTCAGCTTAACGCTGACTTTGTGCTTGATCTTGCTAACCTTTTCGGAGGTTTCAAGCATGACCGCATCTGGACACCTTATGTGTTCGCCGGAATCGGTGGTGCTTACGGCTTCGACAACGCTCAGGCAGGCAAGTATCTCGCAGACTATCCGACAATTCTCGCAGGTTATTGGGAGAAGAGCCCATTCTTCCTCGTCAGAGCCGGTGCCGGCATCGATTTCTGGATTACAGAGAAGTTCGCCCTCGGCATTGAGGCAAACGCAAACGGCTATGGCGATAAATTCAATTCAAAGTTGGCTGTAGAGGGTTTCAATCCTGATTTCCAGATCAACGCATTCCTCGGTGCGACATTCCGCTTCGGTGGAAACACAGCTCCATCAAAGGCATATGCTGCAAAGGTAGAGGCAGAGGAAGCTGCACGCGCAGCTGCTGAGGCCGCTGAGAAAGCAGAGGCAGAGAGACTCGCTGCTGAGAAGGCTGCTGCTGAAAAGGCTGCCGCTGAAAAGGCTGAGGCAGAGAGACTTGCTGCTGAGAAGGCTGCTGCAGAGGCTGCCGCTCGCGCTGCTGCAGAGAGAGCAAGAATCTGCGCTGAGAACTCTCAGGACATCTTCTTCACAATCGGCTCGAGCACAATCCGCAAGTCTGAGGAGGGCAAGCTCGTGAAGCTCGTAGAGTTCCTCCTTGCAAATCCTGATTACTCAGTGGAGATTGCCGGTTACGCCGATAAGCTCACTGGTAACGCCAAGGTAAACATGAACGTATCTAAGTATCGTGTTGAGAGTGTTCAGAAGAAGCTCATCAAGCTTGGTCTTCC
Organism: Bacteroidales bacterium; assembly: GCA_017560625.1. GTDB lineage: Bacteria > Bacteroidota > Bacteroidia > Bacteroidales > UBA932 > Cryptobacteroides. Next base: position 9,224 of record JAFZEP010000065.1, read on the forward strand.
AGCAGACAGAATTTCTTCTAACTACTTCGGTGACACAGAACAGCCGTTCGCAGAGAACGATATGAACCGCGCGATCATCTGTACTGTAAAATAATCCACCTACACAATAACTAGGAATAACAACAATTAATTTAATAAACACATTATGAAATCTATTTTCACTAGACTTAGCACACTGATCCTTGCAGGAGCAGTTGCTTTGGTTGGATGTACTGATTTCTCTGCAGACCTCCAGGAGCTCAACGGCCGCGTTGAGGATCTTGAGACAACATCAGCGACAAAGACTCAGGTGGCTGAGCTCGCTGCTGCTATCGAGGCTCTTAAGAATCAGATCACAACTCAGTACGCTACAAAGGTAGAAGTTGCTGCTGTTGTAGAGGCTATGGATCAGTTCAAGGCTGCTTACGAGCAGGCTAAGAAGGATCTTGAGGCTGCTATCGACAAGAAGGCAGACAAGACAGAGCTTGAGGCTGCTGTAGCAAACCTCAATGAGGTACTTGAGGCTGCAAAGACACAGTTCCAGGCAGCTATCGAGGCTCTCCAGACAGAGGATGCAGCTCTCAATGAGGCTCTCGCAGAGGTAAAGGCTTCAGTTGAAGGCCTTCTCGCTGCAGTTGAGGCTCTCCAGGGCGACGTTGAGGCTCTCCAGGAAGCTCTTGAGGCACTTGAGGGTAGAGTTGACACTCTCGAGGGCACAGTAGAGGCACTTGAGGGTCAGCTCGAGGCTACAATGGAAGATGTAGCTGAGCTTTCAGAGGAGCTCACTGAGCTCCAGGCTGCTTTCGAGGCATACCAGGACGCTGTTGAGCTTCAGTTCGAGGCTCTTACAGAGCAGATCAACACTATGTCAGAGGCTATCTCTGAGCAGTTCGCTGAGATGGTAGCTGAGCTTGAGGCTGCTGATGCAGCTAACGCTGCTGCAAATGCAGAGGCTGCAGCTCAGATCGCTGAGCTCCAGGAGGCACTCGCTGAGGCAAACGCTGACCTCGCTGAGCTTGCTGAGCTCGTAGCTAGCGCAGAGGATCTCGAGAATCTCGAGAACGCAACTCAGGAGCAGATCGAGGCTGCTCAGGCTGCTTTCGATGCAGCTCTCGCAGCTCTCAACAAGTCACTTTCAGCTGACATCAAGGCTCTCGAGGCTCTCGTTAAGGCTTGGGAGGATCACGACACTATCTACGACGACACAGCTCTCAAGGCTGATCTTGCAAGCGCAATCGCTGAGTACAAGTCACTCGTAGCTGGTCTCCAGGCACAGATCGACGCTCTCGAGTCTGCAATCGAGTCTATCCAGGGCGAGCTCGACGGCATCAAGGATTCTATCGACGCAGCTAAGACTGAGCTCAGAGCAGCTATCCTCGTTCCAGACATGCTCTTCAACGGCACAAAGGCTGTGAAGTTCTACAGACAGGACGGCAAGAACGTTCTCAAGACATTCGCTACTGTAAGCTACCGCTTCAACCCATCTAACTTCGACGCTTCAACTGCAACTTATGAGATCGTTGCTGAGCAGGTTGAGGTTATGACCAAGGGTCTTCTTGGCGAGGGTCCAGCTATCGAGATCGTAGGCAAGCCAGTTCAGGCTGACGACAAGGTAACATTCGAGCTCGAGCGTGGCGAGGGTGCAGGCAACATGTTCGCACTCAAGGTTACTCTCGCTGACGGTACCACAATCTACTCTGACTATGCTGCTATCATTGACGAGGCAACATACGCTGTAGCAACTGCTACTGCATCATTCCAGGTTGAGCGTCTTGCATACTCATTCCCTAGCCTTACATCTATCTCTGCTATCATCGAGTATGTACAGAGCCTTGGCCAGACAATCGAGGACTTCGGTTCAACTATCGAGGCTATCAACGCTGCTATCCAGGCAATGCAGAGCAACGATATCACAGGCGCAATCGAGAACCTCATCTCTATCCCTGGTCTCAGAAAGGAGACTAAGACTATCTACGGTACAGGTGTTTACAGAGTACAGGTAGAGACTCTCGACGCAGCTGAGATCATCGAGGCACTACAGAACGCTCAGACAATCGACGAGATCCGCAAGATCATCAACGACCTCCTTGCTCAGGCAAACGGTCTTGGTGAGGCTGGTTCAGCAATCATCGACGGTCTTAACGGCGCTATCGGAAACTCAGGTCTCAACGACCTCTTCGG
>JAFZEP010000066.1 GCA_017560625.1 Bacteroidales bacterium
GCAAGAATTGATGTTTTCTCTTGAAAAACAGCATTTTATGCCATTTTTGAAAACTCTCGCACAAGAAATTGCCGATTCGTTTGCAAGAATTGATGTTTTCTCTTGAAAAACAGCATTTTGTGCCATTTTTGAAAACTCTCGCACAAGAAGCAGCCGATTCGTTTGCTCTCAGGTGCACAATCCCACACCTGAAGGCAGGCTCAACGCCTCCCTACGCCCCACAAAGCACAACCACCTGCGGAAAGGTGCACGCCTACTTCACAGTAACGGTCGGGATGTCGTCCCAACGGGTTGTGTAGTGCGGTGACTGCTTCTCGCTGGATGATTTGATATGACCGCTGCCCTGGGCGGCGAGTTTGACGGTGCCGCGGCCGTATGTGCCGTTGATGGCATCCAGTGCCGTGGTAATCCTGTGCTCTCGCTCGACAGCTTCGGTGTCCTCAAAGAGCGAATGCACAACGTCGCTCTCCTGTGTGATGCGGGTAGCAACCACGCCCGCCTTCTTATATCCATAACCGCAGCGATACGCCTCATGCGCAGCAGCCACAGCCCGGGCCACAATCGTCCTCTGGTCGTTGGTCGGAGGATCAAAATGCACAAGAGCATTGCCATATGTCTGCGGCTGGTCCTCCTTGAAACGGTTGGTGTAGGCAAAGACAGCCATCTCGCTCACCACCGACCTCTGCTGACGCAGCTTCTCGGCCATCGACGAAGCAAAATTTGCAATCTGCTCACTGAGTCCCTCAACATCAGATATTTCCGAAGCAAAGCTGCGCGACACACAGATCGACTGCTTAGCCTCAAAACTATCCTCAAACTCAATGCACGGCTGCCCATGCAGCTCGCGCCATGTCCTCAGGCCGACCACTCCAAACATACGGCTCACCGCATGCTCGGGCAGCTGCACAAAGTCCCATGCCGTCTTCACACCCATCGCATGAAGCTTGGCCGACGTACGCCTGCCGATGCCCCACACATCCTCCACCGGGAACTTCCTCAGCACCTTCTCAATGTCCTGAGGCCTGTGCATATAACATCCGCCACGCAGTTTCGGATACTGCTTGCACAGTTTCGAAGCTATCTTTGCCAGCGTCTTGCTCGGAGCCACTCCCACCGACACCGGAATCGAAGTCTGCCTCCAGCACTCCTCCGATATAGTCTTTGCATATTGGTCAAAATCAACGCCTTGCATTCCCCTCAGATCCAGAAAGGCCTCATCGATGGAATACACCTCCACCGCCGGCGCAAACTCCTCCAGCACCCAACGTACCCTCTGCGACATGTCTCCATAAAGGGCCATATTGCCTGAAAACACAGCCACATTATGTCTCTCGACTATATGCCTTATCTTGAAGAACGGATCGCCCATCTTGATGCCTAGTGCCTTGGCTTCATTGCTTCGCGCAACAGCGCAGCCGTCATTGTTGGACAGCACAATGACGGGCTTCCCCTGCAAGTCCGGGCGGAAAACCCTCTCACAGGAAGCAAAGAAATTATTGCAATCAGCCAGTGCGAACATATTACATCTTCTTGATCACATAGGTCACCACGCCCCAGACCATGAAGTTGTTCTCCTGGGTCACCTCGATCGGCTGGTATTTCGTATTGGCCTCATTGGCAGGCATCAGGCGCACGATGCCATCACCGATCTCGATGCGCTTCACTGTGTATTCGCCGTCGATAAAGCAGACTGCCTTGCAGTTGTTGTATGGCTGCACGGCCCTGTCTACGATGATGATGTCGCCCTCATCCATGTCGGCGTCCACCATGGACACACCGCTCACACGAAAAAAGAAGGTCGAAGCCTTGTGACGCACCAGAAGCTTGATCAGGTCAAGCTTCTCACGTATATCTTCAGCCGGAGAAGGGAAACCCGCCTTCACCTCGCCAAGCAGCTCTCCCTGCGCGGGAGTGTCATAATCAAGACTATATGGTTGGAATTTGTCCATGTTCAAAATTACTTATATCCAAAGAAACTGACATGCCGTCCTATAAACAGCCGCAGCAAATATACGAAAGCTGCAGCAAAGATAGTCACTCTTTGCTGCAGTAACTAGAAACCTATTCTCGCTCTGTCTCCGCCCTTTGAGTTGATCTTCTCGGTGCGGCAGTACTCACGCAGCTCGTTGACTGACGGCTCCACACCGCTGAGTATGAGCTCCACAGTGCGCTTTCTGGCCACATTCTCGATCTGGCCACCGCTGAGATCGAACTCCTTTGCAAGCACATCAGCCACCTCATCCTGCAGAGACGGGATCATCGACTTCCATATCTGCTTCTTTGCCTCAAAGTCAGGGCGTTCGAACTCGATCTTGTAGATGAAGCGTCTCTCAAAGGCCTTGTCGAGGTTGCCTGTGAGGTTTGTAGTAGCGATGAGGATGCCCTCCAACTTCTCAATCTCCTCAAGAATGATGTTCTGAATGCTGTTCTCCATCTTGTCCACTGCCTTCTGCGCACCCTCCTGACGGATTCCCAACAACTGATCAGCTTCGTTGAAAAGAAGGATCGGAGCTTTTTCCGGACCTCTTTCCCTTACATATTTGCGATAGCGCTCGAACAAAGCCCTGATGTTCTGCTCGCTCTCTCCCACCCAGCACGACTTGATGCGAGCAACATCCACTGCCAACACATCACGACCTGTCATACGCGCTAACTGATTGACTGTCTCACTCTTACCGACACCAGGC
>JAFZEP010000010.1 GCA_017560625.1 Bacteroidales bacterium
CCTCAGCACGTCCGAGAACGATACAGTTCACCACGATGAGCGGAATGAACAGACCGAGGGTCTCGTAGATCTCAGGAACATAAGCCTGCATCACGAACTGAAGGAGAGTCACGAAAGTAGCGATCACAACGATGTATGAAGGGATACGCACCTTGTCAGGAATGTAGCCTGCAATAGCAGAAATCACGATGTTGGAGAGGATGAGGACGAACATTGTAGCGAGTCCCATGCTCATACCGTTGATCGCAGAGGTTGTTGTGGCCAATGTAGGACACATACCAAGAAGGAGGACGAATGTAGGGTTCTCCTTAATGAGACCTTTGGTGATAAGATTGAATTTTCCCATTGCTTACTCCTCCATAGTTAAAGGCATCGGAGTCTGGCCGATAGCCTGAAATACTCTAACTGCTGTTGCTAGACCGTCAGCATAGGCACGTGAAGTGATTGTAGATGCTGTGATTGCATTCACATCACCGCCGTCCTTCTGCACTTTGAGAGACTTCTGAGCTGGATCAAACTGCATGAACTGCTCTGCAAAAGCAGGCTCTACACACTTAGCTCCAAGACCTGGAGTCTCAGACTGCGAGAGCACCTTTGTGTTCCAGATCACGCCCTCTGCATTGAAGCCGACCTTGATCTTGATCGGTCCGCCGAAACCTACAGGGGCCACATCGATTGCACAACCTACAAAGTTGCCGTTTGCATCACGTGCAACCACATAGCTGTAGTCCTTTCCCTCGAAAGAGAACACCTTCTCCTCATCGAATGAAGTTGCGCCCTCTGGAAGGACTGCTGCAATAGCACTGTCATTCTTTGCCTTTTCCGCCTGAGCGATAGGGTCCTTTGTCAAAGAATGCACACCGGCAAGAAGTGCCGAGCACACGAGACAGATTACCAGAAGGCAAAGGGTCATATTCTTGAATGATGATTTTACTGCCATAGCTTATGCCCTCCCGTATTTCTTGGTGTGGAACCACTTGTTGAGGAGAGGAACCACTGAGTTCATGATAAGGATTGCAAATGACACACCCTCAGGATACGCACCGAAGTAGCGGATGAGCATTGTGATGACACCGATTCCGATACCGAACACGATTCCACCTGTCTTGCTCATCGGAGATGTCACATAGTCTGTAGCCATGAAGATGGCACCGAGAAGGAGACCTCCTGTGAGGATGTTGAAGAGAGGATCAGTGAACTGAGCTGGGTCGATGAGCCAGAAGATACCTGAGAACACAGCCACTGTCATGATGATAGACAATGTGATGTGCGGCTTGATGACACCACGGATGAGCAGATATGCAAATCCGAGGAGAAGCGCAATCGCAGAGATCTCACCTGCCGAACCACCGATATTGTAGAAAAGCATATCGCAGTAGTTCAGATCCATATACTCAGGAATGCTTGTAAGGGTTGCTCCATCCATAGACATGAGTTCCTTGACCTTTCCGAGAGGTGTAGCACCGGTGAGGGCGTCAAGTCCTCCACCGATGAATCCCTGTGGTCTTGTCCAGTTTGTCATGTATGTAGGGAACGAGATCAGAAGGAATACACGTCCCACGAGAGCAGGGTTGAAAAGGTTCTGTCCGAGACCTCCGAATGTCATCTTTGCGACTCCGATAGCGACTACCGAACCGATGAATACAACCCACCAAGGAGTTGCTGTAGGGAGGTTGAGAGCAAGAAGGATACCTGTCACGAGTGCTGAACAGTCAGCGATTGTGCTAGGTTTCTTGAGCAGGAATCTTGTAATGAACAGCTCTACGAGCAGGCATGAAGCGATGCTCACAGCCATAAGGAGCATCGAAGACCATCCGTAGAAAAGGAAGGACACGATGACAGCCGGCATAAGAGCGATCACGACATCACGCATCAGACTCTTTGTGGAAGTCTTGGTATGCAGATGAGGTGACGGTGAAACTAAAAGTTTATCCATTGTGGTTATTATTTTCGGGTTCTTATGATTCTGATTACGTCGCCCTTGGCGATGCGGATAACATCCAGAAGAGGAATGTTTGCAGGACAGCTGTAGAGGCAGCAGCCGCACTCGATACAGTCCTGAACTGCGTTCTCCTCAAGCTCATCCATCATGTTGTGACGGGCATACTTCTGGAGAAGGAACGGCTCAAGACCCATAGGACAAGCGTCTGCACATCTGCCACAGCGGATACATGGAGACTCCTCGCCGCGTACTGTCTGCTCTGCAGTGAGATAAAGGAGCGATGACGATCCCTTCACTGTAGTAGCGTCCAGATTGGCGATGGCCTTACCCATCATAGGACCTCCGCTGATGATCTTTGCAGCCTGCTCAGGAACACCGCCTGCATACTCTGCAATATATGACAACGGCATACCGATACGGAACTTATAGTTGTGCTGCTTATCCATAGGAAGGCAGTTACCTGTCACTGTCAACACATTGGTAATGAGAGGAATATTCTTCTGAACAGCCTCATATACAGCAAGTGAAGTCGCAACATTCTGTACTACGGCTCCCACGTCGATAGGAAGACCCATAGACTTCACCTGGCGACCCATTACAGCATCGATAAGCTGCTTCTCACCACCCTGTGGATATTTCTTCTTGAGAGCCATCACAGAGATTCCCTCATATGACTTTCCTACCTTCTGGAGCTCAGCAACTGCAGCCGACATTGCCTTGATGGCCTCAGGCTTGTTCTCCTCGATGCCGATGACAGTCTTGCAACCTCCAAGTACCTGCTTCATGATTGCCGCTCCGACAACGATCTCCTTGCTCTTCTCGAGCATGATGCGGTTGTCTGACGTAAGATAAGGCTCACACTCCGCTCCATTGAGGATAAGGCATTCAGCCACCTTACCTGGAGGAGGGCAAAGTTTCACATGTGCAGGGAATGTTGCACCACCAAGACCCACAACTCCACACATCTTGATCTTCTCAAGAATGGCCTTGTTGTCCTCAGGGATCGCTGTCACCAATGTGTCGGTGAGGTCAACTCCCTCAACCCACTCATCTCCATCTACATCGATCTCGATGTGAGTCATATTGTTGCCGGCCAGATCCTGGCGAGGTCCTACAGACTTCACTGTACCTGAAACCGAAGAGTGGACATATGCTGAAATGAATCCTGCAGGTTCAGCGATAACCTGACCTACCTTCACCTGGTCACCTGGCTTGACTACCGGTGTTGCAGGAGCACCGAGATGCTGCGCTACAGAGATGAACACCTTTGAAGGAACAGGAAGGACCTCGATCTTGCAGTCCTTTGAGATCTTATTGTCATTTGGGTGAATACCACCTATTGAAAATGTCTTCATCATAGTACTATTCCTCCGATGTTTTAGGTTTCTCTACTTCAGCAGCTGGAGCCGGAGCCGGCTTCGGTGCGATTACCGGGAAATTCACAGCGTGGATAGCTCCTGTAGGACACTCGGCCACACATTTCTTGCAAAGTTTACACTTTGTGTAGTCGATATATGCAAGATTGTTCTCAACTGTGATCGCCTCGAACGGACATACCTTAGCACACTTGCTGCAGCCGATGCAGGCAGCCTTGCAGGCCTTGCGGGCAGCAGCGCCCTTATCCTTATTGACGCACGACACATATACTCTCATGTTTCTGCGACCCTTGTTGCGGAGCTCGATGACATTCTTCGGACATGCCTTCACGCATGCGCCGCAGGCTGTACATTTCTCCTCGTCAACCACAGGAAGACCTGTAGCAGGATCCATTGCGATGGCTCCGAACTGGCAGACCGACACGCAGTCTCCACATCCGAGACATCCGAACGGACAAGCTGTGTCGCCGCTGTAGAGAGCAGCCTTGACACGGCATGACTGATAACCGCCGTACTCATTGATGCGAGGACGGTTTTCACATGTTCCGTTGCAACGTACTACAGCCACCTGAGGCTCCTTTGCGGCAACCTCGCGGCCCAGAACGGCAGCAACTTTCTGCATAACATCGTTTCCTCCGACAGGGCAGAAACATTTGCCCAGATCTTCAGACTCGACACAAGCCTGTGCAAAGGCACGGCAGCCAGCCTGGCCACAGCCTCCACAGTTTGCACCAGGCAACTCCTTCTCCACATCGTCGATTCTTGGATCCTCCTCGACTTTGAACTTTTCAGCCACAAAGTAAAGGACGACAGCAAGAGCCGCACCGAGGACGGTAAGGATTGCAATAGTCAAGATTGAAAGTGTCATTATTGTTGGTTTTATTAGTTGTTCTTGATGTAGAATACGAATTCGTCAGAGAGTCTGTCTCTGAGGAGCCAGATGATGAAATAATACAGTCCGACACCTCCGACAGCAGCTCCGGCTGCAACGAATTCATTGATTCCGAGGTTAGTGAGCACCAGGATGAGAGCCATCAGGACTGCAAGAGGAATCACATATGAAATCCATGCAGCCTTGAGTCCCATCGACATCTTGGTGCAGATGGTCACCTCGTCACCGACATTATAGGAAGCATAAGGGTCAGTCGGAAGCATTATGACTTTTTCTTCCTCCTCCGACATTCCGCAAAGCCCCTTGGCATGGCATGAAGCACACGCCGAAGACACCAGGATCTGCACAGAAGTGAAATCCGGTGTGATCTCTATGATTTTACCCTTGTGGGTGATCTCGTTTTTCTTTGCCATAATTCAAGATTTAAGCAAATCCGCCGCCATCGAATCCTGAGTCGAAACCGCTGTTGTTGAAATCCGATCCACCATAGCCGCCATCAGGATACTGAGGACCAGGATCGCTGTTCATGGCAGACTCTACTCTGTTCAGATCAGCATGGTTGACAAGGCTGTCCGAAAGATCGACGAAACGCACCTCGTCAGCACGGAACTTCATGTCGATGTCTGCAATGGCACCGTTACGATGCTTTGCGATGATGATCTGTGTTCTTCCTACGTCGTCTGCATTATCAGAAAGTCCCTGATAGTCATAACGATGGATAAAGATTACCATATCGGCATCCTGCTCGATTGAGCCGGACTCACGAAGGTCGCTGAGCTGAGGTCTGCGGTTGCTGCCCTGACGGTTTTCAGACTGACGTGAAAGCTGTGAAAGTGCGATGATCGGAACGTTCATCTCCTTGGCAGTCGCCTTCAGTGTACGTGAAATCGCAGCAACCTCCTGCTCACGCATACCGCGGAGCTCTGCAGGTCCCTGCATAAGCTGAAGGTAGTCGACCACGATCAGGCGTACGCCCTTCTGCTTCACGAGCTTCTTGACCTTGGAACGGAACTCCATTACCGGGAGCGACGGAGTGTCATCTATATATATAGGTGCCTTGACGAGCCTCTTGAGCTGCACTTCAAGCTGTTTCCACTCCCATTCCTCGATCTTCTCACCGCCTTTGAACTTGTCACCGCTGAGTCTTGTCTCGGACACCATCATACGCTTGGCAAGCTGGATGGACGGCATCTCAAGGGAGAAGAACGCAACAGGCATGTTGAAATCCACAGCTGCATTTCTGGCGAGGTTGAGCACGAACGCCGTCTTTCCCACAGAAGGACGGGCCGCAAGAATGATGAGGTCAGAAGCCTGCCATCCCTGAGTCAGGCGGTCAAGAGAAGCGAAACCGGAAGGAACGCCGCTCAAGCCTGTTGTCTCCTGCATCTTCTGGATGTCGTCGATGGCCTCGTTGATGACCTTGCCGATCTCCTGGACATCCTTCTTGACGTTGTTCTGCACGGCATTGTACACCTTTGTCTGAGCCTGATCGATGAGATCGTCCACATTCACAGACTCGTCGTATGACGACTTGAGGATTTCGTATGAGGCCGTGATGAGCTCACGCTGAATGCATTTCTGCTTGAGGATCCTGATGTAGTATTCGATGTGCGCAGCTGCGCCGATCTTCTGCGAAAGCTGCACGAGAGCCACCGTGCCACCGACTGTTTCCAGTGTTCCGTTGGCCTTCAGCTTCTGGGATACCGACAAAAGATCCAAGGCCACGTGTTCATTTGTCAATGAACGCATAGCCTCGTATATCATTCTATGTTTCTCGCTGTAGAAGCATCCGGGCGTCAGTTCGTCCATCGCTTCATCAACGCAGTTGGGCTCTATGAGAAGAGCACCGAGGACAGCTTCTTCCACATCAAGAGCTTGAGGTGGTCTGTTTCCCATCTCAAGCCCAAGTGTATCCAGATTTACTGCCGGATTTTTCCGTCTGACTGACTTTTTCTTTCCTTCCTCAGCCATATTTTATAAGGTCAAAGACTATTCGAAATCAGGATTTACGAGAATCCTTCCGCAGTGCTCACAGATGATCATCTTTCTGTTGGATGCGATGTCGATGAGACGCTGAGGTGCGATTGTGTTGAAGCAGCCACCGCAAGAGTCACCGTTGAACACAGAAACCACAGCGAGGTGGTTGTTGCAGCTCATGCGGATGCGCTCGTATGCGCTCATTGTTCTAGCATCGATCTTCTCAGCGCAAGCATCTCTGTTTGCACGAAGTCTTGCCTCTTCCTTTGAAGTAGCCTCAACGATAGTCTCAAGCTCCTGCTTCTTTGCAGCGAGGTCAGCGCTTCTTACCTCGATCTTCTCCTTGACGATCTCAAGCTCCTGCTTCTTGTCGAGGATTCGCTCCTTCGCCTCTCCGATGTGCTTCTCAGCAATCTGTCTGAGGAGGCCCTGGTTCTCGATCTCCTTGTTGAGTGAGTCGTACTCACGGCTGTTTGAAATATTCTCGAGCTGAGCCTTGTACTTCTCGATCTGTGCATCGCACTCAGTGATGCTGAGCTTGTTTTCTGCGATGTACTTTGTCATCTCCTCAACATGCTCCGAGATGCGCGCAACCTTAAGATTGAGGTCTGCGATCTCATTCTCAAGGTTCTCAACCTCTACAGGGAGTTCACCTCTGAGCTGAAGGATCTTGTCGATCTCTGTGTCAGCCTGCTGAAGAACATAAAGTGTCTTAAGCTTCTCTGCCACAGTGAGATCAGAATCAGCGAAAGTCTTCTGAATAGATACGAAAGTCTCCCTCTGGTCAATCGGGGTTTCGAAGTTCTTAGTCTTTTTAGCCATTTTGCTTAAAAATAATATATCGGGTTACTATTTAAATTCTGCGTAATGCGAACCGCAAAGGTAGGAAAATTTTTCTTTAACAGTGCAAATAATATCTCCACAATGCCTATTTCGCTTTCGTAGTGTCCTATATCCATTATCATGAAACCGTCCTCGGCAAAGAAATTATGATAGGATATGTCTCCGCTTATATACAGCTGCGCTCCGGACCTGCGGGCCTCTCCGATGAGCGAGCCTCCGGAACCGCCGCACATGGCCACACGGGATATCTTTCCCTCAAGCGGCATGGATGCCTTCATGACCTTAAGACCGAAGGCTTTCTTGACGAGGGCAATGACCTCGTCAGACGGCATCGGAACCGGAAGGTTTCCTACAACGCCGAGTCCTGTCTGATCGCCATCCTTCTGCAGCACCTCAACATCGGAAAGTCCCAGCCTGCGCGCCATGTCTCCGCTGACACCTGCAAGCACCTTGTCGGCAGAAGTGTGGGCTGCATATATGCTGACTCCGGCGCTGATGGCCTTCATCACTGCCAGGCCGACCTTTGTCTCCGGAGATATCTTCTTGAGGCCAGAAAATATAAGGGGATGATGTGTCACGATCATGTCCGCGCCACATGCCACAGCCTCATCCACGAGCTCCGGAGTGCAGTCCAGCGCCAGAAGCACGCCATTGACTTCAGCCTCGGGAGAGCCGATGCACAGGCCGCTGTTGTCCCATCCCTCCTGCACAGACAACGGAGCAAAGTCCTCTATGACTTTTATTATTTCCTTTACTTTCATAGGGTTTCACGTATTTCGGAGAGCTGCTGACGTATGCCTTTCAGGCTTTCAAGCACGCGCGCCTTGTTGATGACCTCCTTCCTGTCGCCTTTCAGTCTCTTGGCTGCACCTTCAAGCGTAAGGCCTTCCACCTTCACAAGCAGATGGATGTGCTTGAATGTCTCCAGGTCCTCCTTAGTAAAAAGCCTGTTGCCCTTGGCATTTCTCTGAGGCTTGATGAATTTAGGAAACTCATTCGACCAGAAACGCACAAGAGAAGGGTTTTCTCCAAGTATTTCAGCGACTTCGCCTATTGTGTACAGATACTTTTCCATAGCGGATATTTTTCATTATGCATCACGACGCACATCAGTCGAGCGACTGTCCGGTCGTCACTGCAAGGATCATTACATTTACATATTCCTCAGGATCAAGGGACGCGAAAAGATGATTCACGGGATCCATCACGAGAGTATCCTTGTACACTTCATAGTGCAGATGAGGAGCAAATGAATTTCCCGACACTCCGACATTGCCGATCTTGTCACCCTTCTTCAGCGACCTGCCCTTCTTCACGCTGATGTCCTCAAGGTGGGCATATTTGGTGACATAACCACCTGCATGAGAGACAACCACCACATTTCCAAGTCCTTTGCGTGACTTTATGACTGCGGTCACCACACCGTCAGCCGTCACTCTGACTGGCTCTCCGGAATGCGACACCATGTCAAGTCCATTGTGTCCGATAGGCACCTTGTAGAACGGATTTATCTTGTCACCCACGGAAGCTCCTGTCTGCGCAAATGTGAATCTGTCCAAAGGATTGTTCATAGGAGGCAGCACGAACGAGGGGTCCTGCAGAATCTCCGCAATCCTCAGGAAGTCTTCCTCCACTGCAGAGGCCGATTCAATCACATCATCCAGCTTGCGCTGCGCATACACGACCAGCTCATGGTCAGGGATCGTATCGACACCCGAAAAGTCCCTCACCGAAGTCATAGGGCTCAATGACGGGGCAGACGCCTGGAATATCTCCTCATAGATGTGGTCATCACGGCCGTCAAGGCCCTCGATCACATCCGACAGGAGGGCTTCCTTCTGCTGAAGGAGAGGGAATTCGCGCTCGAACATTTCGTTTTCACGCTCCAGACGCATCTCGGTCTCCGTGCTGAAGAACAATGCAAAAAGGGCATAGTAGACTACGGTAAGCGAGAGGCTCGCAATAAATAAAAGAAGCACCCGACGGACCATCTTCCTAAGAGGCACCTTCGGCTTGCGGGGCCTTGTGTCATTGTCGTATATGTTTTCGCTGTCCATCATTTCTTCTTCTTTTTCTTTGCCTTGTTCTGATGCGTAGGATGCAGAGACACAATCTTCGAGGCATCAGCGACCTCCTGCACCATTGTCGCATATTCGTCAACGGTGATGTCGAGGTCATAGTAATTTGCAGGATTCACATGAGCACCCTTGTAGATGACCTCGTAGTGGAGATGCGGACCGGAAGACTTTCCTGAATTTCCACTAAGTCCGATGCACTCTCCCCTTTTCACCTTCATGCCCTCTGCAACTGTGATTGCACTCATATGGGCATAACGGGTCTTGTATCCGAATCCGTGATCGATCAGCACCTGATTTCCATATCCCCACAGCTCGATCTTCACCGACTCCACCACGCCGTCTCCGGTAGCATAAAGAACAGTGCCGGACTTCATCGCGAAATCCACGCCATGATGCTTCTGGGTCTTCTTGCTGAATGGATCGCTTCTGAATCCATATGAGCTGGAAACGCGGTATTTCTCCCTGTCCGGACACATAGGAGGGATCGCCGGAATGCAGGACGCCATCTCACCGGCCCTGCGGGAAAGCTGGGATATCTCATCGAAAGACCTGCTCTGCACGCAAGTCTTCTTTGAAAGGACATCAAGTCTGACGGCAGCCCTTTTCAGAAGCCCGTCGGGATCGATGTCGTCATAGTGGGCATATCTGTTGACTCCTCCAAAACCTGCATTGCGGACCTCTTGAGGGATCTCGTTCATGCCGAAGATGGAACGGTAGATGCCGTTGTCCCTGTGTTGAAGAGTGAGCAGAGTCTGGTCGAACTCGTCAAGTCTGGCGTTCATGACTTCAACCTTGGAGTGCCACTGAGCATTCTCCTTCTTCAGCAGCATGGTTTTGGGAAGATCCATGCCAAAGACTCCTGTATACAACCACATGTACAGCACAGCCAACGCCACACTTCCGCCGATGTACAGAAGCACACGCGCCAGCCGCACCAACTTGGAACGCTTCTTTACCTCATAAGAGAGCGCCCTGTCGTTGAAAACATATTGATTATCATTTGCCATATCGGGGCAAAGATACATAAAATCCCCTACACTTCTATAAAAAATATAAAATTTCAACTTATTGGACATCAAACCTTGCCCAAGTGTGGGCTTTTACGGATTTTTATTGTATTTTTGCGAGTTATTCTGCGGCAGCGTGAACGCCGCACACCGTAATGAAATAAAAGACAGCAAGATATGACATCAAAAGAGATCAGAAAAGCCTTTTTGGACTTCTTCGCTTCAAAGGGACACCAGATCGTCCCTTCAGCACCGATGGTTGTGAAAAACGACCCGACACTCATGTTCACCAACGCCGGCATGAACCAGTTCAAGGATTGGTTCCTCGGCAACAGCCCAGCAAAGTGGAAAAGAGTTGCAGACAGCCAGAAATGTCTCCGCGTGAGCGGTAAGCACAACGACCTCGAGGAGGTAGGCCGCGACACATACCACCACACAATGTTCGAGATGCTCGGAAACTGGAGCTTCGGCGACTACTTCAAGGTAGAGGCTATCGACTGGGCCTGGGAGCTCCTCACTGAGGTGTACAAGCTCGACAAGGAGAGGCTCTACGCTACAGTGTTCGAGGGCTCTGAGGCAGACGGCACAACACTCGACGTCGAGGCAATGGAGGCTTGGAAGAAGCACCTCCCTGAGGACCGCATCCTCCTCGGAAACAAGAAGGACAACTTCTGGGAAATGGGTGACACAGGCCCATGCGGCCCATGCTCTGAGATCCACATAGACCTCCGATCTGACGAGGAGCGCGCCGCTGTTCCAGGTGCATCACTCGTAAACAAGGACCATCACCTCGTCATCGAGATCTGGAACAACGTGTTCATGCAGTACAACCGCAAGGCAAGCGGCGAGCTTGAGCTCCTTCCTAACAAGAACGTAGACACAGGTATGGGATTCGAGCGTCTCTGCATGGCTCTCCAGGGCAAGCAGTCAAACTATGACACAGACGTGTTCACAGGCATGATCGGCAAGATCGAGGAGCTCTCTGGACACAAATATGGCAATACAACTGAGGAAGACATCGCAATGCGTGTAATCGCTGACCACATCCGTGCAATCAGCTTCTCTATCGCAGACGGTCAGCTTCCTTCAAACGTAAAGGCAGGATATGTAATCCGCCGTATCCTCCGCCGTGCAGTACGCTACGGCTACACATTCCTCGGATTCAACGAGCCTTTCATCTGCCGTCTCGTGCAGCAGCTCGTTGACGACATGGGCGAGTTCTACCCTGAGATCGTTAAGCAGCAGACTCTCATCGAGCGCGTAATCAGAGAAGAGGAAATGGCTTTCCTCCGCACACTCGACAGAGGCATCCGCTTGATGGACAACATCATGGCAAAGTCAGAGGAGACAAAGCTCATCAGCGGCGAGGACGCATTCGTACTCTACGACACATTCGGATTCCCTATCGACCTCTCTGAGCTCATTGCATCTGAGAAGGGCTACAAGATCGACCTCGAAGGCTTCCAGGCAGAGCTCCAGAAGCAGAAGGACAGAGCACGTAACGCGACTGCGATCGAGTCTGGCGACTGGGTGGAGTTCGTACACTGCGACAACATCGAGTTCGTAGGTTACGACCTCACTGAGATCGAAGGCGTTCAGCTCACACGTCACCGCACAGTAAAGGCAAAGAACAAGACAATGTTCCAGCTCGTGTTTGAGCGCACACCGTTCTATGCTGAAATGGGTGGACAGGTTGGCGACACAGGCTACATCCTCTCTGAGAGCGGCGAGAAGATCAACATCGTTAACACAATCAAGGAGAACAACCTTACAATCCACGTAGCAGAACGTATCCCTGCAGACTGCACAGAAAGCTTCAGCCTCCACGTAGACGCAGAAAGAAGAACTCAGATCGAGAACAACCACTCAGCTACTCACCTCCTCCACCAGACTCTCCGTGAGATCCTCGGAACACATGTGGAGCAGAAAGGTTCATACGTATGCGACAAGTACTTCCGTTTCGACTTCTCACACTTCGAGAAGCTCAGCGACGAGCAGATCAAGGCTGTTGAAAGCCGCGTAAATGCACTCATCAGAGCAAATTACCAGCTAGACGAGAACCGCAACGCGACTATGGAAGAGGCTCAGGAGATGGGCGCAATGGCCCTCTTCGGAGAGAAGTACGGCGACAGCGTCCGCGTAGTGAAGTTCGGTGACTCATGCGAGCTTTGCGGTGGTACACATGCTTCTGCAACAGGCCGCATCGGTTTCTTCAAACTTGTTTCCGAGTCAGCAGTGGCAGCCGGCGTACGTCGTATCGAGGCGACTACAGGCGTTCACGCTGAGGCACTTGTAGACGAGATGGCCGAGACAATCCGCACAGCGAAGGCATTCTTCAACAATGTTCCTGACCTTGCAGGCGCAATCAGAAAGATGGTTGAGGAGAACGAGGCGTTCAAGAAACAGATGGAGGAGATCGCAAAGGAGAAGACTCTCGCTCTCAAGGGCACCCTCAAGGGCATGGCGACTGAGATCAACGGCGTAAACCTCGTGAAGATCGACACACCTATGGACCCTGTAATGCTCAAGAATGCAGCATTCATGCTCCAGAAGGAGACTCAGAACCTTGTGATCGCTGCAGCATTCGAGGCAGCAGGCAAGCCACAGCTCCTCCTCATGTACACCGAGGACCTCGTGAAGGCAGGCAAGAACGCCGGAGCTGACGTACGTGAGGCAGCCAAGCTCGTTATGGGAGGTGGCGGCGGACAGCCTGGTCTTGCGACAGCTGGCGGAAAGGACGTTGCCGGCCTTGCAGCTGCGCTTGACAAGATGATCGAGTCAGCAACAAAATAATTTTTGACTCAGCAGGATGAAAAAGATAGACCAGTTCATAATCAAATCGTTTGTGGGACCGTTTTTCGCGATCCTGCTGGTCGTCATTTTCGTCCTGCTGATGCAGTTCCTCTGGCTGTACATCGACGAACTGGTCGGAAAGGGACTGAGCATGAAAGTGATTCTCGAGTTCCTCGGATGGGGATGCGCCACCCTGCTT
Organism: Bacteroidales bacterium; assembly: GCA_017560625.1. Classification (GTDB taxonomy): domain Bacteria; phylum Bacteroidota; class Bacteroidia; order Bacteroidales; family UBA932; genus Cryptobacteroides. The sequence continues at coordinate 13,108 of JAFZEP010000010.1, forward strand.
CCTCTGTCATTGCCGCTGGCAACACTGCTTGCCTCGATGATGACCCTTGGAACCCTCGGAGAACACAACGAACTTCTGGCCATCAAAGCTGCCGGAATATCTCTGCAGAGAGTCCTGATGCCTTTGGGCGTCATATGTGTCGGCATCTGCATCGGAGCCTACTTCATTTCCAATAATCTTATCCCTACCGCATATAACAAGATCTATACGCTCAGGGACGACATCGGAAAGACCAAGGAAGAGATCAGGATTCCGACTGGAACGTTCTACAACGGCATCGACGGCTACATTCTAAGAGTGGAAAACCGCGACAAGGAGACCGGTACAATGTACGGAGTAATGGTGTACAACCACACGAAGAACAAAGGAAACGTCAGCCTCACCATCGCCGACTCCGCTCTCCTGAGCATGTCCAAGAACAAGAACTACCTCACTTTCCACCTGTACAGCGGAACGAACTACGAGGAGACAAACACAAAGAAGTACAAGGACACTACCCTCACCCTCCAGAAGATCGACTTCATCCATCAGGAGCTCGTCATTCCAGTCGAGAACTATTCTTTCCAGAAATCCGACAGCAGCCGCTTCAACGACCAGGTGAAGTCCATGAATCTTGATCAGCTGCTCTACACCCAGGACTCATTGGGAAGAATGAACGCCGAGGCGCGCCAGCAGCAGAAGACTTCAGTGCTCAAGTCAAGCGCCTTGAGATACAACTCTCAGCTTGACACAGCCGGCGTCAAAGGCAGGAGAACAGACTTCGACAGGGAAGGAAAGAACGTCTGGAAAGACATCGACGCTGAGATCACCGCGGCTGAAAGGGCAAAGACAAAGGCTGAAGAACTTCAGACAATGTTCATCAACTACCATCGCGAAAACCAGCATAATCACCTTGTAAACAGGCTGGTAGACATTGAGATCTATAAAAAGTTCGCTCTATCTATCGCCTGCTTCATCTTCTTCCTCATCGGTGCGCCTATCGGAGCTCTCATCAGAAAGGGAGGTCTGGGAACACCGGCCATCATCTCAGTGCTGATGTTCGTGGCGTATTGGGTAATCGACATCTCCGGAACAAAACTGGCAAAGGACGGAGCAGTGGATCCTTTCAGTGGAGTGTTCATATCGACCTACATACTTCTGCCTGTGGGCATCTACCTGACATGGCAGGCGATCCATGACTCCCCTATCCTGAAGATTGCCACAATACAGAACGCATACAGGAAAATCAAATCACACGTAATGAACACATTCAAGAAGACCCGCATCGTATACATGGGTACACCGGAGTTCGCCGTTGCACCGCTTGATGCACTCCTAAATAAAGGTTATAAGGTCGTCGGAGTCGTAACGGTTCCTGACAAGGCCAGCGGACGCGGACTCAAGGTCAACGAAAGCGCCGTCAAGAAATATGCAGTGGAGCACAACCTCCCTGTACTTCAGCCTGTATCACTCAAGGATCCTGAATTCCTTGAGCAGCTTAAGGCTCTGAAGGCCGACCTCTTTGTGGTCGTTGCATTCCGAATGCTTCCTAAGGTAGTATGGGAAATGCCTAAGCTCGGTACATTCAACCTTCATGCAGCTCTTCTCCCGCAGTATAGAGGAGCGGCTCCGATCAACTGGGCAGTGATCAACGGTGAAAAGACCACCGGAGTGACAACATTCATGATCGATGACGGCATGGACACCGGCAAGATCATGTTTCGATATGACTGCAAGATCGGACCGGACGAGACAGTAGGAGAAGTTCATGACAAGCTCATGGAGATCGGATCGAATCTCGTCGTGAATACAGTCGAGGCATTGGATGAGAACAACGTGGAGATGCGTGTCCAGAAGAGCTTCATCCAGGGTTCAGAGATCCTCAAGCCGGCTCCAAAGATCACTCGTGAGCTTTGCCACATCGACTGGAGAAGCGACACAGCCCACATATACAACCTCATCCGCGGACTCAGCCCATACCCTGCTGCATTCACAGAACTTGTTAAAGACGGCAAGGCAACTCAGATCAAGATATTCAAGACCCGCAAGATAGAGGGAGAGGAGTACGCTGCAATGCTTGATCAGAACGGCATGAGCTCGGCAGCGCCTGGAACCATCCTCACTGACGGAAAGACATACCTTGCATTTGCAACAAAGGACGGAGCAATCTCGGCAACAGAGATCCAGCTGGCCGGCAAGAAGCGAATGGCCGTAAAGGACTTCCTCATCGGATTCCGTGAGCCGCAGAGCTACACCACATCAGTGGGAACATCATCATCAATCACAGGACGCTAGGGAATGGAAAAGAGCATCGTCATCATCTGCGACGGAGATTTCCCAAAGAAGGAGTATCCTCAGTACCTTGTCAGCAGCGCAGACTTCATCATCTGCTGCGACGGGGCGCTGGCCAAGTTCCTCAGACACAGCAAAAAGATATTCGGAGCTGAAAGGCTCCCCGACCTGGTGATCGGAGACATGGACACCCTATCAGCTGCCATGCAGAAGAAGTATGCCGACATCATCGTCCGTGAGAGCGAGCAGGAGCACAACGACCAGACCAAGGCCGTAAGATGGGCTCTCGACAACATCGAAGACATCGGTTCAATACATATTCTTGGAGCCACTGGCGGTAGAGCAGACCATACTATCGGCAATCTGTCTCTCCTGATGGAATACACAAGGATGTTTGATCTGAGTGGGATAGACATAGAGGCCGTAAGCGACGACTGCACGGCATTCCCGGTAAACGACACGATAGAGATCGATTGTGGCGAGGGACGTCAGATGTCGATTTTCTCACCGGACAGGACATTGCGAATCAAGTCGGAAGGCCTTATGTACAAGACTGACGACGTCGTGTTCGACAACTGGTGGAAGGCAACGCTCAACAAGACATCGCAGGACAGGGTGCGACTTGAATTCAACCATCCTTCCATGGCTTTGATCATAATGAACTGATGAAAGCCTGAAATGTAACTTTCCTGAATATTATTAGGAATTACGCATATAAAGTTATACTTTTGACTCATAAATCAACATTTGATTTAAAACAATAAGAAATGGACACAAAGTACTTTCCAAGCATTGAGGCCATCAACAAGGCCTCCGAGGTACTTGAGGAGATCCTCGAGCCAACACCTTTCAAGAAGAACGACAACCTCTCCGACATGTACGAAGCTAACGTATATCTCAAGAGAGAAGACCTTCAGATGGTGAGATCATACAAGATCCGAGGAGCCTACAACAAGATCAGATCCATTGCACCTGAAAATCTCCAGAACGGAATCGTATGTGCAAGCGCCGGCAACCATGCACAGGGAGTGGCATTCTCATGCAGCAAGCTCCAGATCAAGGGTTCCATCTTCATGCCGACAACAACACCTAAGCAGAAGATCGAGCAGGTGAGAATGTTTGGCAAGGAGTTTATCGAAATCGTTCTTACAGGTGACACATTCGACGCAGCAAATTCAGCTGCAACTGCATATGCCGAGGAAAACGCAATGACTTTCATCCCTCCTTTCGATGACCCTAAGGTCATGGAAGGACAGGGCACTATAGGAAAGGAAATCCTTGCCCAGTCTTCTGTCAAGCTGGACTACATCTTCGTTCCTATCGGAGGTGGCGGACTCGCTTCAGGACTCGGCTCATACATCAGACAGATGTCTCCTGACACAAAGATCATCGGAGTAGAGCCAGGCGGTGCGCCTTGTATGAAGGCTGCCATCGAGGCTGGAGAGACAGTCAGACTTGAGCATATCGACAAGTTCGTGGATGGAGCTGCTGTTCAGAAAGCTGGCGCACTCACATACGAGGTCTGCAAGGAAGTGCTTGACGACATCGTTGTTGTTCCTGAGGGGGCAGTCTGCACCACAATCATACAGATGTACAATAAGAGTGCAATCGTAGTTGAGCCTGCAGGCGCTTTGGCAGCCGCAGCACTTCGTTTCTACGCAGACAAAATCAAAGGCAAGAACGTAGCCTGCGTAGTCAGCGGAAGCAACAACGACATCACCAGAATGGAGGAAATCCGCGAGAAGTCGCTTCTCTATGAAGGTCTCAAGCACTACTTCATCATAACATTCCCGCAGAAGTCAGGAGAGATCCTTTCTTTCATCCGCGATGTAATCGGACCGACAGACGACCTCGTCTACATCCAGTACATCAAGAAGACAAACAAGAACTTCGGTCCTGCACTCATCGGTATCGAACTTTCTGCAAAGGAGAACTTCGAGGCTCTCATCAAGAGACTTGACGACCACGGTGCGGAATATGAATACATCAACAAGAACAATAAGCTTTTTGAAATACTAATCTGATAATACTATGGCTAATATTGATTGGAGCAAACTCACTTTCTCCTACACAAAGACAAACACAATCCTCAAGACTACTTTCGTTGACGGAGCATGGACTCCTGTAGAAAGTCTTACTGATGACTACCTGCACCTTAGCGCATACGCAGGAGCACTGCACTACGCTATCGAGTGCTTTGAGGGCCTCAAGGCATTCAGAGCAAAGGACGGCAGCGTAAGACTTTTCAGACCTGAAGAGAATGCAAAGCGTCTCCAGAGATCTGCACAGTACCTCGGAATCGAGGCTCCTTCAACAGAGATGTTCATCGAGATGTGCAAAAGATGCGTACGCGAGAACATTGAGTTCCTTCCGCCTTACGAGGCAACTGGAGCTTCTCTCTATCTCCGTCCTACACTCATCGGTTCAAACCCACAGCTTGGTGTTCAGTCTTCAAAGGAGAGCACATTCATGATCCTCTGCTCACCCGTAGGTGCGTATGTAGGCGGCGCTCTTGACGCAGTAGACGTAGTGATCGCAAGAAACTACGACAGAGCTGCTCCTAACGGATCAGGTTCGTACAAGGTAGGTGGCAACTATGCATGTTCACTCCGTTCACTCAACATCGCTCACGAACAGGGCTACAAGGCAGTGCTTTATCTTGACCCATCAACAAAGACTAAGATCGACGAATTCAACTCTTCGAACTTCTTCGGTATCAAGGGCAACAAGTATGTAACTCCTAAGTCTGAGTCTATCCTCCCATCTATCACCAACGCATCCCTTGAGATCGTTGCAGCTCACCTCGGAATGGAGGTCGAGAGAAGAGAGGTTCCTGTTGAGGAGCTCAGCACATTCGAGGAAGTCGGCGAGTGCGGAACAGCAGTTGTGATCACACCTGTGCACAAGCTCGTAGACAAGCCGTTCCTTGAGTCTGATGAAGAGACCGTATACACTTACGGCGACGGCAAGTGCGGTCCTAAGTCACTCAAGCTCTACAACTTCATCACAGGACTCCAGAAGGGCGAGATCGAGGATCCGTTCGGATGGATCGACATCGTAGAGCTCTAGTCGAGAAATAACAAAAGAAAAAAGGATGTTCAGTATTTAAAAAACTGAACATCCTTTTTTCTTGGCTTTATTTCGGTGCAATGCGATATAGAACTATCGCAATGATCGTATAGACAATATTAGGGAGCCACAGCGCCACAGCCGGCGACAGGGCATCAGTATGCACGAACATCTGGCTGAATCGCATGAAAAGGATATACGTGAAGGCCAACGCAATACCCAATGCGATGTTCCATCCGATTCCTCCCCTCCTCTTCTTCGACGACAACGCCACTCCGATGATTGTCAAGACAAACGCCGAAAATGGAAGCGCATAGCGGGTATGCTTCTCAATGAGCGCATATTTCACATTCGCATCTCCTCGCATCTGCTGAGTCTTGATCATCTCTTCAAGCTCGTGGTAATTCAGCGTAGTCACTGTGTTTTCCGAGAAATAGAAATCCTTTACCGACAGAGGTATGATAGTGTCAAGCTGACGTCCGCTCCTTATATTGTCTGTAAGGTCGTCATTGAACTCTCTGATGAAGTATTTCTTGAGTCTCCATGATCCGTTAAGAGTGTCATACACTGCAGTTTCTGCCGAAATCTTGGAAACCACTTTGCTGTCCTCGATCTTCTCGATCGTGAATTTATAGGCCGTGTTGTTCCAAGAGCTGAAGGACTCGGCATAAACAAATTCTCCAGGTGAAACCTGATAGTGGATGTTCCTGATAGACTTCTTTGGCTTGGACTTCAGGTACCGTTCCTCAAATTGGAACGTCTCCTTGTTGGACTCAGGTATGACGAACAGGTTCAGGGCGAGCGAAAGCGCTGCAATCAATGCAGCTGCCACCATATATGGCCGCATCATTCTATGGAAACTCACACCACACGACAGGATCGCTACAATCTCCGAGTTCGACGCCATCTTCGACGTGAAGAAGATGACCGTGATGAACACGAACATCGGACTGTACATGTTGACGAAGTATGGGATGAAGTTCAGATAGTAGTCAAAGATGATGGCACGCAGAGGCGCTTCCTTCTCGACAAAGTCATCGATCTTCTCACTGATGTCGAAGATGATCACGATGCCGATGATCAGGATGAGAGACGCGAAGAACGTCCCCATGAACTTCCTGAAGATGTACCAGTCTATTTTCTTTGGCGTAAGAAGCATACCTCGTGTCTATAGTCTTGTTGTGATCTTGCGTACAGTTTCATCCTTCCATGCCTTGAAGTCGCCTGCTTTGATGTGCTTGCGGGCCTCACGGACAAGGTCAAGGTAGAATGCGAGGTTATGTTCGCTGGCGATCTGTCCTGCGAAGATCTCTCCGGCGATGAAAAGATGGCGAAGATATGCCCTTGTGTATGTGTGATCCACGAAAGATGTACCCTTAGGATCGAGCGGCGAGAAATCATCAGCCCATTTCTTGTTCTTGATGTTGATGATGCCGTCCCATGTGAAGAGCATTCCGTTGCGGCCGTTTCTTGTCGGCATCACGCAGTCGAACATGTCGACTCCACGTGCGATACCCTCAAGGATATTTGCAGGAGTACCTACACCCATAAGGTAGCGCGGCTTGTCCTCCGGAAGAATCGGGCACACAACCTCAAGCATCTCGTACATCTTCTCGGTAGGCTCGCCTACTGCAAGGCCTCCGATTGCATATCCTTCTCTGTCAAGTGCTGCAGCATGATCCACCGCTGCCCTTCTTAGATCAGGATAAACGCATCCCTGGACAATTGGGAACAGCGCCTGAGAATAGCCATAAAGAGGCTCAGTCGCATCGAAGTGCTTAGAGCAGCGCTCAAGCCAACGCTGAGTCAGTTCGAGAGATTTCTTTGCATATCTGTAGTCAGCGTCTCCAGGGCAGCACTCGTCAAATGCCATGACGATGTCGGCACCGATGATACGCTGGGTGTCCATGTTGTTTTCCGGAGTGAAGAGATGCTTCGATCCATCGATGTGTGAGCGGAAGACGCATCCGTCCTCTGTGAGTTTCCTGATCGGACTGAGCGAGAACACCTGGAATCCGCCGCTGTCTGTGAGGATAGGACGGTCCCATGACTCGAACTTATGAAGTCCGCCGGCTGCCTTCAAGACATCCAGACCTGGTCTTAGATAAAGATGATATGTGTTACCGAGGATGATCTCTGCCTTGATATCCTCCTTAAGGTCTCTATGATATATTCCCTTTACTGATCCTACAGTGCCCACAGGCATGAATATAGGGGTTTCAATCTGTCCGTGGTCAGTGGTGATGATACCACATCTTGCGGCAGACTGGGGGTCATTATGCGTCTTTACAAATTTCATTCGACAAATTTTAACCCCCAAAGATAGCAACTTTTACTCAAAATCGTGTATCTTTGTGTGATTCATAAAGAAGTATATCAAAAACAAATAACCACTATGCTGAAATCAATCAAATTCAGGCTCATTGTGATGAACATCCTCCAGTGGGCCGTATGGGGTTCTTACCTGACATCAATGGGAAGCTACCTCGCATCTGTAGGACTGGCAACAAGAATCGGTCTGTTCTACGCACTTCAGGGTATCGTTTCCATCTTTATGCCTACAATCATGGGTATTGTGGCTGACAAATGGATCCCTGCACAGAAACTTCTCGGACTCTGTCACGGTATCTCAGGCGCAGCAATGGTCGCTGCTACAATGTACTGCATGAACGCAGAGGCAATCGCATTCGGACCGCTCTTCGGACTCTATTTCATCGGAGCAGCATTCTACATGCCGACCATCGCACTTTCGAACTCTGTAGCATATAACATCCTGGAAAGCAGCGGAATGGACACCGTGAAGACATTCCCGCCAATCCGCGTATTCGGTACTGTCGGCTTCATCCTTGCGATGCTTTTCGTAAACTTTGTAAGCGTAGACGGCGTACAGTTCCAGAACTCAGAGTACCAGTTCCTCACTTCAGGAGTCCTCGGATTCTTGATGTTTGCGTACTGCTTCACATTGCCAAACTGCCCATGCAAGTCTGACCAGAACAGCAACCAGTCATTGGCAGACCGTTTCGGCCTCAAGGCTTTCGCCCTTTTCAAGGACAGACAGATGGCGATTTTCCTTGTATTCTCGATGCTTCTTGGTGTGGCTCTCCAGATCACAAACAGCTTCGCAAACCCTTACATCCAGCACTTCCAGGAAGTTCCTGCTTTCGCTGACAGCTGGGGCGCACAGAATGCAAACGCATTGATCTCGATCTCACAGGTTTCCGAGACTCTCGGAATCCTCCTCATTCCTATCGCCATGAAGCTTTTCGGCATCAAGAGAGTGATGCTGATCGCAATGTTCGCATGGGTGCTCCGCTTTGGACTCTTCGGAGCCGGTGACACAGGCTCAGGCGTTTGGATGCTCATCGTTTCAATGCTTGTTTACGGAGTTGCATTCGACTTCTTCAACATCTCAGGTTCACTCTATGTCAACCAGAGAACCACAAGCGCGATCCAGAACAGTGCACAGGGTCTGTTCATGCTCATGACCAACGGTATCGGTGCAACCATCGGAACCCTCAGTGCACAGGCCGTGATCAACCACTTCGTCTACAACAGTGATAATCCCGACTGGAGCACAGCGTGGTACATATTCGCAGGCTACGCACTTGTCGTTGCGATCCTCTTCATGATCCTCTTCAAGGCTCCCGGCCAGAACGAAGCCAAGGTTGCATAGCGAAAGCGTGGAAGGCTCCCCCTCAATGGTCGGACCTTCCACGCTTTTCTTACGTTCACATTCCATGAAGGTGATTACTGCTCAGCAGGGTCCTCAGTCACAAACTTCAGTTTGCTGGCAAGGACCTCATAATAGGTCTTTTCGACGCCCTCGATGTTTGTGAGCTTTGTTGTTCTGAGTCTTCCTGCCACATAGATGGGCATGCCCTTGGTAATCCTGTGCACATTCGGCACATCCTTGCTTTCCCATGCGACTACATTGTGCCATGTCGTTTCCGAGGTAGCACCTCCATCCCTTGTCTTGTAAAGGACATCCGTCGCAAGAGAGAAGTTGGCAACCTTGCTGCCGTTGTACTCGTTGGTGCGGACGCTGCCGACACGGCCCTGGAGTTCGATCCTGTTGATGTCTTCCATAAGATTTTCTCTCATTTAAATAGTTGAACTTTCTTCCCCACATCTTATGCGCGCACTGTAGGTTGAGGGCAAAGTAAAGCAAATATTCAATGCAAAATATACCCTGGAGGGTCCTGAGATGCAGATATTTTTCTGTTTTTTAAAATGATTTCTCTTTTTTAAAATCCAAAGATTTATTTTTAACAGTGTTAAATATTTTTTTCGCCACTTATGCGATTTTAAAAAAAATCTTTGCATCGCCGTGATTTAAAAAAAGAGAAAAAGTTTATTAAAGAAAAAGAAAAAGCTTCATCTGAGGGTTTGAGATAAGGACTGCAGTCTCCATCTTTGGCGAAAAATATAGAAGGATGACATACGACAAAAAGATCACGAGACACCTGCCGAAATGTCTGCACTGCGGCCAGCAGATCAGATATGGACGCACAGACAAGAAGTACTGCTGCGATGACTGCAAGAACCGGCACCACAACGAGCAGGCCAAGTCAGGCAGAGCATACAGGAGAAAGATAATGGCCCAGCTGATGGCAAACTATCAGATTCTTGACAACCTGTTCCGGGCAGGAGTCACCTCCGTAGAGCTCATCATTGCGATCACCATGGGATTTGTGCCTGGCGTAGTGACGTCCTATAGGCGTGTGGGGAAGCATGACGAGTTCTGCTGCTTCGATATTAAATATATAATGACAGACATGCGTATATATTCCATATCAAAATTAGAAAATGTTTCCTTACCTTTGCCGGACAAATAATCTATGAACATGAAAAGAAATCTTTTAATCGCAGGTGCGTGCCTTGCTATTGTAGCGGCAACAAATGTATCCTGCAACAAGACTATGGAAGCAAACCCACTTTTGGCTGAGTCGACTGCTCCTTTCGGAGCTCCTCAGTTTGATCAGATCAAGGATGAGCACTACCTCCCTGCATTCGAGCAGGCTATCGCAGAGGCTAAGGCTGACATCGACGCAATCGTCGCTAATCAGGAAGAGCCTACTTTCGAGAACACAATCGAGGCGATGGAGTATGCAGGCGAGTCTTTCAGCAAGGTAGCCGGCATCTTCTTCAACGTGATGGAGGCAAACACAAACGACACTCTCCAGGAAATCGCTGAGAAGGTATCACCTATGCTCACAGAGTACTCTATGTACGTTTCTCTCAACAACGACCTTTTCCAGAGAGTGAAGGCTGTCTATGAGAAGAAGGACGAGCTCGGACTCGCACAGGATCAGATGACCCTTCTCGAGAACAGCTACAAGGACTTCGTACGCGGAGGTGCAAACCTCTCAGACGAGGACAAGACCCTCTACAGCAAGTGGTCTGAGGAGCTTTCCCTCACAACTCTCCAGTTCAGCAAGAACGTGCTTGCAGCAACAAACGCGTACACCCTCAACATCAAAGACGAGGCTGACCTTGCAGGTCTTCCTGAGTTTGTGAAGGTAATGGGTGCCGAGACAGCGGCTGAGAAGGGCCATGAGGGTTGGACATTCACTCTCGACTACCCAAGCTACAGCCCATTCCTCAAGTACAGCACAAACCGTGAGCTCCGCAAGCAGATCTGGATGGCATACAACACCAGAGCCATCGGAGGCGAGTTCGACAACACCGAGATCGTAAAGAAGATCGTTGACCTCAGAATCAAGATCGCAAACATCCTCGGATACGAGACTTACGCAGACTACGCTCTCGAGGAGAGAATGGCAAAGAACAAGCAGACTGTAAACAACTTCATCATGCAGCTTCTTGAGCCTTCACTCGAGTTCGCAAAGAAGGATGTTGCAGACGTTTACGCATATGCAAAGAAGAACGGCTTCGAGGACTCACAGCTCATGCCATGGGACTTCACATACTGGTCAGAGCGTTACCAGGAAGCTGAGTACTCTCTTAACACTGAGGCACTTAAGCCATACTTCCAGCTCGAGAGCTGCATCGACGCAGTGTTCGGTCTTGCAAACACTCTTTACGGCATCACATTCCAGGAGCTTGACAACGTTCCGGTATATCATGAGGACGTTAAAGTGTATGAAGTGAAGGACCACGACGGCAGACACCTCGCCCTCTTCTACGCAGACTTCTTCCCAAGAGCAAGCAAGAGAGGTGGCGCATGGATGACTGACTTCCGCGGCCAGAGCATCAAAAACGGCGTTGAGTACAGACCTTTCGTGAGCATCGTATGCAACTTCACAAAGCCTACAGCTGACGCACCGTCACTCATCACTCATGACGAGTTCACAACATTCCTCCACGAGTTCGGTCACGCTCTCCACGGCATCCTCGCAGAGGGCCGTTACCCATCCCTCACTGGTACAAGCGTTTCACGCGACTTCGTAGAGCTCCCTTCACAGATCATGGAAAACTGGGCATTCGAGCCTGATTACCTCAACTCGTTCGCAAAGCACTACCAGACAGGCGAGGCTATCCCTGCTGAACTCATCGAGAAGATCGTGGCGGCAAAAAACTACCTTGCAGGTTATGCACAGGTACGCCAGCTCCACTTCGCTCTCCTCGACATGTCATGGCACACTCTTACAGAGGTTCCTCAGATCAGCACTGTAGAGTTCGAGACAGCAGCTCTCGCACCATATAACGTGATGCCGGTTGCTGAGGGCGCTGCATTCTCAGGATCATTCTCACACATCTTCTCTGGCGGATATTCTGCAGGATACTACTCATACAAGTGGGCAGAGGTTCTTGAGGCTGACGCATTCTCACGCTTCAAGGAGGAGGGCATCTTCAACACAGATGTAGCAGACTCATTCCGCAAGAACATCCTCTCTGCTGGAGGCGCACAGGACGAGGCTGAAATCTACCGCAACTTCCGCGGTCATGACCCACAGCCGCAGGCACTCATGGAGAAGCTTGGTCTTACAAAGTAAGAATACTTCACCGACACTATAAAAAGCATGGTTTTTCGCCATGCTTTTTTTGCTTTTACATGCTAGATTTCGGAAAAATAATTACCTTTGCGCCCGAAATTTAAGAGGTAAATTATGACACAGAAATTCAACGACGGCCGTTGGAGCCGTAGAATTGACGTTGCAGACTTTGTCTACAACAACATCACTCCTTATGAAGGCGACGCATCATTCCTTCAGGGACCTACAGAGCGTACAAAGAAGCTCTGGGAAAAATGCTGCGAGGCACTCGCAGAAGAGAGAGCTAATGGCGGTGTCCGCTCTATCGACGCACACACAATTTCAACTATCACTTCACACGCTGCCGGCTACATCGACAGAGAGAACGAGATCATCGTAGGTCTTCAGACAGACGAGCTTCTCAGAAGAGCGATCAAGCCATTCGGTGGTCTTCAGGTTGTAAAGAAGGCTTGCCAGGAGAACGGCATCGAGCTCGACCCTAAGGTAGTTGAGATCTTCACACACTACAGAAAGACACACAACGACGGTGTGTTCGATGTATATACTGAGGAAATCAGAAAGTACCGTTCACTCGGCTTCCTTACTGGTCTTCCAGATAACTACGCACGTGGCCGTATCATCGGTGACTACAGAAGACTTGCTCTTTACGGTATCGACAAACTTATCGAGGCTAAGAAAGAGGACTTGAAGAACCTCACTGGTACAATGACTCGTTCACGCATCACTCTCCGCGAGGAGGTTGCTGAGCAGATCAAGGCTCTC
>JAFZEP010000067.1 GCA_017560625.1 Bacteroidales bacterium
CCACTTGACGAATTTGTATCGAAATTATAATTGAGATTGCCACGTCACTTCGTTCCTCGCAATGACGTGAAAAAGAAGAAGAATTATGATTGACAACACTATAAAGAAAGTAGTAGTGCTCGGTTCGGGAGCACTCAAGATTGGCCAGGCCGGTGAGTTTGACTATTCAGGATCACAGGCCCTCAAGGCTCTCAAGGAGGAAGGCATCGAGACCATCCTCATCAACCCTAACATCGCCACAGTACAGACATCTGAGCAGGTTGCCGACAAGGTATACTTCCTCCCTGTGACTGCATATTTCGTGGAGAAGGTAATCCAGAAGGAAGCCCCTCAGGGAATCCTCCTCGCATTCGGTGGTCAGACAGCCCTCAACTGCGGTGTGGAACTCTACGAGGCTGGTATCCTTGACAAGTATAACGTAAAGGTGCTCGGAACTCCTGTTCAGGCTATCATGGACACAGAGGACCGCGAGTACTTCAACGCAAAGCTCGCTGAGATCAACGTAAAGACAATCAAGTCACACGCCGTTGAGACAGTGGAGGCTGCTAAGGAAGCAGCAAAGGAGCTCGGTTATCCGGTTATCGTACGTGCTGCATATGCACTCGGCGGACTCGGTTCAGGCTTCTGTAACAACGAGGAAGAGCTCGTGACTCTTTGTGAGAGCTCATTCTCATTCTCTCCTCAGGTGCTCGTAGAGAAGTCTCTCAAGGGCTGGAAGGAGATCGAGTACGAGGTGATGCGCGACCGCTATGACAACTGCATCGCGATCTGTAACATGGAGAACTTCGACCCGCTCGGAATCCACACCGGTGAGTCTATTGTAGTCGCTCCAACTCAGACACTTAGTGCAAAGGAGGTTCAGTACCTCCACGACCTCGCAATCAAGATGGTTCGCCACATCGGCATTGTGGGTGAGTGTAACGTACAGTACGCTTACGACACCGATTCAATGGAATATTACGTGATCGAGATGAACGCGCGTCTCAGCCGTTCTTCAGCTCTCGCATCTAAGGCTACAGGATTCCCGATTGCCTTCGTTGCAGCTAAGGTAGGTCTCGGTTACAGCCTCTTCGACATCAAGAACTCTGTGACAAAGCAGACTCCGGCATTCTTCGAGCCGGCTCTCGACTACGTTGTGGCTAAGATCCCTCGTTGGGACCTTTCTAAGTTCACAGGCGTATCACGCAAGATCGGTTCGTCTATGAAGTCTGTCGGTGAGGTGATGTCACTTGGACGTAACTTTGAGGAAATCATCCAGAAGGGTCTCCGTATGATCGGTCAGGGTGCAAACGGATTCGTGGGCAACAAGGAGATCAAGGTAGACGACATCGATCAGGCACTCAATGAGCCAACAGATAACCGCATCTTCGTGATCAGCAAGGCTATGCAGGCTGGTTATACTGTAGATCAGATCCACGATCTCACAAAGATTGACAAGTGGTTCCTCAACAAACTCATGGGCATTGTGAACACTCACAAGGAGATGAGCAAGTACGACAACTGCGAGCAGATGCCTCTCGACCTCCTCAAGAAGGCTAAGGTTCAGGGCTTCTCTGACGTTCAGGTTGCCAACGCTCTCTATAAGGGAATGGACACAGAGATGGCTGAGGACATCGTACGTGCATTCCGTAAGGCTCACGGCATCGTACCTTGCGTTAAACAGATCGATACCCTCGCGGCAGACTATCCTGCAGCAACAAACTACCTCTATCTTACTTACGGTGGCAACTTCCATGACGTTAAGTATCAGCACGATAAGAACTCAGTAATCGTCCTCGGATCGGGCGCATACCGCATCGGTTCTTCAGTAGAGTTCGACTGGTGTTCAGTGAACGCACTCCAGACAATCCGCCAGCAGGGCTATAGAGGAGTGATGATCAACTACAACCCAGAGACTGTGTCTACAGACTACGACGAGTGTGACCGTCTCTACTTCGATGAGCTCACATTCGAGCGCGTGATGGATATCCACGACCTTGAGAATCCACACGGAACTGTTGTTTCAGTGGGTGGTCAGATTCCTAATAACCTCGCACTCAGACTCGACCAGAACAAAGTCAATATCCTCGGTACAAAGGCTACTTCAATCGACAAGGCAGAGGACCGTCATAAGTTCTCATCGATCGTCGACGCCCTCGGCATCGACCAGCCTAAGTGGAAGGAGCTTACAAACTTCGACGAGGTGGACAAGTTCATTGATCAGGTAGGTTTCCCTGTTCTCGTTCGTCCTTCATACGTACTTTCAGGTGCAGCGATGAACGTATGCTACAATCATGAGGAGCTCCGCAACTTCCTTGGTCTCGCAGCGGAAGTGTCTGAGAAACATCCGGTTGTGATGTCTGAGTTCATGCAGCGCTGCAAGGAGATCGAGTTCGACGCGGTGGCTGACAACGGTGAGGTTATCGCATACGCGATCTCAGAGCACATCGAGTTCGCCGGCGTACACTCAGGTGACGCGACAATCCAGTTCCCTCCACAGAAGCTCTATGTAGAGACTGTACGTCGTATCAAGAAGATCGCTAAGAAGATCGCCGCTGCCCTCGAGATCACCGGACCATTCAACATCCAGTTCCTCGCTAAGGACAACTACATCAAGGTGATCGAGTGTAACCTCCGTGCTTCACGAAGCTTCCCGTTCGTTTCTAAGGTGCTTAAGATCAATATGATCGAGCTGGCAACTAAAGCAATGCTTGGCCTCAAGCCATCTGCTCCACGCAAGTCGGCATTTGACCTTGACTACGTAGGTATCAAGTCTTCACAGTTCTCATTCTCACGCCTCCAGCAGGCGGACCCTGTACTTGGTGTGGACATGCACTCTACAGGTGAGGTCGGATGTATCGGTGACGACTTCAACGAGGCTCTCCTCAATTCTATGCTTTCAGTAGGATACGAGATCCCTAAGAAGAACATCCTCATCTCTTCTGGTAACGCTCTTCAGAAGGCAGACCTTCTCAACGCATGTAAACTTCTCGTTGAAAGAGGATACAATCTCTACGGTACAGAGGGTACAGCGAAGTATCTCAATGAGAATGGTGTTCCAGCAGAGCGCGTGATCTGGCCTACAGAATCCGAGAATCCGGAGCTTGCAGGCAAGTACAAGGCAGCTATGGACATGCTCGCTAACAAGGAGCTTGACCTTGTGATCAACATCCCTAAGAACTTCTCTACAGGTGAGCTCACAAACGGCTACCACATCCGTCGTGCTGCCATCGACTACAACATTCCGCTCATCACAAATGCGCGTCTGGCAACAGCCTTCATCCGTGCATTCTGCGCAATGTCTATCGATGACATCCAGATCAAGAGCTGGGACCAGTACTAGCTAAGTTTTCGAAGCCGGCCGGTGCAGGTTGAAAAATGTAGAAAATGAAAAAAATAGAAAAAACAAATGCAGCCCGCCTTCTGGATAAGGCGGGCTTGCAGTATAACCTCATTCCATACGAATTTGATGAGAATGACCTCGCTGCACAGCATGTGGCTGACAGTCTAGGCCAGGATATCTCCAGGGTGTTCAAGACTTTGATTCTGCATGGAGACAAGACCGGACATTTGGTGTGTGTAGTGCCCGGCGACTGTGAGGTGGACCTTAAGGCGCTCGCAAAGGTGTCCGGCAACAAGAAGGTGGAGATGATCCTGATGAAGGATCTTCTTGCAGTTACGGGCTACATACGTGGAGGTTGCTCGCCGATCGGCATGAAGAAGCGCTTCCCGACATACTTCCACTCGACGGCAACTGCTCATCAGACTATTTTCGTCAGTGCGGGGGTCAGGGGCATGCAGATAGAGATTTCTCCAGTAGACCTGATTGCGTTTGTCGGCGGTGTGTTGGCTGATGTTGCCACCCAATAGAATTATCGGCCGTCGGAACCTTGCGGCATGGATATTGACTTTCCGGCGCATGAATAACATTTAAATTTATGCGTTATGAAAGGAATGATTGTAACATTGTCTATTGCTGCAGCGCTGGCATTGACATCGTGTATGAATAATAATCCTGTCCATCAGGAGAAGAAAGCTTTGGATTCTCAGGCAAGGCAGGAAAAACGAATGGTTTCAGAGGCGATCTGTGATCGAAGTCCTGATTTCCAACAGGTTGAAATCGTAGGCAACGCAGTCGTCTACACCCATATCTTTGACGGAATCATTGACGTCAAGACCTACACATATTATGGAGATCAGTGCGTAGAAGCGGAGCGCGTTTATGCTTTTCCTGATCAGATGAGTGCTCTCAGACACTACCGCAGAGCCATCGAGCATGCTCAACTTTATGATGACATCCAGCTTGTCAGGAACGAGGTCAGATATAATCTTAAGGAAGCGCAGCACGAGCTTGAGACAAAGGGTCTTACAAAAGAACAGCTGAAGACAAAGTTCGAGGACCAGCTCAAGGCTGCCAGAGCGGATTTCGAGAAGGGAAAGAAAGATTGTAAAGACTGTAAACCAAACAATTAAATCATGAATAGGATCCTTATGACGATTGTAGCTGCATTTATGGCGGTAGCCTGCGGCGGAAACACTTACACCGAGATTCTCGATCAGGCGTATGATGCCGTTGAGAAGGGTGATTTCGAAAAGACAGAAGAGCTGTTGATGAAGTATCAACTTTGGCTGAACGAACTCTCGGAAGATGAG
>JAFZEP010000011.1 GCA_017560625.1 Bacteroidales bacterium
CAGGTTTACATCGAACCGCTTATCACCAAGTCAAAGGACGACTCGACTCACTCTCGTCGTGTTGTATTCAGCTACCTCAAGAACAAGGAGGCTGTTACTGAGCTCTTCCGCACAGTAGCTCCTAAGATCGCTGACCGTCCAGGTGGATACACTCGCGTGTTGAAGACTGGTTTCCGTCAGGGAGACGGTGCTGACATGGCTCTCATCGAGCTCGTTGACTTCAACGAGGCAGCTCTTGCTTCTTCTACTAAGAAGGCAGCTAAGAAGACTACCCGTCGTAGCTCAAAGAAGGCTGTTGAGGCTCCAGCTGCTGAGGTTGAGACACCAGCTGCTGAGTAATCAGACAGAATCAGCGCAGCAGAATGCTGCTCACAATAAATCCGGATGCCGTTTGGTGTCCGGATTTTTTTGTTATTAAATGGAATTTTTCTAAATTTGCTTTCGGACAGACAAATTAAGAACACTAATCACTATGAAACGAATGTTTATGTTTATGGCAATGGCTCTAGGAGCGCTTGCCATTCAGGGTTGTGATCCCCAGGAAAAACCCACACCGGACAATCCTACTCCGGAAACTCCGGCTCTTCAGTCTTTTGAAGTGAACGTAGACGACGTCACTGAGACTACAGTGACATATACAGTCAATCCTTCCCTTCTTGACAAGGAGTATGTTGCAGTCGTTAAGAATGCTGCCAGCGTGGCTGGCCTTGAGGACGAGGCTATCGTAGAGGCTGTTTTTGCTGACGTAAAGGCTGCTGCTGAGGCTGAAGGAAAGACTTTTGATGCCAAGATGGCTCAGATCGCTTCTAAGGGCGTTGCTGATCATGTGACAATCGAAGGTCTTGCAGTTGACACTGAGTACGCTCTCATCGTATTCGGCGTTGATCCGGCAAAAGCTTGGGCATATACAACTTTCCCTGAGGTCAAGGAGTTCAAGACTAAGGAAGTAGAGGTGATCGAGTACACTTTCGACGTTACAGCAACTGTCGAGAACACTTCAGTGTCTTTCAAGGTTGTTCCTTCTGACAACACTGTAGCTTGGCATCTCCTCACAGTAACTAAGGAAATGTATGACTACTATCTTGATCCAGCGGCATACGCTTGGACAAAGGAGCAGTTCTATCAGGCATATGTTGAGAGTGAGATCAATTCTTATGCTGAGGCTGGTTACACAAACGAGCAGATCCTTGCAGCCATGTTCCTTACAGGCGAGCAGTCGCTTTATGCTGATGGACTCAATGCAAACACAGAGTATGTATACCTCATCGCTGCATTCGTGATCGATGGTAACAACCTACAGATCGCTTCAGCAGTTGCTGATGGTACATACACTACAGGCGAGGCTCCAAAGACAGATCTTACATTCGACATTTCAGTTACAGACGTAGAGCAGATGAGAGCTGCCATCAAGATCACTCCATCTGATCTTTCAGCACCATTCTGCTGGATCGTTCAGGCTTATGACGGCGTTTCAACTCCTGAGCAGGTGATGAACGGCATCGTTGAAGCTAACAAGATGTGGCTTGACATGGGCTTCATGTCATCTTACGGTGTTCAGGATTACACAGGTGGCCCTGGCAGCCCATACAAGTACAAGGTCGGCTCTCCAGACACAGACTTCTGCGTTATCGCATTCGGTTATGCCGGTGGCGTTACATCTGAGCCTAACATGGTTACATTCCACACACTTCCTGGCGGTGATCCGGCAGATTGTACTTTCGACGCTGTTCTTAATGAGACTACAACGTACGGATTCTCATTCACTGTGACACCTTCAGATCCTACAGTATATTACTATGGTGACGTATGCCTCGTTTCTGAGTATGACGAGACTGCTGTCGTTGCAATGGTAGAGGAGGGTATCCAGCAGATGTACGAGATGAACCTCATGTTCAACCCAACTATGACTATGGCCGATATGGTTTCGTCATACTACTGGAACGGAACAAATGTCATGACTGCTGAGAACCTCAATTCTGACACAGAGTACACAATGTACATCCTCGCTCTCGACCAGAAGACAGGTAAGGTGGCTAAGGCTCACGCGTTCCCAGCATTCGCGAAGACAAGACCTGCAGGTACAGTGGTTCCTGAGCAGGAGCTTATCGGTTACTTCTCCGGTAACGATGAGGCAGGTGCAGTATTCGGAAATCCAGATGCTACTGCAGGCAAGTGCATCGCTGTCGTGAAGTACAACGCAGACCCTACAGCTACTGCAATCTACGGCGGTATTCTTGAGGGTAACGGTATGGATGTGGAGACATATCCTGATGTAACAATCTTTGACTACCTCAAGGGCTACTGGCAGCAGATCAGCATGACTCAGCCATACTCATTCTTCCTTATGGATTGGGATGTCGAGCAGACAGCATTCGCATATGCTCTCGATGCAAATGGCGGACAGGGTGGCGTTGACCGTCTCCTTCTCAACTGCGCTGAGGCAGACAAGACTGACATCAATGTTCTCTTTGACTTGATCGCAGAGGTATACGGTACATCATCTACAACTGCAACAGTTGCAACTCTTGACGTCAAGGAGGCTGCCGGTAAGCCAGTTGTGACTGTAAAAGAGAAGATCGCTGACGAGGTTATCGTATCTGAGGAGCCTGTAGTTCCATTCAGAGCACAGAAGGCTATCAAGGCTGGAAACCTCATGCAGCTCGACTATGTCCCTACATTCTGGGCAAAATAACGTTTGACACATAATTTATGAAGAAATATCTTTTTACATTACTTGCTGTCATCGTATCCCTTTGGGGATGCGATGGCACAGGTACTACTCCTCTCGGACAGATCCAGCTTGCTTCAAGCAGCAAGGATGTGGTTGAGATCAAGCCGGAGGGAGGCAAGGAAACCGTCAGATTCTCTTCTGCTCTCGACTGGACAATCGAGTACTCGTGCGACTGGATTACAGTGGATCCGACAGAGGGAGGTCCAGGAACTGCCAAGATTTCCATAAGTGCAAAAGCCAATGAAACATCAGAGGCCAGAGAGGCTGTGGTCAACATCTGTTCTTCAGGTGTTGAATTCCCGATCACTGTAACTCAGGCAGCTTTTGTGCCGACCTTTGAACTTCTGGAGACCGAGGCTGAAGTGAGCTGCCTTGGCGGCGAGCTTGTTGTCACTGTCTACACTGATATGGAATATAGTGTGCAGTGTGATGCAGACTGGGTTACCTGCACTTCGACCAAGGCTCCTCGTAACCGCAAGGTTACATTCGATGTGGCCCCTAATGCTCTGCCGGAAAACCGTACGGCAGTGATTACATTCACTGCTGATAATGTGAGCAAGTCGTTCACTCTCACTCAGAGGGCAGCCGGTACAGAGGCTGATGACTGGAAGAAGGCAGACTTTGTTCATCGTTCTTTGGCAATGAGATTCACAGCTACATGGTGTGGTTACTGTCCTATGATGGCCACAGCATTCGACGCAGCGAGAAACAGCATGCCGGGAACATTGGAGCTGGTCAATCTTCATGGCCCGGAATCAGATTATGTGTTTTCGGGAACTTCAACACTTGGAAGAAGATTCTCCATTGACGGATATCCTACAGGTATAGTAGATTGCAGAGCTTCTATTCCTAATTTCAGTTCTACAACTACCACTGCTGCTGTGGCAGTTGATGTGGCAAAGGAGACTCAGGCTTCATATCCTGCAAAGACTGGCATCGCATGTAAGAGTGCTCTTGATGGTACAAATCTTACAGTAGATCTCTCCCTTTATGCCAAGGAGGCTGATGACTATAAGGTGACTATCCTTCTTATGGAAGACGGACTGGTAGGCTATCAGAACGGAGGAGGCGGCAACTACAAGCATGATGACATCGCACGTCTTGCTGTGACATCGGTTTCAGGAGATGCTGTCAAGGTAGAAAAGGACGGCATGATAGTGAACAAGACATACACAGCGACAGTGAAGTCGAGCTGGAAAGCTGCAAATCTTGAGCTGCTCATCTACGTCGAGAAACCATACGGCGATCAGGGCAAGGCAAAGGGAGTTTCAGCTGCTGTATATGGAAGTTATGGCGACACCTACATCGACAACTGCCGAGTTGTCAAAGTCGGCGAAGACGCTGCTCTGGAACTTAAATAGTAAACATAGGAAAAGCCTCACAATCGTGAGGCTTTTCTGTTTTATATAGCATTTTAGAATTGTTTGTCTGCAGAACCATTTTCCGGACTATTGCAAATATAAGTAAAAAGACAATAGGTTGATCCAAGGAATCTGACAAACTTTAAAAATGTGCCCTGGAGTGCGTTAAAATGTTGTTTTCAGCTCTTGCTTTTATCGAAATAATGGATAATTTTGTTATCCCTAAGTGACACACTAAACACTAATAATATGGATAACCTATTCTATCTGGTACCGGCGGCGGCAGTGATTGCACTGTTGTTCGCCTATGTTTTTTTCCGTCAGATGATGAAGGAAAGCGAAGGAACTGCTACTATGAAGGAGATTGCCAAATTTGTCCGCGACGGTGCGATGGCTTATCTCAAACAGCAGTATAAGGTCGTTATCATAGTCTTCATCGTGCTGGCGGCTCTTTTTGCAGTGCTGGCTTATTTCGGAGTTCAGAACAGCTGGGTTCCATTCGCATTCCTTACCGGTGGTCTCTTCTCGGGACTTGCAGGTTTTGTGGGAATGAAGACTGCCACTTACGCTTCTGCCAGAACGGCAAATGCAGCGCGCAGGTCGCTCAACTCAGGTCTTAAGGTCGCTTTCCGAAGCGGTGCCGTAATGGGTCTTACCGTTGTCGGACTCGGACTCCTTGATATTGCAATATGGTGGATCATCCTCAATCAGTTTGTCGACATCGACGGCGCACAGAAGATGGTGTTCATCACTACAACAATGCTTACCTTCGGTATGGGTGCATCTACGCAGGCGCTCTTTGCACGTGTGGGTGGCGGTATCTATACAAAGGCTGCTGACGTCGGAGCTGACCTCGTAGGTAAGGTTGAGGCTGGAATCCCTGAGGATGACCCTCGTAACCCTGCTACAATCGCAGATAACGTAGGTGACAACGTAGGTGACGTTGCCGGTATGGGTGCAGACCTTTACGAGTCTTATTGCGGATCCATCCTTGCAACAATGGCCCTCGGTGCTGCAGCTTATGTGGCTGTTCCTGCTGTGCAGATGAAGGCGATCCTCGCTCCTATGATCATCGCGGCTGTGGGAGTCGTTCTTTCTATCATCGGTATTTATGTGGTGCGCACTAAGGAGGGAGCAGGTATGCAGCAGCTTCTCAAGTCGCTCGGCCGCGGAACAAACCTCAGCTCTATCCTTATCGCAGCTGCTACATTCGGAATCATGTGGCTCCTCGGAATGGACAACTGGTGGCAGCTTTCACTTTCAGTGGTTGTAGGTCTCGTTGCCGGTGTCATCATCGGTCAGGCTACAGAGTACTACACTTCACACTCTTACCGTCCTACACAGAAACTTGCCGAGTCAGCTGAGACAGGTCCTGCAACAGTGATCATTTCAGGTGTGGGTCTTGGTATGCTTTCAACAGCGATTCCTGTGATTACAATCGCAGTCGCTATCCTTCTTGCATATCTCTGCGCAAACGGTTTCGACCTTTCTTTCTCTGCTGCCAGCCTTTCACAGGGCCTTTATGGCATCGGTATCGCAGCTGTAGGTATGCTTTCTACACTCGGAATCACTCTTGCAACTGACGCATACGGTCCAATCGCCGACAATGCTGGCGGTAACGCTCAGATGAGCGAGCTTGAGCCTGAGGTACGTCAGCGCACAGACGTTCTTGATGCCCTCGGAAACACAACTGCAGCTACAGGTAAGGGCTTTGCCATCGGTTCTGCAGCTCTCACAGGTCTTGCGCTTCTTGCGTCATACATTGAGGAGATCAAGATAGGTCTTGCACACCTTGGTCAGCAGATTACAAACGTTGCCGGAGAGTTGATCGATGCTACTCAGGCGACTATTCCTGATATCATGGCTTACTACCATGTGGATCTTATGAACCCTGTAGTGCTTGTAGGTGTATTCATCGGTGCGATGATGTCATTCCTCTTCTGCGGTCTTACAATGAATGCAGTAGGTCGTGCAGCTCAGAGCATGGTAACTGAGGTCCGCCGTCAGTTCCGTGAGATCAAGGGCATCCTTACAAAGGAAGCTACTCCAGACTATGCTCGTTGCGTGGAGATCTCTACAAAGGGAGCACAGCGTGAGATGCTTCTTCCTTCGCTCATCGCGATCATCGTTCCTATTCTTGTCGGTGTAATCCTTGGTCCTGCCGGTGTGATGGGTCTTCTTATCGGAGGTCTCGGATCAGGTTTCGTACTTGCTGTGTTCATGTCCAACTCAGGTGGAGCATGGGACAATGCCAAGAAGTA
This sequence comes from Bacteroidales bacterium, assembly GCA_017560625.1. Classification (GTDB taxonomy): domain Bacteria; phylum Bacteroidota; class Bacteroidia; order Bacteroidales; family UBA932; genus Cryptobacteroides. The sequence continues at coordinate 6,354 of JAFZEP010000011.1, forward strand.
TGTAGAGGAAGGCCACCTCGGTGGAAAGAACTCTGAGGCTCACAAGGCAACAGTTACAGGTGACACAGTCGGTGATCCTTTCAAGGATACATCCGGACCATCTCTCAACATCCTCATCAAGCTTATGAGCATGGTGTCGATCGTGATGGCAATGCTTACAGTAGCAATTCATTAATAGCAGTGGCAATCCAATTGCCACTGCGAAAAAAACAGGGAACTTCGTACAGAATTCCCTGTTTTTTTATTATATTTAGCGAACTAAAATCCTATGAATATGAAAACGATACGTACACTATTGATTTTGGCGCTTGCGGTGCTCGCGTCGAATTCGCTTTCTGCTCAGGACTATACGTACCGAGTTGTGTCTAAAGATGGGTATCGCTATGAGGGAGAATGGCCGTCAGGTTATGGCGCGCTGTATTCGTATGAAGACGGACTCATCATCGGAGATTTCCGCAAGGGAAAACCACATGGAGTGTGCGTCTGCTACAAGCCCAATGGAGAGGTCTATTGGGGAGATTTCAAGAACGGAAAGGCTACAGGAAAGGGAAAGATTTTCAGAGATAACGGAATTGTTGTAGCCGGAGATTATAAGAACGGCAAATATCACGGAACAGATACGCTTTACAGATCGGACGGAAGACTGCTGATCGGAAAGTTCCGTAATGGTAAGATGGTGGCATCAGGAAAGATCGCCCCTGCCGGTATGGATTCATACCTGACATACAAGCCGGAAGAAAAGCCTCGTTATCCAAAGGTAGACTTGCGTATGCGTCACGAGGAGTTCCTGAAGGAACTTGAACTCATGTGGGAAGAGCGCAATATGGCTATTGCCAAGAGGGCTGGTCTGATCGCTCCTAAGTTCAAGGGCGGCGGAATCGAGGATTTCAGACTTTGGGTGAATTCTCAGATTGTCTATCCTATCGCAGACCGCGCAAGCCGCAATTCTAGGGTTGTCATCGTGGAATTTGTTGTTCTTCGTGACGGATCGGTTGCAGATATTCATGCAATCTTCGGATCAGATCCTGTTTTGAATGATCTGGCTGAAAAGGCAGTGGCCAAGTCGCCTAAGTGGACTCCTGGTGAGCAGAATGGTGAAAAGCGCAGTGTGAGAATGACTGTTGCTGTTGACTTTGTGAATGAATAGGGGCTTATAATAGCGTCAAATAAATAAAATCTGCTATCTTTGTATGTTCGGGTCTTTGATGGCCCGAGCATTGCAGGATAGCAGATTTTTTATGAGTAAGGATAAAGAAATATTAGATAATATCACAGACAAGGAGTATGAGCATGGCTTTGTCACAGATGTGGAGCAGGAGTTCATACCAAAGGGTCTGAATGAGGATATAATCCGTCTGATTTCAGCCAAGAAACAGGAGCCGGAGTGGATGCTCGAGTTCCGTCTTGAGGCATTCCGCAGATGGCAGAAGATGCCTATGCCTAAGTGGGCGCATCTTGATATTCCTGAGATCGATTTCCAGGATATCATTTATTATGCGGCGCCTAAGAAGGCTGAGGATCGTCCGAAGGAGATCGATCCGGAGCTTGAGAAGACTTTCGACAAGCTTGGCATTCCGCTTCATGAGCGTCAGGCGTTGGCGGGAGTGGCTGTGGATGCCGTGTTTGATTCTGTGTCGGTGACTACGACATTCCGTTCGGCGTTGGCGGAGAAGGGCATCATTTTCTGTTCATTCTCTGAAGCTGTGCGTGAGCATTCGGATCTTGTGCGCAAGTATCTTGCGTCGGTTGTGCCGGTGGGTGACAATTTCTACGCTGCCTTGAATTCGGCGGTGTTCAGCGACGGTTCGTTCGTGTATATTCCAAAGGGTGTACGCTGCCCTATGGAGCTTTCAAGTTATTTCCGTATCAATGCGGCAGGCACAGGACAGTTCGAGAGGACTTTGATTGTGGCTGATGAGGGTTCTTATGTGAGCTACATGGAGGGATGTACAGCACCTATGCGTGACGAGAACCAGCTTCATGCTGCGGTGGTGGAGATCATTGTGGAGAAGGATGCGGAAGTGAAGTATTCGACTGTGCAGAACTGGTATCCGGGTGATGCCGAAGGTCGTGGAGGAATCTTCAATTTCGTGACAAAGAGAGGCATCTGCAAGGGTTCAGGAAGTCATCTTTCGTGGACTCAGGTGGAGACCGGTTCGGCGATCACATGGAAGTATCCGTCGACTATTCTCAAGGGAGACAATTCTTCGTCGGAGTTCTATTCGGTGGCTGTGACCAACAATATGCAGCAGGCTGACACAGGAACGAAGATGATCCATATCGGACGCAATACCAGAAGCCGCATTGTCAGCAAGGGTATTTCTGCAGGACGCAGCCAGAACAGCTATCGCGGTCTGGTGAAGATGCTGCCGGGTGCCGACAATGCACGCAATTTCTCGCAGTGCGACAGCTTGCTGATCGGTGACAAGTGCGGCGCGCATACGTTCCCTTATATCGAGAATGCGAATAAGAGCGCAATTGTGGAGCATGAGGCTACGACTTCGAAGATCAGTGAGGATCAGCTCTTCTATTGCAATCAGAGGGGTATTGGCCCGGAGGAGGCTGTAGGTCTGATTGTGAACGGTTACGCTCGTGAGGTGCTCTCAAAGCTTCCGATGGAGTTCGCTGTCGAGGCCCAGAAGCTCCTGCAGGTCAGTCTTGAGGGATCCGTTGGATAGGACGAAAAAACCAAAGGTTTTTGAGGACCGGCTCGGGTAGAGCCGAAATATATATTCGGAGGGAGGCAGTGGAAAAACTAAATCCCTCCCACTCCTACGGAGCGGGCCCCTCCCGTTCACGAGGCCACGGGCGGCCACGGTTTTTCCACTGCCTCCCACCCGAAAATAATAATTTTAATAAAGCCGAATGACTTTTTTGAATACGATACTGTTTGAACTGGGTGGGAAGCCGGTGCTGCTGATTGATCTTCTATCTGCAGTTTTCGGTCTGACTACGGTGTTTCTGGCGGGACGAAACAGGAAGAGCAATTTCTATGTAGGATATGTCTATACGGCGCTGCTTTTCTTCATGTTCTGGCAGAAGAATCTGTATGCAAACCTGATTCTGCAGCCTATTTCTCTCGGTATCAACATATTGGGTCAGTATCGCTGGAGCCATCCGAAGGAAGGAGAGAAGAGTGCGTCTGGTGATGGCGGCCTGAAAGTGTCGATGCTGACGTGGAAGGGCAGAGGTCTGGTGGTGTTGCTGGTTCCAACGCTTGCGCTTTTATGGGGATGGCTGATGAGCATGATGGGTACACGATGGTTCGTGGGCTATTTCCCGGCAAATCCGTTGCCTTACCTTGACTGCTGCGTGACGGTTCTTATTCTGACTGCTCAGACATTGTCTGCCATGAAGAAGTGGGACTGCTGGATCGCATGGCTGTTTGTCAATGTCGCTAACCTGACATTGTACCTGAAGGCAGGCCTGGTGTTTATGCCGATCGTCAGCTGCCTCTACCTTATCAACGGCATATGGTCGCTGTACACATGGTACCGACTCTATAAAAAGAATGTTTAATGTGGTGGCGCTTAAGTGGTTGATATACAGTGTTCTAAATAATGATTGTTCCTTGAAGAACGAGAATAATGATAGGCTAATTAATTGAAAATCATTAATTTATCTGCCACGGCAGAATGGAGCGAATACCACAATAATTTGTAAAAATAATAAAGCTATATGGCAAACGATATATTATTGAAGATAGAGGGCCTTAGGGCATCGGTTGAGGATAAGGAGATCCTCAAGGGTGTTGATCTTGTCATCCGCAAGGGTGAGATCCATGCTGTGATGGGGCCTAATGGTGCTGGAAAGAGTACGCTTTCGGCTGTGCTTGCAGGAAAGCCGCAGTTCACTGTGACTGCCGGCAGCATCGAGTTTCTGGGTCAGGATCTTCTTGCGATGAGTCCTGAAGAGCGTGCATGGGCAGGCATCTTCCTTTCATTCCAGTATCCGGTGGAGATTCCGGGTGTGACTATCACCAATTTCATGAAGACTGCAGTCAACGCACATCGTGCAGGCAAGGGTCTTGAGCCTCTCAAGGCCGGAGATTTCCTCAAGCTTATGCGCGAGAAGATGGCGTTTGTGCAGATGAAGCCTGAGTTTGCAAAGCGTGAGGTGAATGTGGGATTCTCAGGTGGTGAGAAGAAGCGTAACGAGATCTTCCAGATGGCTATGCTTGATCCGACTCTCGCTATTCTTGACGAGACAGACAGCGGACTTGATGTGGATGCGCTCCGCATCGTAGCAAACGGTGTGAATGCTCTTCATACACCGGAGAAGGCAGCCATTGTCATTACTCACTATCAGAGACTTCTTGACTACATCGTTCCGGATGTTGTGCATGTGCTCAAGGACGGCAAGATCGTCAAGACTGCCGGCAAGGAGCTTGTTGCCGAGATCGAGGAGAAGGGTTACGATAATCTGTAGGAGGCCTGATATATGACAGAAGTTATATTTGTGCAGGATGGGCAGCTTTCCAGAAGCATTGAGGTACAGTCCGGCGAGAAAGCCGAGATGATTCTTCTTGTGCTTCCGGGTGTGAGCTGTGACATCAAACTGGATGTACGTCTTGCCGGTGAGGGATCGGAGGCGAATATCTATGGCGCATATGTCTGCGGTGGTCAGGAAAGGGTGAAGATCGCTGTGGATATGCATCATGATCTGCCTCACTGCAATTCCCGTCAGCTTTTCAAGGGTATTGCAGGCGGTACTTCCAAGGTGGATTTCTATGGAAAGATCATCGTGGCAAAGGATGCCCAGAGGACAGAGGCATACCAGGAGAATCATAATATTCTCCTGACAGACGGAGCAAAGGTGGATACTAAACCACAGCTTGAGATCTATGCCGATGATGTGAAATGCTCTCATGGTGCTACAATCGGCCGTCTCAACGAAGAGGAGCAGTTCTACATGCGTTCGCGCGGTATTACCCTCGAGGATGCCAAGGTGCTTCAGATGATCTCTTTCATTGCGCCTGTTTTGGAAAATATTGAAGATGAAGCCGAAAGGGAACTCGTTGTTGCCCAGTTCGAATCATCGATCAGAAATCTGGCCCGATAAAATGATTACCAATCCCAATGTCAAACTGAACCTTGGTCTGAACATCCTGCGCAAGCGTGAGGATGGCTTTCATGATCTTGAGACGCTGTTTGTGCCGTATTTCGGCATTCATGATACGCTGGAGATTGTTGTCGGTGATGACTACAGCCGCACGTCTGCTGCGTTGTTTGCCAAGTATGCTTCCGATATGATTGCTCAGGGTATTTCAGAGGACGGCAGACTGATGATAACCATCGCACGCGCAGAGGGTGTGGATTGGGATCCTTTGAAGGACCTTACAGCTAAGGCCTATTATATTTTGGCTGAGGATTTCAAGCTGCCGCCTGTGAAGATCTTCCTTGAGAAGACGTCGCCTGTGGGATCTGGCCTGGGCGGAGGTTCCGCTGATGCTGCTTTTGCTCTTAAGATGCTCAACGAATTGTGCGAGCTTGGCCTTTCGGAGGAGCAGCTTGCCGGTTATGCATCACGTCTTGGCAGCGACTGTGCGTTGTTCATCTATAATCGCCCGATGATTGGTGAGGGCCGCGGTGAGATACTTACAGAGTATCCTATCGATCTTTCCGCTTATGATCTTCAGGTCCTGACTCCGGAAGGCGTTGCCGTTTCTACAAAAGAGGCTTATGCGGGCATCCGTCCTCATCTGCCTGAGGTTCCTCTCAGAGATGCTCTTGCAAGACCGGTTGAGGAATGGGCCCAGGTGCTGGTCAACGATTTCGAAGAGAGTGTCTTTGCAAATCATCCTGAGCTTGCAGCCATAAAACGCTCTTTATACGATAGCGGTGCAGTGTATGCCAGCATGTCAGGCTCGGGTTCAGCGTTATTTGCTATATACAGGAAGTAGACCTGTCTGCTTCGTCTAATAAATCGGGGTGTTCGTCTAAAATGATGCCGGACGCCCCGATTCTGTTATATTTTTGTATATAGGACAACAAACTTTGATTGTATGAAACGGATTATCTTCATGACACTTGCTTTCATGTCAGCAGCTGCATTGCAGGCTCAGGAGCAGACATCTACCCTTGCTGATACTCTTGCTTTGGAGGGAAGTGCCGTCGTGGCGCAGAAGACTCTCGTCAAGATGGATGTTGACAAGATTACCTATAAGGTGGAGGATGACGTGGATGCGAAGACAAGCACAGTCCTGGATATGCTCAGGAAGGTGCCGATGGTTTCTGTGGATGCCCAGGACAACATCACGGTCAACGGCAGTTCCAGCTTTAAGATATATGTGGACGGCAAGCCGAACCCGATGCTTTCTGCCAATCCGTCTCAGATTCTGAAGGTGATGCCGGCGACAGCTGTTAAACATGTCGAGGTCATTACGAATCCGGGTGCCAGATACGATGCAGAAGGAGTCGGAGGTGTTCTCAATTTCATAACAGGAACACAACAGGGTTCCGGATCTGCATCAAAGCCATTTGACGGACAGTACGGGTCCGTTACGCTGCAGGGAACCACAAGAGGATTCGGAGGCGGAATCTATTACGGATTGCAGAAAGGCAAATGGGCTTTCAATCTAAGCGGAAACGCCTCCAATACATATATCAATGGTTCGGAGGTGAATATAGAGAGAATTCAGAAGGCTGAAACAGGTGATTTTCTGACCTCAACATCAAGTTTGTCTGACACGCGTACCCCATTCTACAATGGTAGTTTTAGTCTGAGCTATGAGATTGACTCGCTCAACCTTGTTACTATGGGAGTAGGATATACTGGCACGGATATATTTACTGAAAGTCATTCTCGGATTGGAATGAATTCTCCTCTGATGGAGTTTGCATATGGAGTGAGCGGGTCTATGAGAAGTTTGATGAACAGTGTAAATGCTAACGTGGACTATCAGCATACCTGGTCGGATAACCCTGCAAGATCATTGGTGGTTTCCTATCAGCTTTCTGCAACTCCTACTGATACTGACATGTTGAACCGTTTCGATGATTCACTCATGCCAGAACAGCGAACAGACGGATTCACGAATTCGATCAGTCATACCGCTCAGGCAGATTTCTCCACCCCTTTCGGTGCCAATGCTGAGCATGTGCTGAATGCGGGTGCTAAATTCACTGCACGTCATAACTCCTCGCTGCAGGATAGTTTCGTTTCAGATGTACTTTCTCCTGAGAGCTGTGTAGATTATGATTTCTATAATAATATAGGAGCATTATATGCTGAATATGATGGAAAGTTCGGTCCTGTAGGCTTTAAGGCAGGTGCCAGATATGAGCATACATGGCAGAATGTGACCTATGCGCAGGATCAGTCAAAGGATTTCAATCTGAGCTATGGAAATCTTGTTCCGAATGCAAGTCTGCAGTACAACATCAGCATGGTGCAGAACATCGGACTTTCATACAACATGCGCATAAGCCGCCCCGGCATTACATATCTGAATCCTTTTGTGGATAACTTCACTGATCCTACTATGAAGACTTATGGAAATCCCGATCTGAAGCCGGAGACCGGACATAACATAAGCCTGACATATAACTACTATAGTCCTAAATGGATCCTCAACATGACCTTGCGTCAGGGGTTTGTGAATGACGGAATGTCATCATACAGTTTCTATGATACGGAGCATGCCCTCCATACGACTTATGGCAATATAGTAAACAGCAGCACAACCGGGCTTAATGCATTTGTGATGTGGATTCCAGGTCCAAAGACAAGAATTCTCCTCAACGGAAGCACCGGTTATACCGATATCAGGAGCAAGGAACTTGATCAGAGAAACAGCGGATGGACATATACTGGGTTGCTCAGCCTGCAACAGACACTTCCTTGGGATCTGAGGCTCAGTGCCAATGTAATAGCTTCAGGAAACACCGTCACTTTGCAGGGATGGACAACAGGTTTGTGGATCGGTACACTGGGCTTGACAAAGACTTTCCTGGAAGACAGGCTAAGCGTCAGTCTCTCTGGCTTTACTAATCTGAGTGAAGGTCGTGGAATGAAGATAAAGTCCGTATCTGAGACGAATGAGTTCGTTAGCACTACAGATATAAGCATTCCGCTCAGAATGATATCCTTGAATTTGAGTTTCTCTTTCGGAAAACAAGACAATGTCAATGTGAAGAAATCCAGGAAAAGCATAGAAGAGGACAATCAGATAAATGCCAAGTCTATGACTGAAACTGTTGGTACTGTAATCCGGATGTGATAAATTTGTCACATGGTTGAAAGGAAAATAAAACATTATGTGGGTTGGGTGCAGATCCTGTTGTGGATCTGCGTCTTTCTTGCATTTGCGGCGGCAATGTTCTTTATCGGCAGCAACATTTCCGTGGGTGCTGCGCTTAAGGCAAGTGCAGAATCTTTATTTTATCCGTTTCTGATATATATGGCCAATTATTACCTGCTGATTCCAAGGCTCTTCTTCGCGGGTCGCAGGGGATGGTTTGTCATGGTCAACGTTATTGCTATCATATCTATAATATTTCTCCCGGTTCTTTTTATGCCCTCTCCTGTAGATGCAATAGAAAATGTAGCGATCCAGGAACAGATAACAGGTTTCAATGTCTGGAAGTTTCTGTTGGGAGTCATTCTTATAAGGATTCTTATGTATATAAGCATGATAACTCTTGCTGTAGGTATGAGATACGTGATTAGATGGTATGAGGAGAAGAAAAAGCTCGAGGAGGAACGACGCCGCAACACCGAGGCCGAGCTGAACTGGCTCAAGAATCAGCTGAATCCTCATTTCCTGTTCAACACCTTGAATAATATTTCATCTCTTGTACGCCTTGATGCCGACAAGGCGCAGGACAGCATCGCCCGGCTGAGTGATCTGCTTCGTTATGCCTTGTATGAAAGCAACAACTCCAAGGTAAAGGTAGTGGATGAAGTTGAGTTCATGCGCAATTACATTGAGCTGATGACGTTGAGGTGCAACGATAAGACAAAGGTTGAGGTGTATTTCTGCAGATTTGATGAAGTGTTGACCATATCGCCACTTCTGTTCATATCATTGATTGAAAATGCATTCAAGCATGGTGTATCTGCACATGTGGATTCGTTTGTCACTGTGGACATGGGTATGGAGGAAGGTGATATAGTGTTTACTTGCATAAATTCTGTAATCGAAAAAACTACCGCTGACTACAGTGGTTCAGGAATAGGTATTGAGAATATGAAACGTCGACTGGAACTGCTGTATCCTGGAAATTATTCATACGAACAGCATCAGGAGAACGGAAAGTATATTGTGCAGGTACGTTTAAAACATATTGCTGATTATGTCTAGGATGAGATGTGTTGTCGTGGATGATGAGCCTCTGGCTATAGAGATTATTGCAGATTATGTCCGCAGGACAGATTCGCTGGAACTAGCAGGAATGTATACCGACCCGGTACAGGCATTGTCCGACATCAGGTCGCTGAGTCCGGACCTTGTGTTTCTTGATATCCAGATGCCGGATCTTAACGGACTTGAGCTGTCGCGTATGCTGCCGGAAGGTACAAATGTGATATTCACGACTGCATTTAAGGAGTATGCATTTGAAAGTTATGAGGTAGATGCAGTCGATTATCTGCTTAAGCCGATAAGATATCAGAAGTTCCTCGAGGCGGTATCCCGTGCGGAAAAACGAGCATCTTCCTCTGCAAAGGAACCTGTGCGACAGGATAGAAAGTCCGCATTCTTCAAGGTTGACGGTCAGTTCCGCAACATAACTTTTTCAGAGATACTTTATGTGTCTGCAATGAAGGACTATGTGATGCTGAAGCTTCGCGATGAAAAGGATCCGGTGGTCACCCATCTGACAATGAAGGCTGTGGAAGACCTGCTTCCACGTGAAATGTTCATGCGTGTCCATCGTTCCTATATCGTGTCCTTGAATAATATAACGACGATAGACGGTAATGGAGATATTCTCCTGGGAGAAGAACTGATCCCGGTTTCGGACTCATACCGCAAGGTTGTCGAAGAATACCTGTCTTCTCATATGTTCACTTCGGGGTCCTGATGAGTGGGCCGTTGAATTAAAAAAAAGAAAAAATTTAAAGAAAAAGAAAAATGTGACTAAAAGGCGATATCCGTGACGAACGGATGTTGCCTTTTGCATTGTTATGCTTTCCTTTGGAGCAAAAACGATGGGAAGGTTGTGTTTGATGGTTGCGGCACTGATGGTTATGGTCTCCTGCGGGCTGGAGGAGATCGGGAGTCAGCCGGTAGTCGGGGATGGCATCTGGATCGGTCCGGGAAGCGTAGTGGTTGGGAGCGGATCTGGAGCCGGTTCGGAACAGAAGGTCTGGTATGCTGTGGGAGTGGATTATCCGCAGGAATATGACTGGAGAGCCGACATGGAGCAGGGCAGTGTGAGATGTTCTCTGGTGGTTTTTGCTGACGGGGTCCCTATGATGAAGGTGCCGGTGGGGGATGAGTATGAAGTCAGTTCAGACCCAGATATGCATAGGGTGCTGGGAGGCAATCTATATACAGACTATTCGACCTCGGATGAGACTGTCATCAAGAGGGATGGAGAGGAACTTGTCCGCTACCAAGGCCGTGAAATGATAGTCGGCATGGCTGTGGAAGGGGAGTCAGTCTACACCCTAGGTGTTCCCAGATCCGGAGAGGGGTTTGCGTTCAGAAAGGATGGCGAAGTCCTGCTGCAGAGAGCTGCCGGACATGTGTTTCCTAGGCTTCAGCGTGTGGGAGAAGGACTCGCTTTTGCGTTTTATGAACCGCCGGCGAGAGGGCTTGCCCGCGGGAGGTTCTGCCATTATCTGGATGGAGAGGTTTCAGATATGGATGTCAGGCTTGATATTACCGATGTGTGGGATGTTGTGTGGAATGACGGGCAGTTATGCTTTATTGCGGCAACGGCAGATGCTCCTGTCGTTGTTTGCGGTGGCTCGCAGACTGTTTTAGGGCAGAAGACCGACTGCCGGTTGGAGAACAGCCGTTTCATTGGCGATGGACCATATGTCGAAGGGGTGATGTCACGCAGTGACGGTGGGATTGTAAGCGCAATATGGAACGGCGGGCAGCAGACAGATGCCATCAAGGTCCTCGAGAGTTTCTCTGCCGGATACATCATGACCTCTTCGTGCCGATGTGATGATGGTGTGGCGTGTGTGCTGAACAGCCCGGATATGTTTAAGGATGGAGTAATTTATCGTGCAGGAAAGACGTTCAAGATGCCTTCTGGTTATTTCTGTATAGGCGGAAAATCTATGGCAATGGTCAACGGCAAGCTCCATATCGGCTTGACATCCGGTATCGGAGACTATCCTGCGGTGTGGATAGATGAAAAAATGAAGCCGCTGAAAATCAACGGCTTCATCTCTCATATTTCAATAGATTAGTCTTCCCAGGTGATGGTTCTTGACTGGTCTGGATTGACGTTGATGCTCACCATCAGCGTCTCTTCCGGAAGAAGTTCCTCAATGTTTTCCGGCCACTCCATGATGCAGAGGCATCCGCTGTCAAGGTAGTCGTACAGGCCTATTTCGATGGCTTCCTGAGGCTTGTTGATCCTGTAGAAGTCGAAATGGTACATAGGGTCGCCATCTGCGCACATGTATTCGTTCACGATAGCGAATGTAGGTGATCCGACAGGATCTGTAACACCCAATGCCTTGCATATTGCTGTAGTGAATGTTGTCTTTCCTGAGCCCATCGGTGCAAAGAATGCCACCAGGGTGTTGCCGGCGATCTGTTCAAGGAACTCTGCTGCCGCTCTGTCGAGGTCGGCGATGTCTTTGATGGTTATTTCGTGTTTCATCTTCCTTCTATGATATTGCGGGCCAATGTGTTGGCACAAATGAATTCTCTAAGTTCGGCACAGTCGGTGTGGAGGATTGTGTTCTTGTCTCCTTGCCACAGCAATGAGCCTTTGTACATGAAGGCGATCTTGTCGCCGATCTCCAGGATCGAGTTCATGTCGTGGGTGTTGACCACGGTGGTCATGTTGAACTCCTGGGTGATGTTGCTGATGAGTTCGTCGATCAGGATAGATGTATAAGGATCGAGACCGGAGTTAGGCTCGTCGCAGAAGAGGTAAGAAGGATTGAGCGCAATCGCTCTTGCGATGCCCACTCGCTTCTGCATGCCGCCACTGAGCTCGTTGGGGAATTTGGCGTCCGAGCCGATGACGTTCACCTTTTCAAGACAGAACTGTGCCCTTTCCTTTCTCTGTGCATAGCTCCAGTCGGTGAAGAACTCCATAGGGAACATCACGTTTTCAATGACAGTGGCAAAGTCAAACAGGGCGCTTCCCTGGAACAGGATGCCGATGTCTTTTCTGAGCATGCGCTTCTCCTTCTCCGACATTGAAGACAGTTTCCTGTCACCGTATGATATGTCTCCGCTGTCCGGCTCAAGAAGACCGATGAGGTTCTTCAGCAGCACTGTCTTTCCGGAGCCGCTGGCGCCGATGATCATGTTGCATTTGCCGGGCTCGTATTCGACATTGATGCCCTTCAATACAGGAACACCGTCAAAGCCTTTATATAGATTTTCTACCTTTATCATCTCTTGGTCATTTTAGTAAAGCATGAGCTGGGTGACGATGAGGTCGGCAAGGAGAATCAGGATACTAGTAGTCACAATGGCCTGTGTACTTGATTTTCCTACTCCGAGCGAGCCTCCCTTCGCGTAGTAGCCGTTGTATGCTGCGATCGAGGCGATCATGAAACAGAACAAAGACATCTTGAAGCAGCTGTACCACACGTAGAATCCGTTGTAGAAGGCCTTGATGCCTGTTATGTATGATGCTGTAGGGATGATCTGAGTGAACTCTACCACAAGATAGCCGCCAAGAACGCCTAGCGCAAGGCTGAGAAGCATGAGGAGCGGACTGAGGAGAGTCGAAGCGACTATTTTCGGAAGCACGAGGAATCCTGCCGAATTCACGCCCATCATGTCCATTGCATCGATCTGCTCTGTGATGCGCATGCTGCCGATTTCTGATGCGATGTTGGAACCCATTTTTCCTGCCAGGATCAAGGCGATCATGGTCGAACAGAACTCCAGGATGAGACTCTCTCTTACCATGTATCCGACGTACATCTTGTCGATGAGAGGGTTTTCAAGATTTGATGCTGTCTGGATGACGAGAACGCCTCCGATGAACAGTGAAATCACTCCAACCAACAGCACAGAAGATATAATCAGTTTGTCTGCTTCATTTATGAATTGACGCCAGAAGATTCTCCACCTGTCAGGCCTCCTGAATACCATTTTCAGGAACAGGATATACCTTCCGACGGCTATAAACATTTTTTTTAACATGTTTAAAATAAATTTTTAACTCGCAAATTTACCACATTTTTCTTTTTTTTTAACAGATTGTCAGGTTATCTTCCAAGATTTGGGGCATGGACTACACGTTTTAAAAATCAATACCATGCTCATTAACATTCATTGCGCCAAATGTATCGGAATCGATGCCGTTCCGGTCACTGTGGAGGTAAATCTCTCCAATGGCATAGGCATACATCTGGTCGGACTTGCGGATGCCGCTGTAAAGGAAAGTCTGCTCAGAACCATCACTGCACTTCAGACAATGGGGTTCCGAATTCCCGGAAAGAAGATCGTCATCAATCTGGCTCCCGCCGACATGCACAAGAAGGGCAGCGGCTATGACATACCTATTGCTTTGGGAATCATAGCGGCTTCCGGGCAGAGGGAACTTCCTTTGCTGGGTGACTTCCTGGTCATGGGCGAACTCGGCCTGGACGGAACTGTGCGCGAAATCCAAGGCACTCTGCCGATTGTAGAGCTGGCAGAACAGATGGGGCTTAAGGGATGCATCCTGCCTAAGGTGTCAGCTCTTGAAGCTGTGGAGTACGGAAGTCTGCATGTGTACGGGGTGGAAACTCTTGAAGAGGTCCTTTGCATTCTTTCCGGTGAGGAGGACTGCTCCGGGAAACTTGTGGTGAATCATTCCGCCGGAGTCGCATCGCCGGAGTCAGAGAGTGGCCTGGAAGACGGCTCTATCATGGACTTCTCTGAAATCATCGGTCAGGAAGCCGCCAAGAGGGGACTGGAGATTGCTGCCGCTGGGGGGCACAATGCGATTCTCATCGGCAGCCCGGGAAGCGGCAAGAGTTCGCTGGCAAAGGCGATGGCCGGGATCCTCCCTCCGATGAGTCTGGAGGAATCTATCCAGACGTCCAAGATATATTCTGTTGCCGGAAAGGGTAACCCGCTGGGCGGACTCATGAGGAAGAGGCCATTCCGTGCGCCGCATTACAGTGCATCGATGGCAGCGTTGCTGGGAGGAGGATCGGACAACATCATGCCGGGCGAAATTTCTCTGGCCCACAACGGAATCCTTTTCCTCGACGAGTTCTGTGAGACTCCGAAGAAGATCATGGAAGCCCTTCGTGCCCCGATGGAGGACAGGAAGGTGACCATCTCGCGTCTGAAGACCAAGGTGGAATATCCGGCGGACTTCATGCTCATCGCTGCTACCAACCCCTGCCCGTGCGGCTATTATGGCGACGGTGACCGCTGCACCTGCACTCCTGGTAAACGTCTGGCCTATATCTCGAAACTGTCTGGTCCGATTATGGATCGCATTGA
>JAFZEP010000068.1 GCA_017560625.1 Bacteroidales bacterium
ATTTTAAAATTTTTTAAAAAGATGCGAAAAGACTAACTTTTTTATTATATTCGCGGATTGGAATATTAACTAAAAAACTATTATATACTATGGCAGACCGTAGAGACTTCCTAAAATCAATGGCGCTCGGTGGAGCTACAGCTCTCGTAGCACCTCACCTCCTCTCTTCTTGCGCTTCAGGCAGCCAGACAGCAGGCAAATCACTGATCGACACATCGGCAAGCAAACTCATTGTCCCACATGACAATGGACTCCGCATCACAGGAACATTCCTCGATGAGATCTCTCACGACATCCCTCACCAGAACTGGGGCGAGAAAGAGTGGGACCAGGATTTCGCATACATGAAGGCAATCGGCATCGACACTGTGATCGACATCCGATGCGGATACCGCAAGTTCATCACATACCCTTCACCATACCTTTTGAAGAAGGGATGCTACATGCCTTCAGTTGACCTTATCGACATGTTCTGCCGCCTCGCGCAGAAGCACGGCATGAAGTTCTACCTCGGACTTTATGATTCAGGTGTATATTGGGACACAAAAGACATGAGCCACGAAATCGAGGACAACAAGTTCGTCATCGACGAGGTATGGGAGATGTACGGACGCAAGTACGACAGCTTCGGAGGATGGTACCTCAGCACCGAGATCAGCCGCGACACTATCGGTGCGGTTGACGCCTTCCACGCAATGGGTAAGCAGTGTAAGGATGTATCCGGCGGAATGCCTGTATTCATCTCACCTTGGATTGACGGCAAGAAGGCTGTAAGCGCAGCAGGTGCAGCCCTCACAAAGGAGGACGCGGTCTCTATCGAGGCTCACGAGAGAGAGTGGAGCCAGATCTTCTCAGGTATCCATGACGTAGTGGATGCAGTGGCGTTCCAGGACGGTCACATCGACTACGACGAGCTCGACGCATTCTTCAGCGTAAACAAGAAGATGGCAGACAAATACGGCATGCAGTGCTGGACAAATGCCGAGACATTCGACCGCGACATGCCTATCAAGTTCCTCCCTATCAAGTTCGACAAGCTCCGTCTCAAACTCGAGGCAGCGAAGCGTTGCGGCTATGACAAGGCCATCACATTCGAGTTCCCTCACTTCCTCAGCCCGCAGTCAGTATACGGAGCAGCAGGAAACCTCTACAATCGTTATAAGGAATATTTCAACATCAAATAATGAAAAACAAAGGATTAGGATATGTGATCTTCATGGCGGTGGTTGCTGCCATCGGAGGTATTCTGTTCGGATATGACACCGCTGTCATTTCAGGAACAACAGAAATGGTAAAGGCGCAGTTCGGTCTGTCTGACGCAGGCGAAGGCTGGTATGTAGGCTGCGCACTCATCGGTTCGATTGCCGGCGTACTCTGCGCGGGAGCACTCAGCGACTACCTCGGCCGCAAGAAGACAATGCTCATCTCTGCAGCCCTCTTCAGCATCTCTGCCATCGGATGTGCAGTGTGCGGAAGTTTCGATGGCCTAGTAGTATACCGTATCATCGGTGGTGTCGGCATCGGTATCGTGTCTATCGTATCCCCTATCTACATCTCTGAAGTTGCTCCAGCAAAGATGCGCGGAACACTCGTTTCGCTCTATCAGCTTGCAGTGACAGTGGGATTCCTCTTCGCATACATGGCAAACTGGATGATCGACGCAAACATCGACCCTACCATCACAGGAGACGTTTCCCTTTGGGAAAAGATGATGAACACTGAGGCATGGCGCGGAATGCTCGGAAGCGAGACCCTCCCAGCTCTCCTCTTCTTCTTCATCATCTTCTTCATCCCGGAGAGTCCAAAGTGGCTACTCGTAAAGGGCATGCAGACAAAGGCTGCAGGCATCCTCGGCCGCATCTACAACTCTCATGAGGAGGTAGAGAACGAGATTGCAGCTACTAACGCATCACTCGCAGGCGACGAGAACAAGGGCAAATGGTCTGACCTTCTCAAGCCAGGCATCCTCGTGGCAGTGATCGCAGGTAGCGCCATCGCAATCCTCGGCCAGTTCATGGGTGTGAACGCAGTGCTCTACTACGGCCCTAAGATCTTCACAACAGCAGGTTTCGACAACCCTATGTTCTCTACAGTGCTCGTAGGCGTTGTAAACTGCGTGACCACAGTCCTTGCCGTATTCATCATCGACAGAGTGGGCCGCAAGAACCTCATCTATTGGGGTGTGAGCGGAATGATCCTCTGCCTCATAGCAATCGGAGTATACTTCGCATGGGGCGACGCACTCGGTCTTGGCAACATCTTCATGCTTACATTCTTCCTCGCATACGTCTTCTGCACAGCGATTTCAATCTGCGCAGTCGTATTCGTGCTTCTTTCAGAGATGTATCCAAACAGTGTACGCGGCCGTGCTATGTCTATCGCCGGCTTCGCACTCTGGATCGGAACATACCTCATCGGCCAGCTCACTCCTGTCCTTCTCGGATGGAGCGAGGCAGGCACATTCTTCCTCTTTGCAGTTATGTGCGTTCCTTACATGCTCATCATGTGGAAGGTCATACCTGAGACAACTGGAAAGACACTTGAGGAAATCGAGGCGTTCTGGACAAACCGAAACAAGTAAGACAAAATGGGAAAAACTTTTCTGACCAACATCGACGGCAAGAATGCTGCGCTCAAGCAGAAGATTCTCGGATTGTGCATCAATGACGGGGACTTCTCGCTTGCCGATCTCAGCAAGGAGCTCGGCACCAGCATTCCTACGACGACAAAACTAGTGGAAGAACTTCAGGAGGACGGTCTGCTTGTAGACCTTGGAAAACAGGGCACAAACGGAGGAAGACGACCAAGCATCTTCGGACTCAACCCTTCGGCCGGATATTTCGTAGGTATTGACATCAGACGAAAGTTCATCAGCTACGCTGTCATCGACTTCAAAGGAGTGACAGTAGCCTACCATGACCATCTTCAGTTCTCGGTACAGAACTCAGAGGAGTCATTCGTAGAGTTATGCACGTTCCTCAAGGGCGCCCTTGAGGAAGACAAC
The DNA here is from genome assembly GCA_017560625.1 of Bacteroidales bacterium. Lineage (GTDB taxonomy): Bacteria > Bacteroidota > Bacteroidia > Bacteroidales > UBA932 > Cryptobacteroides. The sequence goes on from JAFZEP010000068.1 coordinate 3,005, forward strand.
ATCGACTCGGAGAAGGTCCTTGCCTATGGTTTCAACCTCACAGGCCGCGTGAACAACGAGACAGGCTACTGCTTCTCATATTTCATCGGAGAGGACAAGCCTATCGCATCAGTCCTTGAAAAGGAACTTGACAGACCAGTATTCATCGAGAACGATTCGCGTGCGATGACATACGGAGAATATATCGGAGGCGTGGCAAAAGGTGAGAAGAACATGCTCTTCCTCAATGTGGCTTGGGGACTGGGCATGGGCATGATTGTAGACGGCACGCTCTCTTATGGAAAGTCTGGATTTTCCGGCGAGATAGGCCACTTCCCTCTCCTGGAGAACAACAGAGTCTGCCACTGCGGCAAGACAGGCTGCCTTGAAACAGGCGCTTCCGGATCTGCTGTCCACAGAATCTTCATGGAGAAACTCGCAGAAGGCAGAGCATCAATGCTGTCAGAGAAGTATGCTTCCGGCGAAAAGGTCCACATTGAAGACATCATTGATGCTGTCAATGAAGAAGATGTGCTGGCCATTGAAGTGATCGAGCAGATCGGAACAGTCTTGGGACGCGCGATTGCCGGACTGATCAACATCTTCAATCCAGAGCTCATCGTCATCGGCGGAAATGTCGCAGCTGCTAAGGAATACCTGCTGCTCCCAGTCAAGAGTGCCATCCAGAAGCACTCCCTCAACATCATCAACAGTGACACAACAATCAAGCTTTCCAAGCTGGGCAAGAAGGCAGGTCCTATCGGATCATGCATGCTCAGCCGAAGCAAGTTTCTTGGACTGCTATAAAAACAGACACATGTATAAGATCATCAAAAAAGAAATGCTGACCCCTACCATCTGCAGGATGAAGGTGGAGGCTCCACGCCTCGCGTCAGCGGCTCTGCCAGGCCAGTTCCTGATCATCAGACCTGACGAACAGGGCGAAAGAATCCCGCTTACAATCAGCGACTACAGCAAGGAAGAAGGCACCGTGACAATCGTCACTCAGCAGATCGGCGCCTCAACGGCAGAGATCTGCGCATACGCCGAAGGCGACAGCTTCTGCGACGTAGTCGGCCCTCTGGGCATTCCTTCAGACTTCACTGAAATTCCTGCCGAGGAACTCGCAGGCAAAAGATATGTCTTCATTGCCGGTGGAGTAGGTACAGCTCCTGTATATCCTCAGGTGAAATGGCTCCACGAGCGCGGAGTGGCAGTGGACGTGATCATCGGAGCAAAGACCAAGGACCTCGTTATATATAAGGAAGAGATGGAAGCTGTCTGCGACAACCTTTACATCTGTACAGACGACGGCTCTGAAGGATTCAAGGGTCTCGTAACAGCGATGCTTGAGAAGCTCGTGAGCGAGGACGGCAAGGTCTATGACCAGGCTGTTGCCATCGGACCTATGATCATGATGAAGTTCGCGACTCTAACCTGCAAGAAGCTCAACCTCCCTGTAATCGTATCGCTCAACACCCTTATGGTGGACGGCACAGGAATGTGCGGAGCATGCCGCGTGACTGTGGGCGGAAAGGTACGTTTCGCCTGCGTTGAGGGACCTGAGTTCGACGGATACCTTGTAGACTTTGACGAGGCCATGCGCCGTCAGAGAATGTATAACACAGAAGAGCGTGAGGCTACCGAGCACCACACTTGCAGAATCGGGAGGGGCAAATAATGGCAAACAAGATTCCAAGAGTTCCTGTAAGAGAGCAGGATCCTAAAGTACGTGCTACCAACTTCGAGGAGGTATGCTACGGTTATAACGCTGAAGAGGCCCAGCTCGAGGCTTCAAGATGTCTCAACTGCAAGAATCCACGCTGCGTGGGCGCTTGTCCGGTGAGCGTAAAGATCCCGACCTTCGTATCGCTCGTCGCTGAAGGCAAGTTCGCTGATGCGGCTTCTGTGATCGCTGAAGACTCATCACTTCCTGCAATCTGCGGACGCGTATGTCCACAGGAGACGCAGTGCGAAGGCAGCTGTATCCTCGGCATCAAGGGAGAGTCAGTGGCAATCGGAAAGCTTGAGCGCTTCGTGGCTGACTGGAGCCGTGAGAACGGCGGCGTGAAGCCTGTCGTAGCGCCTGCCAACGGCCACAAAGTGGCAGTCATCGGCAGCGGCCCTGCAGGTCTTGCATGCGCATCTGACCTTGCAAAGCTCGGCTACGATGTGACTATCTTCGAGGCTCTTCATCGTGCTGGTGGTGTGCTTGAATATGGAATTCCGGAGTTCCGTCTTCCAAAGGACAAGGTCGTTGCAGCTGAGATTGCAGCTGTAAAGGCGCTCGGAGTGAAGATCGAGACCAACGTTATCGCAGGCCGTACAGTGACCATCGACAGTCTCCTTGACGAGGAAGGATTCGCAGCTGTGTTCGTAGGCTCAGGAGCAGGTCTTCCACGCTTCATGAACATCCCAGGCGAGCATTTCAATGGTGTATTCTCGGCAAACGAGTTCCTCACAAGAAACAACCTCATGAAGGCATACCGTTCAGACTATGACACCCCTATCCGCGCAGGAAAGAAGGCTGTGGTAGTCGGTGGTGGAAACGTAGCGATGGATGCAGCGCGTACAGCACTCCGTCTCGGAGCTGAAACCACTATCGTTTATCGTCGTACAGAGAACGAACTTCCTGCACGTAAGGAGGAGGTTCACCACGCCAAGGAGGAGGGCATCCAGTTTGCGATGCTGACCAACCCTGTGGAGGTCATCGGAGACGAGAACGGATGGGTAAAGGCCGTGAAGTGCATCCGCATGGAGCTCGGCGAACCGGACGAAAGCGGTCGCCGCTCCCCTATCGAAGTTCCAGGATATGAGTTCGAGATCGAGACCGACACAGTGATCATGTCACTTGGAACATCACCAAACCCTCTCATCGCCAAGACAACCGCAGGTCTTGAAACCACACGCCGCGGCTGCCTCGTTGCAGATGAGGACGGAGCGACAACCCGCAAGGGTGTCTTCGCCGGCGGTGACGCAGTGACAGGCGCAGCGACAGTGATCCTCGCCATGGGCGCAGGCCGCAAAGCTGCTGCAGCAATCCACAAATACATCCAGGGATAATTCACCCGGTCATATAAACGAGATAAGCCAGATCCTGAAGATCTGGCTTATTTCATTTAATTATTATGTCTTACTTGCTGAACTGAGCTCTGAGGATCTCGTTCTTTGCATCAGCGTCTGAACCCTTGATGCCGAAGTAGAACTTGATCTTAGGCTCTGTACCTGAAGGACGTACTGTCACTACATCACCAGCCTCATTGTAGAACTGGAGAACATTTGATGCAGGAAGACCTGTCTCCTCTGGCTTGCTGTAGTCAACAACCTTCACAACTGGAGAACCAGCCATCTCTGTAGGAGGATTCTGACGGTAGTCAACCATCATCTGAGCGATCTCCTCGAGACCAGCCTTACCCTTCTTTGTTACAGAAATGAGAGACTCCTTGTAGTAGCCGAACTCAGCGTAGATGTCCTGGAGAAGCTGGTAGAGAGTCTTGCCCTGTGAAGCAGCCCAAGCAGCGCACTCAGCAACGAAAGCGCATGAGATTGGAGCATCCTTGTCACGTACGAACTCACCTACGTTGAAGCCGTAGCTCTCCTCACCACCGCAAACGAAGGTTGTCTCACCCTCGTTCTTCTTGACGATGTCAGCGATCCACTTGAAGCCTGTAAGAACGTTGTATACCTTCACACCGAACTTCTCAGCGATTGCACGGAGGAGCTCAGTTGTAACGATAGTCTTCACGATGTACTGCTTGCCATCGAGCTTTCCGAGCTCAGACCAGCGACGGAGGATGTAATATGTAAGGATAGATGCAGTCTGGTTACCGTTGATGAGAACCATCTTGCCCTCGTTGTCACGGATTGCGAGACCGATACGGTCAGCATCAGGGTCAGTTGCCATAACGAGATCAGCACCCTCGCGGTCAGCTACCTCTACAGCCATTGCAAGAGCTGAAGGCTCCTCAGGGTTTGGAGACATAACTGTAGGGAAGTTACCGTCCACTACATCCTGCTCTGGAACGTGATAGATGTTCTCGAAACCGAGCTTGTTGAGGAACTCAGGAACGATCTCCACACCGGAACCGTGGATAGGAGTGTAAACGATCTTGATGTCCTTGTGAGCTGCAACAGCCTCTGGAGAAAGCATGAGAGTCATAACTGAGTTGAGGTATGCCTCATCCATCTCGTGGCTCATAACCTCGATAGGAGCAGCGTCAGCGCCGAGCTCGAACTTCACCATTGAAGGGTCAGTGATCTTGGCAACCTCAGCAACGATGTCCTTGTCAACTGGTGAAGTCACCTGTGCTCCGTCTGACCAGAACACCTTGTAACCGTTGTACTCCTTAGGGTTGTGAGAAGCTGTGATCATGATACCGGCATTAGCCTTCTTTGTTCTCACAGAGTAGCTCATGAGAGCGATCGGATGGAGCTTGTCGAAGATATATACCTTGATGCCGTTTGCTGCAAGCACATTAGCTGTGATCTTAGCGAACTCAGGGCTGTTGTTGCGGCTGTCGAATGAGATGCACACGCTGAGCGGACCCTCAAGATTAGCCTTCATGTAGTTTGCAAGACCCTGTGTCGCCATGCCGACAGTGTACTTGTTCATGCGGTTTGTACCGACACCCATGATACCGCGGAGACCGCCTGTACCGAACTCGAGGTTCTGATAGAATGCATCCTCGAGAGCTACAGGATCGTTCTGAAGCTCGCGTACCTGTGCTTTTGTTTCCTCATCAAAGTTGCCGTCAAGCCAACTCTGAGCTACTTCTTTGTAATCTCTTTTCATATTGAATAAATAAGTTTAAAATAATCGTACGAACACCTCTATCGCCTGATACTCTGCCATACCGAGTTCATTGTAGAGACGTGCTGTGTTGCCTGTTCGCTCTTCAGCTCTCTGCCAGAACTCACGTGGATCCTCACCAGGGAACGGCACGATGTCCTTCTGAGAAAGGTGGCGGTAGATGGCGTGACGCTTCTTGATCACCTCCTCCGGGCTGAGAGGAACTGCCATGTCTACCTTGCCGAGCTCCCACTCCATCCATGCTCCACGGTAGAGCCATACGTGGCACTCATTGAGCCACTCGGCGCCCTGAAGCTGGTTGATAGCCTCGAGAACAGCCTCTGTACATACACGGTGTGTTCCGTGTGGGTCAGCGAGGTCACCTGCGAGGTAGATCTGATGAGGCTTCACCTGCTCGAGAAGTTCCTTGATGATGTCGATGTCGACCTGTGTACGCTCACCCTTCTTGATACCACCTGTCTCATAGAACGGAAGATTGAGGAAGTGAGTGTTTGTCTCATCGTTAAGACCAAATGAGCGGACAGCGCTCTTTGCCTCTGCACGACGGATCGCACCCTTGAGCTCGAGAAGCGCTCTTGGCTCCGGCTCACCCGGCTTCTTGGAAGCCACGATCTCTCTTACCTCGTCGAAACGGTCACCGAAACCGAGCTCACGTGCTGCATCCATATGCTGTACAACGACGTCATCGTGAACTGCAACGTTACCGGAAACCTCGTATGCCACATGTACATCATGTCCCTGCTCTACAAGACGGATGAATGTTCCACCCATAGAGATGACATCGTCATCCGGATGTGGAGAGAAAATCACTACTCTCTTAGGGAATGGTGACGAAGGCACAGGACGGGTTGTGTCGTCTGAATTCGGCTTTCCGCCTGGCCATCCTGAAATTGTATGCTGAAGGTCGTTGAATACCTTGATGTTGATCTGTGAATATGGGCCATACTGCTCAAGAAGTTCACCAAGTCCGTGAGTAAGATAGTCCTTCTGCTCGAGCTTGAGGATCGGCTTGTGTACCTGCTCGCAGAGCCATACCACAGCCTTACGGATGAACTTAGGAGTCCATTCGCATGGACCTACGAGCCATGGAGCCACGTTTCTTGTAAGAAGGCTTGCCGAGTTCTCCTCCACATACATAGAGATGTTAGGATGCTTCTGGAGAAGAGATGCCGGACATGTAGTGTCAGCCATATCCTCAGACACTCTCTTTACAACGTCAGCCTTGTCCTCTCCCCAAGCGATGAGGTGGATCTTCTTTGCGCTCATCATTGTCGAGATACCCATTGCGATCGCTGTGTTTGGAGTCGCGTCAAGGTTACCTGAGAAATTCTTTGACTGTCTCTTTCTTGAAACATATGGAAGGAGGACTGTCCTTGTGCGGCTGTACTCAGAAGCGGCGAATTCATTGAATCCTACCTGACCCTTCTCGCCTACACCCATGATAAGGAGATCAAGACCAGTAGCCTTCGCATCATACTCTGCGCAGAAAGCTGTCACCTCAGCTGCATCAAGAACCTTCTCGATCTTAGGCACATGAACGTTCGCAGGATCGATGTCTACCTTAGAGACAAGTTCCTCATAAAGTCTGCGGTTGCGGCTGTGCTTGTCTGCAGGAGCAGGATAGTACTCATCGATGCTGTAGACCTCCACATTCTTAAAAGAAAGTTCACCTGCCTGGTAGCGCTTTACGAGTGCCTTGTAAATGCCTACTGGAGATGAACCTGTGCTAAGACCGAGTCTGAAGACTCCGTCACATGCATTGATCGACTTTGCAATCTTCTCGGCAAGACGCTCGCTTGCTGCGTCTTCATCCTCGAAAATATGTGCGGGAATTCTTTCGAAAGTGTGCTTCACACCATTTGGAAGGCCTGCCTCAATAAGGCCTCCATCCTTTGGTAAAGAGAACTTCTTCATGATATTCTTAGTTGTTATAATTTGCGGTTTGGTTAAAACATACAAATTTAAACAACTTAATGCACATTTCCGAATATTTCATAAATAAAAGGAACCGGATTTTTTCCGATTCCTTTCACTCTGACACATCAGTACACCAGCTCTACTGCATCAATCCATAACTTTGAGCTGCTGCATCCTGTGAAATAATCACCGAACTGCGATGAGGCGCACGAGACGATGATGTGTGTAGGAAGTGTCTCAAGGTCATGGTAGACGAGAGGAATAGTGTACTCAGCCCACTCACCAGTGGCTGCGCTGACCTTCTCAGATCCATTGAGATAGTATCCGTCCTTATGGATGATGAGATCTCCGTTCGCGATGGTCGAAGGATCCTTTCCGAAGTCTACGAAAGTGCCTGCATCAGTAGTATTCACATGCACAGGAGACTCCTTTGTTCCGCCGTACTTCCTGTAGTCCCAGCAACCGAGAGCCACCTTGATCTGGGCTCTGTCATAGTCTTCCTTGGTCACGCTTACGCCAGGAGGCAGTTTCTTGCCGATGATGTCGATATTTGAAGTAGTGTATCTGCAATGCAGTTTAAGCGCTACAGGTCTGGTTGACCAAGGGCGTCCGAAATTGACCTTACCGCCCTCTGTTCCGACTAGACCGGCAAACTGGCCTGTGAAGATGTTTCCTGCAGCCAGGATACCTGCCATCTGACTTGTCACAGCACATACAGACTGCTTTCCGTCCACCTTGTTCTGCTTGTCAATGGTTGTGATGATGATGCCCATGGCAGCCGAACCGTTGACTCCCTCTGCACCTTCACCGTTACCTGAGCCCCAGAACATGGTCTCACCTTCAGTCACGCCGCAACTTGGGTCGTAGAACTTATAGTAGTTGCTGCCGCTCACAAGGCTGGCATACTCGAAACTTCCGTTTGGTATCCTTGTGGCAGGAGCTGTCGTGAACACAGTCACAGGAGTGCTCTCATCACCGCTTGCCACCATCACCTCATACTCAGTCTCAGGCATCAGGCCCCTGATATAGGCAACGAATGTACCTCCGTCGGCAGTCACATCCGACTCTGGAACCTCGCTCCACTGCTCAGTACCCTTCTGTCTGTATCTGAAGATGTTCTCCTTGTCAGCAGAAGCCATCGCTGTCACATAAGCTGATGTAGTCCAAGGGTTTACCTTTGAGATCTCGACGCTGATGTCAGTAATGTCCACATAGATGTGCCACCTCTCAGTCACACCGAATGCTGTCACATCCACAGTCTGCACCTCATTGAAATCTTTCATCTGCTCGGGAGTCTTCGAATATGTAGTGATATCCTTTGGACCGAGTTTAAACGATGTCACTGTTACATTGCCGAGATCTGTTCCCTCGGCAACCATTGCGATCACTCGAAGGTTATGCTCGTCGATGATTGTACTTCCGATCTGGCCAAGCACTTTGAAATACCTCTCCACAGGCCTTACTGCCTTGAGAGTCCACTCATAATCCTGATAAGTGGTAAGAGTGAACTTAAGAGGAGATGTAAGATCATGATTGCCAAGCAATGGAATAGAGGCCTTTGTAAAGTCCACGTCAAATGCCACCGACTGCACAACCACATTTCTGAGGTCTGTAGTCTCGGACACATACACTGTCACCTGACGCGCCTCATAGTCGATCTCCACATTCACAGCATCCTGGACCGTCATGGATGTGACGTTGGGCACTACAATAGGATAAGGCAGGTCATTATGTATACAGCCTGCCAGCATGAACACAGATATAAGTAATAAAATCGTTCTTCTCATTCTAAAGATGTATGGTCAGTCCGAAACTGAGATTCAACAGATTGAGGCCGGCTCTTGCACTCCAGCCAGTATGTGTGCCGACTGCAGCACTGCCCTGATATGCAGTGGTTGTGGCATACGAGATGTCAGCAATCGAAATCTCCGCCTGAACTGAAACGTTGTTCATCGGGAAGTATACCACTCCAGGGGCAAATGCGATGTAGCCCTTCTCCTTCACGGTGTATGAAGGATCGCCGCCAGTGGCGAACTGAGTCGTAGATCGCGCATAGCCGAGGATGTAATCCCAGAATATGCCGAAACGTCCCTGCTTGTCGATGCCGACATATGTTCTCTGGAACACCGAACCGCCCATAGACACAGATGAAGCGCTGATGTCATTCACTGAAAGGCTCAGGTTGCCCAGAAGGTCAGCAGTGGCAGAATCAAGCATTCCGCCAGCCTTCACATAGTTGAACTTGACTCCGACTGCATGATTGTCTCTGAAGGTATATGCCGCCTCGGGCGATATCTTCAGCAAAGATGCTCTTGCATTCATACCCTGAAGCATGAGCATGAAATCGCTGTCCGCGCTGTTGAAATCGGCATACATTATAGAAAGGCCGCACTGCCACTCCCCTTTCGGAGCAATGAGGCGGTTTGTGAACCGGTTCTGCCTTGTTGTGTCCTTAGGCATGATCTCCGAGCCCAGGACCGCAGTCTGCGCATATGTAGGCACAGACGCTGTCGCTGCCATGATAAGGCAGGTCATGAATATTGCTGCAATTGTCCTCATCATAGAAAGTAATAAGATACACCCACGCCCAAAGAGAGCAGATTGATCATAAAGCCGGCCGATGCCGACTGTGAGCTTCCGTGCTCGACCTGATTGCGGATCTGATCCTGCCAGCTGTAGTTCACGCCGAAGACTCCGACATTCATTTCAACTGCAAGCCTGTCCGCGAGGAACACCATCACACCGGGATCCACGCCAAGCTGGATGGAATAAGCCTGAGTATAAGATCCTATGACATTCTCACCTCCCGCATTGTAGGCCTTTCCCTGCTTGACAGAACCTCCAAGATGAAGGTCGGCGAACATCGCTACCCTCTTCGAGTTGCCGAGCGGAATGAAGGACCTCAGCACGCCGAAGGCACTGAACTTATGCTGGATCTGGTAGCAGTCAGCCGCGCTCATTTCGATTGATGCAATGCCGAGATCTGCTGATGCAAGATCAAGCATGCTGCGGTTGTATGATAGTTTAAGGCCGACAGCCATATTGTCCTTTACGGCATACATGGCTTTAGGATTGACCGAAATATCAAATCCCTGTGAGTCTATATCGCTGATGACGAACAGATTATATCCGTCATTGATATGCTGGGAATACTTTGCTGTACCACCCACCGACCATGTGCCCTTGGCAACGAACGGCGATGACGGTACAGTCTCGTATCCTCGGTCATACTGCTGAGCATTGGCACTGAGGGCCCCTGCAGTCAGCAATGATATTAAGATGAATAGTCTTCGCATCGATATTATTCGTAAATGAACTCAAAATGGTCAAGCCAGAGCTGAGATCCGTCGTAACCGGTGAAGTAGTCACCGAACTGTGATGCAGCGCATGAAATGACGATATGAGTAGGATAAGCTGTCAGAGTGTGGTAGTTGAGCGGAATGACATACTCTACCCATGTGCTTGTTGTGGCGCTTACCTTAGCAGCCTTGTTGATGCTGTAGCCATCGTTGTAGATGATGATGTCACCGTTGGCAACAGTGCTAGGGTCTGTGTAGAAATCCACAAATGTCTTCTCATCAGTAGTGTTGATATGCACCGGGCTTTCTTTTGTTCCGCCGTAGGTCTTGTAGTTCCACGTTCCGATTGCGACCTTGATCTGAGCACGGTCGTAATCGCTTGTAGACACTCCGAGGTTATTGTTGTTGATGATGTCGATCTTGCCTGTCTTGTACTTGCACCAGATCTTGAGCGCTGAAGGACGGCTTGTCCAAGGACGGCCGAAGTTCACCTTACCGCCGCTTGTGCCCACAAGACCGTTGAACTGACCTGTGAAAAGGTTACCGGCAGCAAGGAATCCTGCCATAGAGCTTGTCTCTGCAAGGACAGACTGGTTACCGTGAACCTTGTCGTTTGTGTCGATGTAGGTGATCACGATGTTCATACTTGCAGAACCGTTGACTCCCTCAGATCCCTCACCGTTACCTGAGCCCCAGAACATAGTCTGGCCCTCAGCCACGCCACAGTTAGGATCATAGAACTTATAATACGACGCACCTGCAACTGTACTTGCATACTCGAAGCTTGCATTAGGAAGATTTGGAGCATCCTCTGTTGTGAACTGAAGCGCGTCACCCACCTGCTCGTCATTGATCATGAGCTTGTAGGTATATGTCTTTCCTGGCTCAAGTCCCTTGATTTCAGCCTTGTACGAACCCTCAGAAGACGGGTCTGCAACTGCTGCAGCACGGTTCCAGGTAGAATTGTCATAAGAATATGCAAACTCGATTGTCGCACCTGCTGCAGTCTCTGCATCCACATCCGCATGGAGTGTAGCATGCTTAGCCCAGATCTCGAAGACAGAAGAAGCTGCAAGACCTGTAGACACAGGTTCGAAGACGATAGTGTCATCGATCACGTCTGTTGTACGGTCTACAGAAAGAGAGAACTGAATGTCACCGTCCTTGACAGTGTACATGAGGTTCATATTATAGAGCTTGCCGGCTTCTACTCCGCTGATGACACCAGTCTTAGTGAAAGCCGATCCGTCCTTCTTGAGATTACCTGTGAATGTCCATGTGAACGAAGGCTCGAAGAGGCCGTCGATGATGAAGTAGCCCTCTGCACCGGACTTGTCTGAAGAGTAGACAAGAGAGCTTGCAGTCTCATCGCTGAGAGCCATGGTCATTGTGTAGCCATCCTGGAAGTTCTCCTGAACAGTAGAATCGAATGAAACCTTTGTAACTGCATTATTCACAGTCGCTTCTACCTGCACTGAAGTCATCTGTCCAGCAACGATATCAAATGCTTTCGAGCCCTTGTAGCTCTTGCTGTCCCACGATGCAACTGCAGGCTTCTGTGCCACAGCCTCACCTGCGATCACATCTACACGATATGAATCTGCAGCGAGATATATCTCGGATGGAGTGTCTGAATACACATATGAACGCACCAGACCACTGAAGTCAGCCTTGTAGATGTTGACCTTGGCAGTGCCAAAAAGCTGCTCCTGCGAAAGGGCACGGGTCTGCTGACCGATGCTCATCTCTACGCTGAGCATTCCATATCCTGCCTGGTCCTCTATCTCGGACTTCACGCATGAGGAAGCCATAAAGGCAGCTCCCAATGCAATGAATGTAATTATCTTTCTCATTGTCAGTCCTCCTTATTCTACAATCATCTTCACAGGAATCTTCTTAGTGCAGAATGACTTGTCCACAATTGTCATCATGAATGTGTGCACGCCCGGATACGCTGTGATAGCACTCTGCGCAGCACTCAAATCAAATGCCACTTCAGTCTGTCCTGAAAGTTCCGGTCCGTGTGGGAAAGGAACCACCTGGAAGATCACATCCTGAGCAGGAAGCGGGTTGAGGAGATCGATGCTGAATGCCTCTGCAGCAGCAAGAGCAAGATTGAACGCATCGCTGTCTGACTCGATGTCGACTACGAACTTATGGATTCCTCCTGGCACTGTAGCCTTGAGGCGGATGTTCATCGCTCTTTCAGAAACAGGGACAATGATCATGTTTGTAAGATCAGTGAGCTCCTGGTCGCATCCTGCCTCATAGTCGAAGTCGAGAGAAATGCCGCCGTCGCCCTTTGGAGCATCCGGATCTTCGCCGATAATCTCCTCCTTTGCTGAGATCTCATTGTTGAGAGTCTCGTCAGAGATGAGGTCCTCAATGACGATGTCGAAAGTAGCCTCACCCTGCTCATTCTTCTTCTGGATGAACTTCACCTGACGCCACTGTCTTACAGCAATGTCTGTAAATGTCTTAGTCATCTTTGAAGTCTTTCCGTCCACTTCACCCTTGAAGACAACAGTCATAGTGTTGCCCTCAACAGCAAAGAAACCTGCGCTGTGATCGTATGTAGCGTCTGCATTCATCACATAATCAAGCGGATGACCTGCCACAACCTCAACAGTTGTCACGCCCTTTCCTGTAACTGAGCTGAGGAACTCGTCGCTGTAGTCCACAGTCACCTTGCACTGGAGAAGGGTACATGTAAGATCTCCGATCTCAGTCACCTGACCGGCAGCAATGCTGAAACCCTTTGATGCGCCATATACAGGATTCTCCCATGATGACATCGGAAGCGCACCGGCCAACGATCTTGCAACGAGAGTGTAGGATCCTGCAGGAAGGGAAATCTTGGAATCATTGTCCTTCACCTCCGCATATGTCTTTGTAAGCACTGTCTGGTCGTCTGCATCGAGAATGCTGATGACATAGTTGTCTCCGGCAGCTTCTGCCTTTGTAACCACAGTCTCGTCCACCTCAAGAGCGAACGCACCGAATGAAAGATAGCCTTCCTTCTTTGACTCTACAAAAGACTTCTGGCATGAAGCCGAGAATATCATAGCCACTGACAGGGCTGCAAGTATAAATCTGTTCTTCATAAATATTCCCTCCTATTAGTCATTGAGTTCGACATCGCCAAGATCGATTGTCTCGACAACATCATTGAATGTTACTGTAATGCTTGAGCTACCGACATTGCCTGCATCGAAAAGGATTGTGTAGGCTGTAGCCTCCTTAAGACCTGTGTAGTCCTTCGAGAAAGTCTGAGACTTGCCCTGAGCTGTGACAGTGCCCTGCACTGTGAACTTGTAGCCGTCAACAAAAGCCGCCCTGGTCTCATCCTTCGCAAAAGTCGCCAGAATGTTTCCGTTGCGGACAATCTCGAATCTGTAGTCCTGGTAGTAGTTCTTGAAATTGTCGGTGCACGCGATCTTAACTACTGTGTTGGCCAAAACCACATCCACAGACACCTGTGCAACCTCATTGCCGACAACAGCGAAGTCCGCTTCGCCCTGGAAGCATGGTCTGTCGAAACCTTCCACCTGGATGTCACCATAAGATGCGCTCACAGTGTAAGCACCGGCAGGAATAAGCTTTCCAGCCTCCCACTCAGAAAGTTTACCTTTCCAGATCACAGCCGATGATGCATCTGCAACTGAAAGGTCAAAATCTGCAGCAGACGGAAGAGATGTGAACTCAGAGACATTGCTCTTTGTTCCATCCACGATCTCATAATCAGCGTTCACGGTGAATGTCACCATGCCGCTTCCCTGCGCAGCATCCTTGGCACATGAAGCAAGGCCAAGGAGCGCAGCAGCTAATAATGTGATTTTCAGATATTTCATAAATTACTTGTTTTACACATTTATTGTGCAACCTGCACTTTCACATCATCCAGATACAACCAATAGTTTCCGTTCGTGTTGGATGATGTATTGTTTGTAGTCACGATCCATCCCAAGCGCATTCCGTTGTCGACGTTGTCGATAGTCACGTTCTTTGTGCCTTCGAATGAAGTGTAGGATCCTCCTGATGTAGACATTGTCTCACCCTTGATGACCATAGGATTGAGTGACGAAGGTGTAGCACTCGCGAAACCGCTTCCGGCCACAAGTCCGGTCACGTTGTCGATAAGGTCTCCCTCGATCTCATCCGGATTCGTCACGGCAGACTGGGTGTTGACACCGAAGTACAGCAATGCCTGCTTCTTAGGCGGGCTTCCGAGCAATGGATCTCTCTCCTCTCTATTACTTCCGTAACGGAATGACACAGAAATCTTCACATCCTTGCCGTCCTTTATATTCGAAAGGAATGGAGTATACACTCGACCCTTATAGTATGCACCGGCAAGAAGGACATGCTCATAGCGGCAGCAGATGCGCAGCGCTGTTCCGCTCTGAACACCGACTCTTGCACCATACCATCCTGGGAGACCATTCGACGAGAACTCTGAAATGCCTTTGTATGTGTCACTTGCAGTACCCACCTTAGGTGCATCGTGGCCGTCCGAGAATGACGGAATGCCACTGAAGTCCTGATAGAAGAGGTATGGGACAGTAAGAGAAACTGTAGCCTTGTCCGAGGATGTGACATTCGGAACAGTGACAGTCTGGGAAGTCAAAGTGTTCTCAGTGTCATAAAGCACAGATATGCTCTTCGAACTGAATGCCCTGTATGCAGCCTCATCCTCAAAGCGGATGACGATCTCATCACCGACCTGGATCTCGCGGCCAGGTGCGTAGGTATATACATTGGAACCGCTTCCTGCCCATACACAAGACGCAGGCGCCGTGAGCGTGATGGCATTTGGATTTTCACCCAGATTGTTTGCCGCCAATTTGAATGTAAGCGAATAAGGATAATCCACAACGGCCTTGACATTAAGGCTTACCGGAGTAGAATGTCCGGCCTTGAAATCTCTGGCACACAGGTCGATAGGATCCACAAGCGCTATCTTGTCAGATGTATAGGCCTTCACCTGGAGCATATCCCCCTGCGCAAAGGCACGTGGCATCATCACCATGCATGCATACTCGGGATTCTGTAAAGGAGATGCCTTCAAGCCATCTGCGAGGTTCAGCGTGATCTGCTTTCCACCTGAAGAAAGGACACCCGCCTCATCAGGATCGGCCATGTCGAAAGTCGCCTTTCCTACAACATCCTGAGGGAATGTCAGGACAAGTTTTGTAACAGACTCTCCTCCGATGGCAGTCTTGCCCTCAGGAATATAGAACCTGAACTGATGCATCATGCGGTTCATCTGCATCGCCATTGTAGAATGGTCGTCAAGCTCCGGAATCGCCTGAAGAGGACCTGACATCACTGGAGTAGCGATCATCACGTCCGCGCCTGCGGATGCCTTTCCATCCTGTACTGCAGGCACCTCGAAAGTAACATCGGTTCCCGACACCGACAATGGAGCCGGATATGTGCAGTAGTAGGTGTACCTGTCCTGAGGCATTGCAGACTGCAGGTCAGAGGTGAAGAATGCACGTCCGCCATCTGTTCCGTATGTCTTGAAGATCTGTTTCGAAAGGACATATGAACCCGACTGGTTCAAGGCCCAAACAGCAAGCTGGTCGCCCGACTCCCAGGCAGCCGAAAGGCCGTTTGAGAGCATGGCAGTCTTTGTCTGAGCGCCGCCTGCATAGAAGCCCACAGTCACTTCCCGACGGCTCTCCGGCAGGGTCTCCTGTAGGTTTGATGTGCACGCTGAAGACAGCTGCAGAGCAGCAGCAACGAGCGTTGCATAGGCTAAAAATTTACTGTATTTCATCACGAAATATTTTTGAAAAAGGTTACAAAATTATTGAAAATAATCTAATCCGCCAAATTTTGGCCCTTTAGTGGACAGGCACACACGGATTCCGGATTTTTTTCGTAACTTTGCATGATTTTGCTAAAACTCAACATATGGCTGAAGTAATCAACTATACAGACGACAATATCAGGACGCTCGAAGGCGTCGAACACATCCGCAGACGTCCGGGAATGTACATCGGACGACTCGGTAACGGAGAGGATCTCGGAGACGGAATCTACGTCCTCCTCAAGGAGGTTGTGGACAACTCCATCGACGAGTTCTCTATGGGATTCGGAAAGCAGATCCTGATAACAGTGGACGAAAAGACTGCGACAGTGCGCGACTTCGGACGAGGCATTCCTCTAAACTCTGTCGTCAAGGCGGTGAGCAAGCTCAACACCGGTGGTAAATACGACACCAAGGGCTACAAGAAGTCCGTGGGTCTGAACGGTGTGGGTATCAAAGCCGTGAACGCCCTTTCAAGCAACTTCTATGTAGAGGCATTCCGCGACGGAATGAGTTCATTCGCGGAGTTCAGGGAGGGTACGCTCATCGACTCCGGCCAGAGGCCTACCAAGGAAAAGAACGGAACTCTCGTACGATTCACACCGGACGAGCATCTCTTCGTGGACTACAACTTCAGAATGGAGTTCATCGAGTCCATGGTGAAGAACTATTCGTACCTCAAGAAAGGACTCTCGCTCAACTTCAACGGCACAGTCTACAAGTCAGAGCACGGACTTCTTGACCTGATCAACGACAATATGTCTGACACACCTCTCTACGAGCCTATCCACCTCGTAGGAGAAGATGTGGAGATCGTTCTCACCCACGGCAACAGCTATGGCGAGAACATCGCGTCATTCGTCAACGGACAGAACACCCGCGACGGAGGTACACACCTCGCCGCAATGAGAGAGGCAGTGGCCAAGACGCTCAAGGAGTTCTACAAGACCTTCTTCAAGAAGGACTTCGATCCAGTAGACATCCGCCAGGGCATCATCGGAGCCATCAGCATCCAGATCCAGGAGCCTAACTTCGAAGGTCAGACCAAGACCAAGCTCGGATCGACATACATGTGGGAGACAGACGTCCAGAACGAAGACGGAACCCACACATATGACCAGGGTCCTACCATCAGAAGTTTCGTAAACGAGTTTGTTAAGACAAACCTCGACAACTACCTTCACATGCACAAGGAGATCATCCCTGTGCTCCAGCAGAAGATCACAGAGTCCGAGCAGGAGCGTAAGGAGATCTCGACCATCCAGAAGAAGACCAAGGAGAGAAGCAAGCGCACAAACGTCTACAATAAGAAGCTCCGCGACTGCAAGATCCACTACAACGACAAGCTCGCTGCTGCGAAGAAGGAACTTGCCGAGTACACCAGCATCTTCATCACCGAGGGAGACTCTGCGAGCGGAACCATCACCAAGGCACGTAAGGCAGAGACACAGGCTGTGTTCAGTTTGAGAGGTAAGCCTATCAACTGCTACAAGGAAAGCCGCAAGAAGGTTGCTGAGAACGAGGAGCTGAACCTTCTCATCAACGCCCTCGGCCTCGAGGACGACATGGACAACCTCAGATACAACAAGATCATCATCGCAACCGATGCCGATGACGACGGAATGCACATTCGCATGCTTGTTGTAACGTTCTTCATGAAGTACTACCCGGACCTTATCCGCCGCGGACATGTATACATCCTTCAGACACCGCTCTTCCGAGTGAAGAACAAGAAGGACATCCGCTACTGCTTCAGCATCGAGGAGAAGGACAAGGCAGTGAAGGAGCTCAAGACCGGAGTGGAGATCACACGATTCAAAGGTCTCGGAGAGATCTCGTCAAACGAGTTCGTGGACTTCATCGGAGAGCATATGAGACTTGACAGAGTGAAGCTCAGCGACGAGGAGTCGATCGCGGAGATCATGGAGTTCTACATGGGAGACAACACTATCGACCGTCAGAACTTCATCCGCCAGCACCTGCGCAGCGAGGCAGAGCTCGAAGACGTGAACCTATAACCAAGGAGATCCTCACGTCACTTCGTTCCTCAGGATGACGTACACGTCATTGCGAGGCCGACGTACACGTCATTACGAGGCCGACGTACACGTCATTGCGAGGCCGAAAGGCCGTGGCAATCTAATAAACAAAACAAACAACATTATGTGGCAGAAATTCTGCGGATGGCTGCTCCGCGTATTGGGCTGGACTGTTGACAGCCCGGCAGCACCGGAAGACAAATGTATCATTCTCGGCGTGCCTCACACTTCGGCATGGGACTTTGTCATCGCATACCTATATTATAAGTCAGTTGGCGGAGACATCCACTGCATGGTAAAGGCCGAGTTCTTCTGGGGTCCTCTCGGATGGATCCTCCGCAAGATCGGCGGCATCCCTGTAGACCGCAAGAAGGGCAGCAACGTTGTCCTCAGCGTCATCAGAGAGATGAAGAGCAAGAAGGTAGTCCACCTTGCCATTGCACCGGAGGGAACACGCAAGGCGGTGAAGCGTTGGAAGACAGGATTCCACACCATCGCGCGCGAGGTAGGATGTCCTGTTTACCTCGGCTACTACGACTGGGGCACAAAGCACATCGGCCGCGGTGAGAAAGTGGAGCTCACAGACGACCCTAAGGCAGATATGCAGCGCATCCAGGAGATCTACGAAAAGATGAATCTCAAGGGCAAACACCCTGAGAACTACGTTACTAAATAAACCTTACGTTACTAAAAAACCTAAACATGATTCAACTCTACAAACGTATGAAGAGGATGAGGGAGAAGTATGTCGACACCCTCGCCAAATTGTACGAGTACGCGACAACCGTCTATTCCAAGAACCAGTACACCCAGTGGTACGACTCTAAGGAAGGCGGTTACACCTACCACGACTTTAAGATGAAATGCGACAGCATTTCAAAGCTTCTCACACAGTACGGCATCGGCGCCGGCGACAAGGTAGCAATCCTTTCGCAGAGCATGCCGAACTGGTCAGTGGCATATTTCAGTACTGTGGTCTTCGGCCGTATCTCTATCCCTATCCTTCCTGACAGCTCTGAGAACGAGGTCACAAACATCCTCAACCACTCTGAGAGCAAGGTGATGTTCGTTTCCCAGAAACTCGCATCAAAGCTCAGCAAGGAATCGATGGAGAAGCTCACCCTTGTGATCGACATGGACACATTCGAGATCATCAAGGCAGACGATGACAAGTTCACATGCGACGGAAGAGCGACAGTGCCGACTCCTGAAGACATCGCTGCGATCATCTACACATCGGGAACGACAGGCAGCGCAAAGGGCGTGGTGCTCAGCCACCGCAACCTCGCGTCAAACGTCATCACATGCTACCATTCATGCCCTAGAGGCGAAAAGGACAGATGGCTTTCCATCCTTCCTATGGCGCACACTCTGGAGATGACCCTCAGCATGCTCTACCCTATGTACTGCGGATCGACAGTCTACTACCTTCCTAAGCCGCCTGTAGCATCGCTGCTTCTCAAGGCCATGAAGATCGTGAAGCCTACGACAATCCTGTCGGTTCCTCTGATCATCGAGAAAGTATACCGAAACAGTGTGCTTCCTACAATCAAAAAGAGCCGCACGCTCACATGGATGAACGAGCACATGAACGGACTCATGTGCCGAATCATCGGCATGAAACTCAAGAAGACATTCGGAGGATGCATTTCGTTCTTCGGCATCGGTGGAGCGAAGCTTGATCCTGAGGTGGAGGCATTCCTCCTCAAGGCGAAGTTCCCATACGCCATCGGCTACGGTCTCACAGAGACTTCCCCACTCCTTGGCTACGCAATGCACGGATGGAGAGCCGTAGGAACATTGGGTTATCCTGTATACAACGTACAGCTCAAGCTTCATGACATCAACCCTGAGACAGGAGAGGGCGAGATCGTAGCCAAAGGTCCGAATGTGATGCTAGGCTACTACAAGGATCCTCAGCGCACGAAGAGCGTCTTCACAGAGGACGGCTGGTTCCGCACGAACGACCTTGCTGTACAGGACGAAAAAGGACGCTTCTACATCAAAGGCCGCCGCAACAACATGATCCTCGGCCCATCAGGCGAGAACATCTATCCTGAGGAGATCGAGAGCGTAATCAACAATGTCGACGGCGTGTCAGAGTCAATCGTCGTAGAGAGAAACGGCCGCCTTGTAGCACTCGTCCAGCTTGATGAAAACATGATCGAGTGGGACAAGGAGAGCGAGGACAAGATCTATGAGAAGCTCGACAAGTATAAGTCAAAGCTGCTCCACCTTGTCAACCGCAACGTCAACAAGACATCCCAGGTCAGCTCAGTGGAGGTCATGAAGGAGCCGTTTGAAAAGACAGCCACCCAGAAGATCCGCCGCTTCAAATACAAAGATTCAGCTCCAACAGTCGAGCAGGATCAGAAAGAAAACAAGGAATAAAGAAACCCCCGAAAGTTTTTGTCTAACTTTCGGGGGTTCTTTATTGCTACTTTGTACGCTCGATGATCTCGAGGCACATGCGGCCGTTGTGGTATGGACACTTCCAGAAGCCCGCCTTGTCTTCCACTGTGTTGACGGTGCCGTCAGCGCGAAGGCTCCAGATCCACTCACCGTTCTTCTTGTCGATGATTTCCTTCTTGATGTACTCCCAGCAGTAGACTGCATTCTCAAGACCATCCTGAGCACCGAAATGCTCCCAGAGGTTGAAGTAGCCCACTACAGCCTCGGCCTGCACCCACCAGTGACGGTCTGCATCGATGTGGTCGCCCATCTTCTCGTAGATCATTCCTCCCTCCGGAGTGAATCCCTCTGTAGACGCAGCAACGATGCCAGGCACTCTTGCCTCAACTTTTGCCAACGACTCTTCCTCACCAAGAACGAGAGCCGACTCGTGAAGGAGCCATGAAGCCTCGATGTCGTGGCCGTATGAGAAGATGTCATAGTTGCAGTTCCAGTCGTTGTCAAAGAAAAGCTTGAGGTGGCCATTTGTATCAAGAATATACTTGTCAAAGATGTTGATCAGGCCACGGAGACGCTCCTGAAGAAGTGAATCCTTCCACACACGATAGAGGCATGTATAAGCCTCGATCACATGGAGGTGTGTGTTCATTGTCTTGCTCTCATTTGCATCCTTCTCGCTCAGACGCATATCCTCAATCTGCTTCCACTCACGTGTGAATGCCTCGAAGTAGCCGTCCTTCTCTGTATCGAAGCTGTGATCCTCGATAGAGTGGAAAAGCTTGATGGCATACTCAAGAGCCTCAGCATCGCCTGTTGCCCTGTTCAACTCTGCAAGACCATAGATCGTGAATGCGATCGCATATATCTGCTTCTTTGTGTCGAGCGGTGTGTAGTCTGCGTTGAGAGACCAGTAGGTTCCGCCGTACTCCTTGTCATAGAAATGATTGATGATCAGAGACTTTGCCTTAAGAGCAACCTCAAGATATTCAGGATTTCCGAGAAGACGGTAAGCCGAAGCGAATGTCCAGAGGATGCGGGCTGTCATGATGCCGCCCACTGGAGCCTCAGGCTCGAGCACTTCCTCACCGGTGATACGGCCATAGAAGCCACCAGCCGGATTGCACATTTTGTTCATCCAATATGGAAGGATGTTCTCGGTCAACTCCTTCTTCACTTCAGCCGCCAGTCCTTTGGCTGCAAGAAGTTCTGCATTAGTTTTATTCATATGAGTAGATGTTGTTTCTTTGATTCATGCTGACGATACGCATAGGCGTTCCGTGCAAATATATATAAAATGATTTGTATAAAAATAGGTATGTCAAAAAAGTATCATCAATGGACAAATATATACTTGCACAACTATCCGTCAAATATTAATTTTGCAAAGATATATTCAAGTATAATATGGCAACTATCAGACACAAGCTAATGGCAATGATTGCTACAGTAATTGCAGCTTCGGCATGTACAGAAAACAAGATTCAGACACCGGCAGAATCACTGCTTGAGCGTCTTGAAAACCAGATAGAGCATGGCAAGATCATGTTCGGCCACCAGGACAGCTACCTCTACGGCCACTCATGGAAGGTGGAGGCAGATGCGACTGAGTTCGACAGATCAGACATCCACGACGTGACTGGCAAATACCCTGCACTCTACGGAATGGATCTCGGCGGCATCGAGCTTGACTCACCGCTCAACATCGACAAGAACGACTTCAACCACATGAGAGCAGCAGCTGTGGCTCACCACAAGAGAGGCGGAGTGATCACATTCTCATGGCACCCTATGAACCCGCTCACAGGCGGAACCACTTGGGACAACACTTCGACTGAGGTAGTTGCATCAATCCTCCCTGGCGGAGAGAATCATGAGAAGTTCATGGGATGGCTTTCTAAGGCAGCCGACTATCTTGGATCGATCAAGGACGAAGAGGGCAACATGATCCCTGTGATCTTCCGTCCATGGCACGAGCACACAAGAGACTGGTTCTGGTGGGGCCAGAATCTCTGTACAACAGAGCAGTATGTCGCTCTTTGGAGAATGACACACGACTATATGACAAACGTAAGAGGCTTCAACCACCTCGTATGGTCATACTCCCCTGATGCAGGCGGACTCACAGACGACAACTTCGGTGAGAAATGGCCTGGCGACGACGTAGTGGACATGGTCGGCATCGACTTCTATCAGTTCACTTCAGGTGAGGTCTACGTTGAAAGAACAAGACACTGCCTCGCACTCACAGAGGCGTTTGCAAAGGAGCACGGCAAGCTTATGGCCGTGACTGAGGCCGGATATGAAGGCGTGAAGTATGAGAAGTGGTGGACAGAGGTGCTCTACCCTGCAATGGAGGGTTTCCCTGTATCATACGTACTTCTTTGGAGAAATGCCTGCGACGAAAACATGCAGCACCATTTCTATGCGCCTTTCCCAGGCCACGAGTCAGTGGAAGACTTCAAGACTTTCGCTGCAAAGGATCAGATGATGTTTTTATAATAAATAACTTTAATTCACACGATTATGAATTTCGAGCAGAGACTTGCCTGGCTTAAGGCACAGCACGAGGCTCTCATCACTAAGAAGAATGAGCCTATCGAAGGAAACGGCGTTTACGAGCGCTACACAAACCCAATCCTCACAGGTGACCACTCTCCACTCCACTGGAGATACGACCTCAACAAGGAGACTAACCCATACCTCATGGAGCGTTATGGCATCCACGCAGCCCTCAACTCAGGTGCTATCAAGTGGAACGGAAAGTACATCCTCGTTGTACGCGTAGAGGGTGCTGACCGTAAGTCATTCTTCGCAGTTGCAGAGAGCCCTAACGGAGTAGACAACTTCCGTTTCTGGGATCGCCCTATCACTATGCCTGAGTATGGTGAGCCAGCAACAAACGTATACGACATGCGACTTACAGCTCACGAGGACGGTTGGATCTACGGTATCTTCTGCGTAGAGCGCAAGGACCCTAACGCCCCAGCTGGTGACCTTTCTTCAGCAGTTGCTGCTGCAGGTATCGCACGTACAAAGGACCTCGTAAACTGGGAGCGTCTTCCAGACCTCGAGTCTAAGTCACAGCAGAGAAACGTTGTTCTCCATCCAGAGTTCGTAGACGGCAAGTACGCTCTCTACACTCGTCCACAGGACGGATTCATCGACGCTGGTAGCGGCGGCGGAATCGGTTGGGCACTCGTTGACAGCATGGAGAAGGCTGTAGTGACTGAGGAGAAGATCATCAACCAGAGATTCTACCACACAATCAAGGAGGTTAAGAACGGTGAGGGTCCACACCCGATCAAGACTGACAAGGGTTGGTTGCACCTCGCACACGGTGTACGTGGTTGCGCTTCAGGTCTCCGTTATGTTCTCTACATGTACATGACTTCACTCGAGGATCCTACTAAGATGATCGCTGATCCTGCAGGATTCTTCATGGTTCCAGAGGGAGAGGAGTACATCGGTGACGTTATGAACGTTCTCTTCACAAACGGTTGGATCGTTGACGAGGATGGCAAGGTGTTTATCTACTACGCATCAAGCGACACTCGTATGCACGTTGCAACATCAACAGTTGACCGTCTCGTTGACTACTGTATGAACACAGAGCCAGACGCACTCACAACTGGCGAGAGCGTCAAGAGACTCAACAGACTCATCGACATGAACTTGAAGTAATAGTTCCTGATAGCAAAAAAGTCCACCTGATCGCTCAGGTGGATTTTTCATTTATAGTCATCCTTACGTCATTGCGAGGAGTTGCAACAGCAACGACGTGGCAATCTCATTATGAGAGTATTTATACAGATTGCCACGGTCCTGACGGACCTCGCAATGACGTGACAACCCACCATCCGCCGCCACGACGCAAGGAAATCCGAGGAAAAGTCTGCATCGTGACAATCACACCACATAAAAATCAGGCGACCAATTATATAATTAGTCACCTGATTTTATTATGGGTTATGTGTTATTTCTGATTCTTGATGTACTTCAGGAGGAGAAGATGTGCAGGTTCTGCCATGTCGCCATGGTCGAAGCCGTCGACCTCGTAGAAGGTCACGTTCTTGTGACCATTGAGGCGGAGCATTCTCACGAAGTATGCATTCTCCTCATAGCGTCCGAAGAGCTCCACTTCCCTATCGCCTGAGATCACGAGCATCGGTGCTGCATCGCCACGAACGTAGAAAAGAGGTGCAAACTCGTCGATTGTAGGAGTGAGGTTTGCGATGCCCTGCTTCTCTCTCTGAGCAAAGTGAGTGATCACCTGGCCGCTGTATGGTGCGAGAGCCTTGATCTGCTTGTCGGGATCGATGCCATACTTTGCAAGGTAAGCCTTGTTCAGACCGAGCATGCTTACAAGATATCCGCCTGCAGAATGACCTGCGAGATAGATCTTTGAAAGGTCGCCGCCGTATTTCTCGATATTCTGGAACACCCATGCAACAGAAGCTGCAGCATCATCGATAGTC
>JAFZEP010000069.1 GCA_017560625.1 Bacteroidales bacterium
ATAGCAGGCAACCACGTATCAGGTGGCGAGTATGAAAACGGATATAAGTGCGACGACAACACGGGAGCGTTCGTCTGGTATGGCGGCAAATGGCAATTCCTTCTGAATGATTACAACAGCCAGATGAAGAAGGCAAGCGAGAAAAAAGGTATGGGATTCGCTCAGAACATGATAATATTCAACGGCAAAGCTCAGCCGCAGTACAGATCGAACAGAAACATCTATAGAGCGTTATGCGAGCTGAACGGCAAGCTGTGCGTCATCCAATCGGATGAGAAGATACGTTATAGAGACTTTGTCGACATGCTGATGAATGCCGGTGTCACACACGCCCTCTATCTCGACATGGGAGGATGGAGAGAAGGATGGTACCGCATGACCGAAGAATCGGACATCACATACTTATGCAAGCGCGACAACAGATACTACACCAACTGGCTCACCTTCTATAAATAGATCTATCTCAAAAGTTATCTGCCCCAGATACACGCACATAGAAAGCACATTTTACACTGATTATATTTGGACGATTCAATAATTATGTCTAAATTAGTGGTCGTTAATGAAATTAAAACACTTAAACACTAATACTATGGTAAGATATTGTGTAATGTGGAAGTTCAAACCATCAGATGGTAAGACTCCAAAGGAACTCGCTGAAGATGTCAAAGAGAAATATGAGGCCCTCATGGGTCTTGTGCCAGGTCTTAAGCACATCGAGGTCGGAGTAAACAGAAATGAAGGAAAGACATCTTACGATGCAGTGATGATGGCTGATTTCGAGTCTTGGGAGGCTCTCGCAGCTTATAAGGCAGACACCTTGAGGGACAACGTAATCGAGTACGTAAAGACTATTGCCGAGGTTCGTGCAAAGGTTGAGTACGAAAGATAAAAGATAGATAATATAAACAAAAATCAGAGCTTCAGGTTGAAGCTCTGATTTTTTATTTCTGATATTTCTTTGTGTGCTCTGCGATGAGGTCGGCATCGTCGAAATAGTCTATCTGCATTGCCTTGCGTACATCTGCGAGAGTCTTTGCGGCCTCTGCGCGCGCTGTCTCTGAACCCTTGCGGAGGATCTCGTACACAGCAGGAATGTTCTGCTCATACTCATGGCGCTTCTCACGGATAGGCTGGAGGATAGACTCCATGATGTTGAAGAGGAACTTCTTGCATGTGCCGTCTCCAAGACCGCCACGACGGTAGTGATCCTTCATCTGCTCAAGGTTCTCATAGTCAGGAAGGAACTGTGCGAAGTGCTCGTCCTTGCAGAACGCATCAAGGTATGTGAACACCACGTTGCCCTCTACGTGACCTGGATCTTCGATCTGAAGGTGCTCAGGGTCTGTATACATGCTGTTGATCTTCTTCTTGAGCTCCTTTGATGTGTCAGAAAGATAGATGCAGTTGCCAAGCGACTTACTCATCTTAGCCTTTCCGTCTGTACCAGGAAGACGCATGCAGACTGCATTCTCAGGAAGAAGCATTTCCGGAGTCACGAGAGTCTCACCATATACAGAATTGAATTTGTGCACAATCTCGCGGGTCTGCTCGATCATTGGAGCCTGGTCAACGCCGACAGGAACAGTAGTTGCGCGGAATGCAGTGATGTCAGATGCCTGGCTGATCGGATATGTGAAGAAGCCTACTGGCGTACCCTTCTTGTTCTGGTTCTCATCCTCGTCACCCTCTGAGAAGCCACGAAGCTGAATTTCCTGCTTTACGGTAGGGTTTCTCTGAAGACGCTGAACAGTTACGAGATTCATATAATAGAATGCAAGTTCGCAAAGCTCAGGAACCTGAGACTGAATGAAGATAGTCACCTTCTCAGGATCAAGACCTGCTGAAAGATAGTCGAGAGCAACCTCGATGATATTCTGACGGATCTTCTCCGGATTGTCCGCATTATCTGTAAGAGCCTGAGCGTCTGCGATCATGATGAAGATCTTCTCGAACTCACCTGAATTCTGAAGCTCGACTCTTCTCTTAAGCGATCCCACATAGTGTCCGAGATGGAGTTTTCCGGTCGGACGGTCGCCTGTAAGTATTACTTTTCCCATAGTTTCTCAAATCTTTTACGTTAATTGCGGCAATTTCACCACAAATATCCTACAAATATAACAATCTTTTCCAAAGTACCGGCATGATTGATATATTTGCTTCGTTTAACTAAAATCTAAAACACAATGAGAAAGTTTATTTTCAGCATCGTTTTGATGTTATTCCCCTTCATGTGTGCATTTGCGCAGGAAGTTGCAGGTAAGTGGAAGCTTGAGGATGGCTCAGCAATCGTAGAGGTGTACAAGAGCGGCAATGTCTACAACGGAAAGATCGTTTGGCTCAAAAATCCTACTGAAGCAGACGGAACACCTGCTGTAGACGACAAGAACCCTAAGAAAGAGCTTCGCAGCAGACAGATCATCGGTCTGAACATGCTCAACAACCTCAAGTCCGATGGCAAGGGAAAGTATTCCGGAGGCACAATCTATGATCCTAACAACGGCGAGACATACCACTGCTCGATGGAGGTAAAAGGTGACATGCTCAAGGTAAGAGGTTCACTTGACAAGTCTGGATGGTTTGGAAGAACAATGAACTGGCACAGAGTAAAATAAACAAAAAAGTTCGGGTCAAATAAAACAAAAGTTCGAGTCTTAAGACCCGAACTTTTGTTTTATTAAGCCTGCTCGTACTGATCCCTTTCAAGTACAATCCTATAGAGGTTGCATCCGATAAGATTTCCGAGGACGGTGCATGCGTATACTCCAAGGAGTTCGAATGACCAGCTGCTGAACGGGATGGTCATGTAATAGAATGCATCAGCAACACAGTGGGTAAATCCGCAGACAATGAAGAGCGGTACTGCAAAAAGAAGCGGGAGAATGTTCTTCTGACGGGCAAATGTGACTGCCGTTGTCATAAGAAGACCGCAACCGATACCAAGAAGGCCGCACTTCAATGCGCCGGTCTTGAGTCTGAGCGCCATGATGTTCACAGCTGCATTCTGGATTCCTTCTGCCATTGGTGACATTCTTGTAAGAAGTCCCATGCATAGACATCCGATGATGTTGCCAAGGAGGATAAGGAAAAGTGTTCCAACCTCATTCTTCTTGATGAAGCCGGCAGTTCCAGTATAAAGCTTGAGTTTATATCCTACGACGGCCATGAGTCCAAGGGAGAAGAGAACGGCGCCTACAAGCGATCCGTATGCAGTCTGAAGACCTGAAGCCAGGAATCCGAAACCTGCTGTTCCGATGAATATGCCCGCAAAAATCGATGAACGAAGAGTCTTGATCATAAGTCTTTTAAAAATTAGCGCGCAAAGATACATTAATTTTGCGAATTACTGACATCTTTCACCTCAAGCACACCATCCACGACAGTAAAACGGATATTATAGCCGGCGAAGGACATGCCATATTCGCGATGCGGGTCGGAATGATAGGAAGGGCGCGGATCAAGTCGTAGAGTTTCTATAAGGGACGGGATCACTTCCCTCTCCTTTATCCTCTGCGCCAATTCGCCAGGCAGCACGACCTTCAGTGCACGCTCATCCAGTTCATCCACATAGCCGCACACTGCCTCCGGACGAGCATCCGCATATCTTATATATGGCTTTATATCATATATAGGAGTACCATCCATCAGGTCTGCTCCAGTCACATTTATCACAGGGCCATCCGGGGAGTCCAACTCGATTGAGGATATCTTCACGCATGAAAGGCCGAGAGGATTGGGCCGGAAAGGCGATCTGGTTGCAAAAACGCCCATGTGCGTATTGCCGCCAAGGCGAGGAGGACGTACTGTAGGCTGCCACTCGCCTGCCGTGCGCCTGTTTGCAGAAAACTCCCAGACAAGCCATATGTGCGAAAAGCCTTCAAGCCCCCTGAGCGCATCAGGATTGCGATACTCCTTTTCAAACACAATTTTCCCTCTTAACTCCTTCGCAAGCCCGCTCTGACGCGGCACGCCGAACTTCTCAGGAAAATCTGTGTGAATATGCGCGATAGGACTTATCTCCATACCTTTAAAAACAAGGCCACAAAAATACAAAATAAATGGGGCATGACCAAACGGTCTGCCCCACAAATCAATCAAGTTTCACTTTTCACAAATATCGCTCACCATATGCCCCAAGCGCTTCCTCATACATGGCCTCAAACTGCTCACCTTTAGCTTCATACCACTTCGTGAACTCCTCTTCAGCAACTGTTGCCTCATCTTCCGAGAGTTCGTTCAGCCAAAGTTGATACTTCATCAACAGCTCTTCTGTCTTTTCGAAATCACCCTTCTCAACGGCATCATACGCCTGATCGAGAATCTCGGTGTAAGTGTTTCCGCCGCAGGCTACCGCCAT
>JAFZEP010000070.1 GCA_017560625.1 Bacteroidales bacterium
CTTTCAATGCCAAGATAAAGTCATTCAGAGCACAACTAAGAGGTGTGTCAGATGTTAAATACTTCTTGTTCAGACTCACTAAGATCTATGCTTAGACACATACTTTTGCGACTGATCCCTGACAGCCCCTGTCAGGGGCATGCCGACCACTCCTGAAGTCGGGTAGGGCGTCCCCGCTGCTTCGACTTTTTTCAAAAGTCTCGCTGACGCGGATGACGCGGCGCTGATGCGCCTTTAATAATTATAGGGAATGATTTATATTTGCAAAAATGAAAGCGATGAAGAAGAGAAGGAAACAAAAGTATGCTCCTGTAAGATATTATGATATCAGACTGATATGGATGTATCTGTGTCTTTTTGCATTTTATGTGGCTTTGAACACTACCGTTGGTATTACGTTCAACACTCCTGTCATAGCTGAATGGATTGAGGTCAGACCTGGAGCCTGGAGTCTGTCAAATGAGATTCATGGTCTTTTGAACATTCGTATAAGTTTGTGTTTCTTTGAGCTTTCCTTAGGATGCATTATTGCAGCTTTATTCTGTGGAGGTCAGGAAGAAACCAAAGGAAATTATGTTGGCGTGTGGGTTTTCTTTCTCATGGGACTTCCGGTGATCGTCAATTTTGTGTCCAACCTTTGGATTTGGATCATCTATTCTTTGGCAATGATTACATCTGGATGGATTTTAGGAAAGAATACGGGATTTGTACTTCCAATTAAGAAAGAGCCCATCATTGAAAGTTGCAGAGAGGAATTACATAACCTCGTCGTACCATCATCCAAATTAGGACGTTTGGTGTTCCGCGGCAATTCAGCAATAATCATAATTATAGCTGGTTTAGTCATCCCTTTGTCCTTTGCATTCTATTATTATTTCTCCGCTCTATTTAATTGACTTACGTGACTCTGTATTGAATATACAGCATAACATAGTAGTACATTGTAAATAACATCAATACAGATGGATAGCTTCTCCACCCCAAAAATTTGCAGAGAAATTATTTCATTCTATCTTTGCAGAGTCAAGGGGAATTCGCGTAAGGGATGACAACCTTTAACAACGCAGTTTCTTTCGCATTCGCTTCAGCTAATTCGTTGGTTTCGAGCCCCAAAGTTTAACAGCCACTCTTCGGAGTGGCTGTGTTGTTATAGAGCAGTGATACAATACTGAACCTTGTCACCTGTGGATTTCTGCAGTCCAACTGTCATCTTGACATTGTCCAGCTGCATGATATACATCTTCAGAAATGGTTTCTGATTCTTATTACCTTTCTTTGGGAGCACCTCTGCGACTTTTTGTGATTCAGTCAAAAGTTCTGACAATCTCATCACAACCCAGCCGTCTCAGGTCAAACACGCAAAACCTGAGAGCGGGACAGGCACGCAGAACCTCATAACAGACCGTCATGCAAGGCTCAGATCAAACTTACACGCAAAACCTCAGAGCAGAGCAGGCACTCAAACCTAAGACCAAGATAGGTATGCAAAACTTAAGAGCAAGTCAACATACAAAACCTCAGAGCAGGCAAACATGCATCTCATTGCGCAGAACGGATTTTCATATGCCTTCAGGTACAGAATGGCACACCTAAGAGCAGGCAAATCCGCAACAGGCTGCATGAAACACCAATCGCCCTGCTCTCAGGTTTCACAATTGAGAATGCCACCGCTCAATTGAGCGTTCCCCTGCTCTCAGGTTTCACAATAGAGCCAAACCCAAGACTCACAATAGAGCCAAACTCATACATCCCAACCTAGCCAATCTCAGGTTTTACCGGAAGCATGGAATCTCGGCTTCAATAACGGTAATGACAGTTTATCATTGCGCATCCGGAGAACGGCGGTTTCCCGGATGCGCAACCCGCACTAAGGTTCAGCCGAAGACCGGCACTGGCATACACGCCCGCCAGCGCCACAAGACAAGGCTAGTCCGAAGGGCTCGCTGGTCTTGCCTTGTGTCGGAAGCTATAGTGAACCGTGTGACGAGACCGGCCACAACTCGTGCATGTACAGACTACAGTCCTCAGTCTTAGATAGCCACCATCCGATAGCAATGACAGCACCCCATTCGAGCGACCATCATGCCAGAAGCAAATCAACCGGTCCACATCATAGTAGATACAGCAGATCCGACACCGGACTTCACTCCTGGCGTGCTGGGACTCTGCCTGGTGAAAGGTCGAGAAAAGCACCTACATGACTTTGAAAAGATTTTCAAGCACGAAAAGCTGAGCATTGGCATCATATGACACATAGAGATAGTGCCCTTGGGTTCCTTCTTTCCAGAAGGATGTGATTCCAATAGAATTCCCCAGCTCAGTGGGAGCTCTATATTTATGGCCATCACCTCGCACCCTCTCTTCCAAATATCCGACCGACACCAACCACTGCGTCACCTTCGGTGCAGACAAAGGCTTCATGTTTTCAGGAATCACCTTGTTGATCTCCCTGACAAACATAGCAATTCCTGTCTTTTCCGCTATATGTACATTCGATGCCATTTCAGGAGAGAGATCAAAGTCTGCTTTCTGCTGCTGTTTCGAAGATTGCTTTTCCCTATCTCTACGAGCCATATCTTCAAGCAGATCTGCAACAAAGAACAGACAGCGGGAGATATGAACATTATTCACGACGTCAGTAGTCGGAAGTACACTGTCATCGATAGGATTCATTCCGTCAGCAAGCTTGCTGATCCAGTCAATTGCGACTCTTAATCTGTTCTGGTCAATCTTAGTAGACATAGTTAATATATGTATGGTAAAACATTATGTTTGACAATAACTTAGAGACTCACACAAATCCACCTAAAAGATCAGGATCGAGATACAACATCCTGGAGATCTGTTTCACAGTAGACGCATAATCGTACCGCAGTTTACGGGCAATTGCCATACGAGACTTCACATCCAACGATCGGACATCATCGACACCATACAACTTGCGCGATATCTGCTTCGTAACTTCTCGGAGTTCCTTGTCCGTCATGAACGTCCTTCTGGATTCATTCATCTGCATCTCAACCATCCCCTCCAGCTTCTTGGCAAGAAAGTACGAATACCTGGCTGGGGTCTTGAATATCCTTTCAACATGTCCCAAATCCATGAATGAACTAGGCAGAATCATCCCATTCTGACAAATAAGCCAGTCTCCAGGCACACTGATTCTTGTTTTCAAGACAGCACGCTGCTGCACGATAGGCATAGAACCTATTCTCGCACACACGACGTCCTTCACCGTCGCATCAGATTTATCACGAAACATATATCTGGCAGTACCCCACGGATACTCACACGGCATACACTTATACCCGGCAACTATCGAATTCCTATCAATATACGCAATCGTATTCATCAAGGCCTCTTCGTCCGCAATCCTTATCATCTCTGCCGGCAGAAGCCTCAGATAATCACTCAGACCATACTTATTGCTTATCCACCTGCCAGTCAACCGCTTATACATATTGATAAAAGCCTTGCACTTGACTGCACTGCCATACAACACAAAATGAACATGGTTATCCATCAGAATAAAAGCAACAACTTCCACGCATGTCATCAGCACACATAGCCCCACCCTATTCACTCCGGCAATAAAATCTTCATCATCCTGAAACATCCATGCTATCGCATTTCCATCGGTACACACATGGTAATACCCCAATTTATCATCTCTCATATCTATTTAGATTAATCATTTATATCTCACTTTAAAATCACCTTCTGACAAACTCCTTATGAATCCGTCAATGGCAAAAATTCCTAGTGCCTTCCTCTTTCTACGATTCTGTCTTCATGCATTACGCAGACCAGTACAGCACACAAAAACTCACGGAGGAAACCTCACAGCATAAGGAGGCGAGTGAACTGCCAAGAGACATCCTTGATAAAACTTCACATCGGCATGACCAATCTCACATCTTGCAAGGTCGATCGCACTTCTTGCAAGGTCGATCTCACATCTTGCAAAGTCGGCCTCAGACTTGGCAAGGTAAATCTCAAGTTCAGCAGGACCAATCTCAGACTTGGCAAGTTCAGCAGGACCAATCTCAGACTTGACAAGTTCAGCAGGACCAATCTCAGACTTGGCAGGCAAAGATGAAGTTCCACAAAACCTAAGAGCAGGGAGACCAGCCAAGGAGAGCAGTGAACGTGAACGCCCACAAAACCTAAGAGCAAGGAGATCAGCAGTACATGCAGCACAATGAGGATCAGGCTGCTCTGAGGTGCACAATCCCACACCTGAAAGCATGCTCAAAGCCACCCTACGCTCCACAAAGCACAACTGCCCGCTCTCAGGTTTGGCGCTCTCAGGTTTGACAAACAAGAAGCCCTCTGCCCAAAGTCCACGAGGTGAGGAGACCAGCAAACGCCCGCAAAACCTCAGAGCAGGGGGATCAGCCGCACATGCGCCACACTTAGGATCAGGCTGCTCTGAGGTGCACAATCCCACACCTGAAGGCATGCTCAAAGCCACCCTACGTTCCACAAAGCACAACCGCCCGCTCTCAGGTTTCACATTCATTTCATTCCTCATACAACACTATGATCAATCCCCACAAAGTTCCGAAGAGATATCCGCGTAACGAAAAAGTACACGTTTAAATGCAAAAACAGCCACCTGACGCGTGTCAGATGGCTGTTTCTGTGTCAAAATTTGTTTGATTTTTATGAAAATTCAAACAAATTTTCAGTTAGCTGGATTTGCTGGCTGCTGCTTTGCAGCTGCAGCTGCTTCAGTGCCGGCAAGTTTGTTGAACTCTGCCTCTGTAATTGTGCGGCATGTTCCGTTGAAGGTTGCTCCAAGCTCGACTGCGAGGCGGCGGATGTGGAGATTTCCGTTCATCACGCAGCCTTCCTTGAGAGAAAGAGTATCCTTGACGAAGACATTGCCGTCAACCTTTCCCCAAAGATCGATGTTGGCGCAGATGATGTCGCCCTTCACAAC
Organism: Bacteroidales bacterium; assembly: GCA_017560625.1. GTDB lineage: Bacteria > Bacteroidota > Bacteroidia > Bacteroidales > UBA932 > Cryptobacteroides. Next base: position 4,946 of record JAFZEP010000070.1, read on the forward strand.
AGCTGACTCACCGAGCACAACACGTCCCTTCGAGGTCACCTTGCCCTCGAAAGTACCGTCAATGCGGATGTCATTAGGAGAGATGATCTCACCCTTGATGACAGTGCCAGCAGAAATACGGCTGATCGAATTGACATTTACTGTCTGTTCTGTTTTTGCCATGATATCTTTGTTTTATTTGTTTTGTTTCTGGTTAATGAGATTGCCACGGCCTATTCAAGGCCTCGCAATGACGTAGGTATTACGCCATAGACTTGCCGTGGCAGTTCTTGAACTTCTTGCCTGAGCCGCAAGGACATGGATCGTTACGTCCAACCTGCTTGTCTACATGTACAGGCATCTTGCTCTTAGGCTCGCCTGCATTTGTCACAAGGTCTGTACGGCTTGTGTTCATCCTGCTCATATCCGGCTTGCGTGGAGCTGCTGGAGCATTTACAGGCTGACCGTCTCCGAGCGGAATGTTTGCTCTGAGAAGGAATGCAGACACGTGCTTGCTGAGATCCTCAAGCATTGTGCTGAAGAGGTTGAAGCTCTCGAACTTGTAGATAAGGAGCGGATCCTTCTGCTCGTAAGTCGCATTCTGAACTGACTGCTTGAGGTCGTCCATCTCACGGAGGTGCTCCTTCCAGCTCTCATCGATACGATAGAGAGTGATGCACTTGCTGATTGCTCTCACCAGTTCCCTACCCTCAGACTCAAGAGTCTTCTTGATGTTAACGACTACAGGATAGATTCTGCGGCCGTCAGAAACAGGGATGCGGATCTTTGCATCATCCGGCAAGTTCACACCTTCCTTCTCGGCGATAGTCTTGAAGATAGGAAGAGTTCTCTGGATGATCACGCCCATTCTGCGGTTGTACACAGCCATCATGTTCTTGAGAAGGAGATCTGCAATCACATCAGCCTTAGCCTTTGAGAATACCTCCTCAGAAAGATACATATCTGAAGCGACAACTTCCTCAGCTGTAAGGTCAACTGAAAGTGACGCCTGTACGTTCTCAACAAACTCCTCATAGCTCATAGACTCTGCTCTCTCGGCAAGAACAAGTGCAAGGTCCTGCATCATGTTCATCACGTCGATCTCGATACGCTCACCGGAAAGCGCATTGCGACGCTTGCTGTAGATAGCCTCACGCTGTGAGTTCATGATGTCGTCATACTCGAGAAGTCTCTTACGCGAACCGAAGTTGATCTCCTCGACCTTCTTCTGAGCGTTCTCGATAGACTTGCTGAGCATTGATGACTCGAGAGCCTCATCGTCCTTCATACCGAGCTTGTCTACGATGCCTGCGATTCTCTCCGAACCGAAGAGACGCATGAGCTTATCCTCAAGTGATACGTAGAAGATTGATGAACCCGGGTCACCCTGACGTCCCGAACGTCCACGGAGCTGACGGTCTACGCGACGGCTGTCGTGACGCTCTGTACCGATGATGGCAAGTCCACCTGCATCCTTTACCTCCTGCGGGAGCTTGATGTCGGTACCACGACCGGCCATGTTGGTAGCGATGGTCACTGTACCTGCCTGACCTGCATATCTTACGACCTCTGCCTCACGTGCGTGCTGCTTGGCATTGAGCACCTGGTGCTGGATGCCGCGCATACGGAACATACGGCTGAGGATCTCCGATGTCTCAACGTCTGTTGTACCCACGAGCACCGGACGTCCCTGTGCTGTAAGCTCGAGAACCTTAGCGGTCACAGCATCGAACTTGGCTTTCTTTGTCTTATAGATAAGGTCATTCTGGTCCTTACGTGCGATAGGTCTGTTTGTAGGGATCACCACAACATCGAGCTTGTAGATAGCCCAGAACTCACCTGCCTCTGTCTCCGCAGTACCGGTCATACCCGAAAGCTTGTGGTACATACGGAAATAGTTCTGGAGAGTGATGGTTGCGAATGTCTGTGTCGCAGCCTCCACCTTCACATTCTCCTTAGCTTCGACAGCCTGGTGGAGTCCGTCGCTCCAACGGCGGCCCTCCATGATACGACCTGTCTGCTCATCGACGATCTTGATCTTTCCGTCAGCGATGATGTAGTCGATCTCCTTGTCGAACATTGTGTAGGCCTTGAGGAGCTGAGTCACAGTGTGAACGCGCTCTGACTTGAGGGCGTAGTCTGCATTGACCTCGTCTCTCTTGATCTGCTTCTCCTCGTCTGTGAGAGTTGCATCCTCCTTGATCTTTGCGTTCTCCTCTCCCACGTCAGGAAGCACGAAGAAGTTAGGGTCATCAAGGTTTGCTGTGATGAGGTCACGACCCTTGTCTGTCATATCCACAGAGTGCTGCTTCTCGTTGATCACGAAGTAGAGCTCGTCTGTGATGAACGGCATCTCGCGCTCGTTGTCCTGGATGAAACGTCCTTCCACCTTCTGGAGGAGCTGCTTCATGCCCGGCTCACTGAGGAACTTGATGAGCGGCTTGTATTTAGGATATGCCTTGAATGCTCTGAAGAGAAGGATACCACCGTCGTTCTCATTGCCTTCAGCGATGAGCTTCTTAGCCTCATTGAGGAGAGAAGTCACGAGTGCCTTCTGAGTGTTGTAGAGACGCTCAACGAGCGGCTTGAACTCCATGAACTGCTGGTCTTCGCCCTTAGGCACAGGACCTGAAATGATGAGTGGAGTACGCGCGTCGTCGATGAGCACTGAGTCCACCTCGTCGACGATTGCAAAGTGATGCTTGCGCTGCACGAGGTCCTCCATCGCTGTGGCCATGTTGTCACGGAGGTAGTCGAAGCCGAACTCGTTGTTTGTACCGAATGTAATGTTGCACTTGTAGGCTCTTCTACGTGCTGCACTGTTAGGCTCGTGCTTGTCGATGCAGTCTACGCTGAGACCATGGAACTGATAGAGAGGTCCCATCCACTCCGAGTCACGCTTAGAGAGGTAGTCGTTGACTGTCACCACATGCACACCCTTGCCTGCGAGTGCGTTGAGGAATACAGGGAGTGTTGCCACGAGTGTCTTACCCTCACCTGTTGCCATCTCGGCGATCTTACCCTGGTGAAGAACGATACCACCGATGATCTGTACATCATAGTGTACCATGTCCCATGTGATCTCGTTTCCACCTGCGATCCAGTGGTTCTGCCAGAGGGCATAGTCACCTTCGATGCTGACAAACTCCTTGCTTGCGCTGAGGTTGCGGTCGAAGTCTGTAGCCTTAACCTTGATTACAGGGTTCTCCTTGAAACGGCGTGCAGTAGACTTCATGATTGCGAATGCCTGAGGAAGGATGTCATCGAGAGTCTTCTCGATTGTTTCATCCACTCTCTTGACAAGCTTGTCTGACTCATTTGCGAGAGCCTCCTTCTCAGAGAGAGAGAGGTTCTTCTCCATCTCCGCCTTGATCTCAGCGATGCGCTGCTCATCCTGAGCGATTGCATCTCTGATGATGGCCTTCAGCTCATCACACTTTGCTCTAAGCTCGTCGTCAGAGAGTTTGTCGATGGTCTCATATGCCTTCAGCACCTCGTGCACCTTAGGCATGATGGCCTTCATATCTCGATCGGACTTTGTTCCGAACAGTTTCTTGAAAATACTTGCGATTGACATATCTTGTGTTTTAATTTTACTGTTTGTGGGCTGCTTGCACACTACGCGCAAACAACCCACAAAAATAGTGAAAATAAGTCATTTATCAAAAAATACGCATTTTTCATGCCATTTTGTCACATCGCAAACAAAATCTGACTGACAAAGTGGGCAGAATGCTATGACCTATATATATTATTATATAGACTGGAAAAACAGGTATCCCATCACGAAAACGCGAAGCGAATCATGCCAGTGAGGCACTTCCACACCGAAGGTTTCCTTCACCTTTCTCTTGTCCATCACAGAATACGCCGGACGGGCAGCTTTAGTGGGAAATTCAGACGTGCGGCATGGATGAACGCTGCATGTATATCCCAACTCCTGATTGATTGCAGCCGCAAAGTCAAACCATGAAGCGACACCGTCATTCGAATAATGATAGAGGCCTGTCTTGTCAAGCATGTCATTTTCGATTATATGCATTATGAAGTAGGCAAGATCTTCAGCATTTGTCGGCGTTCCAGTCTGGTCCATGACAACCTTGATGGACGGCGAACCCGCGCATTTGTCTGCAATGGTCTTGAAGAAGTTGCGTCCGGACAGACTATACAGCCACGAAGTACGGAATATCATATAGCGGCATCCGGACTCCTGCACAGCCTTCTCTCCGGCAAGTTTGCTTCGTCCGTATGCACTCAACGGAGCAGGAGCATCCTCTTCTGTATATGGCGTATTCGCCTTTCCATCAAACACATAGTCGGTCGAAAAATGGATAAGGAGCGCATCTGCCTTCTTCGCCGCATCAGCCAAAAGACCTGGAGCATATGCATTGACCTTCATGGCAGTCTGCTCATCCGTTTCGGCCTTTTCCACATCGTTATATGCGGCGCAATTGATGACGACATCTGTGTCGGCAGTGACGAACTGCTGCACCTGCTGCGGATCAGTCATGTCCAGCTGAATTATGCTTTCGCCATCACCCTGAATGTCAGCGAAGACGAATTCATGATCGGACAAGTGGCTCTGCTTCTTGATTTCATGGCCCAACTGACCTTTGGCGCCAATTACTAGGATCTTCATGCCTTGAGTGCTTTAAATTCAGGATTATTTCTGTCCTTTTCAGAAAGACGCACGTCTTCCAAAGGAATCTGCCAGTCAATTGCAAGATCAGGGTCGTCCCAAGCCACTCCGCCTTCGCTTTGCGGCGCATAGTACTCATCACATTTGTATTGGAACACAGCCTCATCAGAAAGCACGGCAAAACCATGGGCAAAACCTTTTGGAATGAACATCTGCAGATGATTTTCGCCGGAAAGTTCTACGGCATAATGTTTTCCGTATGTAGGCGAACCCGCACGAAGATCGACAGCAACGTCAAGCACCCTTCCGCTGACAACCCTTACAAGTTTGCTCTGGGCATGAGGCGGACGCTGAAAATGCAATCCGCGCAACACGCCGTAGGACGACTTGCTTTCATTGTCCTGGACAAAGTCCACATCAATACCGGTCAGTTCCATGAATTTTCTGCATGAAAAGGACTCCATGAAATATCCGCGGCTGTCACCGAACACATCAGGTTCGATGACTATCAGTCCGCTTATACCTGTATGCCTGATCTTCATAGGTTTTATATCAAGGTTTCTTCATTCTTGTATCCGGGATCAGGAGGCAACTGAATTCCGGCAGCGACAGCTCCGGCGCCAGCCGCTACCGCCAAAGCGTCGCAGCGCTCGTTCTCAGGATGGCCCGCATGTCCCTTGATCCAATGGAAAGCCACGCGATGCTTGTGCAGCAACGGCTCGAAACGCATCCAAAGGTCTGGATTCTTCACCTTCGCATATCCCTTGGCCTTCCAGCCTGCCAACCAACCTTTGTTGATGGCATTCACCACATATGACGAATCACTGTAGACATGGACCTCAGCGTTGTCCCACTTGATCGCCTCAAGGCCTTTGATCACGGCCAGAAGCTCCATACGGTTGTTTGTGGTCAGGCTGAAGCCTTCAGACATTTCTTTCTCTATGCCTGCACACTTAAGCACAACCCCATATCCTCCAGGACCGGGATTGCCGCTTGACGCGCCATCGGTATAAAGAAATATCGCTGGTCTCTGCTGCATGACTACTCGATGATTCTACCGCCTCTCGGCTTGATTTCTGTGTCAGGGGCCTTGATTGTCATGCGGTTCTCCACGAGATCATCGTAGTCCGCACGTCTGTTGTAGATGTCGATCGCTGTGTAGATTGCAGCCTTCATAGAGCGCGGATCCGCAAGGTCACGACCCGCCATCTCATATGCCGTTCCATGGTCCGGAGATGTTCTTACGATAGGAAGACCTGCAGTGTAGTTCACGCCATCCTCAAAGGCAAGAGCCTTGAAAGGAGTAAGTCCCTGGTCATGGTACATTGCAAGCACTGCATCATACTTCGCATAGTTGCCAAGTCCGAAGAATCCGTCCGGAGAATAAGGTCCGAATGCCATTATTCCCTCCTCTACAGCAGCCTGCACTGCAGGAAGAATGATCTGCTGCTCCTCATCACCGAGAAGGCCCCCGTCACCGCAATGCGGGTTAAGTCCAAGCACAGCGATCTTAGGTGCATCGATGCAGAAATCTCTCTGGAGCGAAGCCTTCATGAGGCGGAGCTTCTTGAGGATCTTTTCTGTTGTGATCGAAGTCGGAACGTCCTTGAGAGGAATATGTCCGGTAACAACGCCCACCTTAAGATTGTCACATACCATAATCATAGCGACCTCGTTGACTCCGAACTCCTGCTCAAGATATTCTGTGTGTCCGGTGTATCCGAATCCTTCGCCTACCATTGCCCTCTTGTTGATCGGAGCTGTCACAAGCACGTCGATATGACCTTCCTTGATGTCCGCCACAGCCCTCTCAAGAGCTGTCATGGCAGCTTTCGCTGACTCCGAAGTCGGCTGACCCGGCTCAACAAAGACATTTTCAGGAAGACAGTTCACGATGTTGACCCTCTTCTGGTGTACATCCTTTGCAGAAGTGATGACATTCGTATTGATCTGCTCGATATTATGGATCTGCTTCTTGTAGAAGCCGAAGATCTTTGACGATCCGTAGATTACAGGGGTGCAGAGCTCAAGCATTCTTTCATCCGCAAGTGCCTTGATGATAACCTCATAGCTGATGCCGTTGCCATCTCCCTGAGTAATTCCTACTACTAATTTTCTTGACATGGTCGTATGTTGTGTTAAGTTTTACTGACAGTTTCGCGATGCATACAAAAATGCAACCTACAAATATAAACATTTTCTATAAAATAGAAAAGCGCGGCGAGCGCAGACAAACCAGGCTCTATACCCAAACCGCATAAGTCTTTCATCCAAATCAGATTGAAGTATATTGCCATTCCGAAACGAAATACTTATATTTGCCATAGTTTGGCACAATGGAGGATTATTTTTGTGCGGAAACGAAAATTGTATTTAAAAGTAGATTTGGGTATATGGCATCTGATATGGACATAATGTACCTGCCGGGGGTGGGGCCAAAGAGAGCGGAACTTCTACGTAAAGAGCTGAACGTCAGCACTGTGGGAGAGCTACTCAGACTATACCCTTTCCGCTATATCGACAAGAGCAGGTTTGTGAGGATCTGCGATGCAAGACCTGATATGGCATATATCCAGCTGAAGGCAAAGGTTGCGAGGGTGGAGCTGCACGACTCAAAGAGGATGAGCGTGTGGATCTCAGATGGAAGCGGCGAGATGGAGACGGTGTTCTTCAAGGGCATCAAATGGATGCACGAAAGGCTGAAGCCGGGCACCGAATGGATCTTCTTCGGAAAGCCTCAGACATTCAACGGACGCATCAACATGGTGCATCCGGAGGTTGACCCGGTGACTGCAGCAAAAGCAGCGCAGCAGCCAGGCACAGACAGCGTCCTGCAGCCGGGCATTCCAACGCCAAAAGCCAGCATGACAGGAGTTTACAACAGCACTGAAAGGCTGAAGAACGCAGGAATCACCGGAAAGGTGATGAACAAGATCATGGAGGCAGCCATCGAAAAAGGCATCGCCATGGAACAGGAAAGCCTGCCGGAATACATCATGAAGCAGTACGGTCTCGTACCGCTCAGGTACGCCCTCAGAAACATCCACTTCCCTCAGGACATGACCTCGCTCGAGAAGTCGAAATACCGACTCAAGTTCGAGGAACTGTTCTTCCTTCAACTTTCGCTTCTGAAGCAGAAATACGTGCGCAGCAGAGACATCCATGGCATCCATATGCCTAAAGTCGGCGAAGCATTCAACAGATGCTACGAAGCTCTCCCCTTCCCTTTGACCGGAGCTCAGAAGCGTGTAATCACAGAAATCCGCAACGACATGAAGAGCGGACAGCAGATGAACCGCCTTCTGCAGGGAGACGTGGGAAGCGGAAAGACGATGGTGGCCGTGCTGACAGCCCTTATCGCCATCGGAAACGGCTACCAGGCGTGCATCATGGCACCGACAGAAGTACTTGCACAGCAGCACTTCAAGAACATACAGAAATTCCTTGCACCGACCGGAGTCAAGTCCGCACTTCTTACTGGCAGCACAAAGACATCGGAAAGGCGCGAAGTGCACGCCGGACTGGCAGATGGAAGCATAGGCATCATAGTGGGCACACATGCCCTGCTGGAAGATGTCGTTATGTTTCAGAATCTGGGATTGGCAATCATCGACGAGCAGCACAGGTTCGGCGTGGAGCAGAGGTCTAAACTTTGGAAGAAGTCATCATGCGGAGCAGCTCCACACGTCCTTGTCATGACAGCGACACCGATTCCGCGCACCCTCGCAATGACTCTTTACGGCGACCTTGACGTGTCCGTCATCGACGAACTTCCTCCGGGACGAAAGCCGGTCCAGACCATCCATGCCACAGAAGGCAAGAGGCCCCAGTTGTACAATTTCATGAGACAGGAGATAGCCAAAGGCCGTCAGGTCTTCATAGTATATCCATTGATCAACGAGACTGAGAAACTTGATTATCAAAGCCTTGAAGCCGGAGCCGAAGAGATCATGACCAAGTTCCCTTTCCCTCAATACAAGACAGCGGTTGTCCACGGCAAGCAGCTCAATGATGTGAAGAAGTTCAATATGGACGCCTTCGCAGCAGGACGCGCAGACATATTGGTGGCAACGTCGGTTATCGAAGTCGGAGTCGACGTGCCTAATGCCTCCGTAATGGTGATCGAAAGTGCTGAGAGATTCGGCCTGAGCCAGCTGCATCAGTTGAGAGGACGAGTGGGACGAGGCAGCGAAAAGTCTTATTGCGTGCTCATGACCGGCCACAAGCTCAGCAAAGAGTCAAAACACAGGATTGAGCTGATGTGCGCAACGGAAAACGGCTTTGAACTGGCAGAGGAGGATATGAAGATGAGAGGTCCGGGAGATCTGGAAGGCACTCAGCAGAGCGGTCTGCCTATCAGCCTGAACATTGCCTCATTGGCAAAGGACGGCCTTATCCTGAATGCCGCAAGGGATGCAGCCGAAGCTGTACTGAAAGAAGACCCGACACTGAGCCTTCTGAAAAACCAGCTTCTGAGAAACGAACTCATAAAAGACAAATACAAGATAAAGGATTACAGTAAAATCAGTTAGAGTATGGTAACAGAACTTCTGCAGAAATACATCTGGCTTGTACAGACCTTCATCCGCGCCGGAGAAAACGGACTGAGTCTGAGTGAAATCACAGACAAATGGGAGACGCGATTCGACTCCGACTATTCACGTCGCACGTTCAACAACCACAGAAGTGCAGTGGCGGAAGTATTTGGCATCGAGATTGAGTGCAACCGTGCCACAAACCGCTATTTCATAAGATACACAGACGACGTATCTGACGAAAACGCGGAGAATGCATGGTTGATCAACACGTTCACTGTGAACAATATTCTCCGCCTTGGCAAAGAGAGGCTTTCAGGACGAGTGTCAGTCGAAGACATCCCTTCGGGACACAGACACCTGACGACCATCATGGAGGCCATGACAGAAGGCCACAAGATCAGAATAGACTATCAGAAATACACCAGCACCGAGGCTGACACATTCACCCTGCACCCATATGCCGTGAAAGAGTTTGCCAAGCGATGGTATCTTGTCGCACACTGCGAGGAAAGAAAAGCCCTCAGAGTTTATGGTCTTGACAGAATAAAGAGAATCGACGTGACCGAGGAGGCATTCAAGATGCAGAAAGGATTCGATGTAGACGAGGTTTTCGCGACAAGCTTCGGACCTTATCTGTCTGAAGGAAAAGCAGAACTCATCACTTTCAGGACGACAAAGACTGAAGCCAGATTCTTAAGAGACCTTCCGCTTCACAGCAGCCAGGAGGAAATTCCGACAGAGGATAAGGAACACGTCACATTCAGGATTTTCGTCTGGCCGAACAAGAGCCTGATCATGGAGTTATGCAAGTTCGGAGGCGGGCTTGAAGTAATTTCGCCTGCCGAGGTACGAAATGCAGTTGCAGAACAACTTTCAGCAGCGCTCCGACTCTACGGGAAATAACAACAAAAACACCATAAAATGAAGTCACTTAGAATCATTCTCACCCTGCTCATCATGGCAGGACTTGCAGCAGGAATTCTGATTTTTATGAAAAACAAGACAACTGAAAACGCCCCCGTTCTCAGCAGCGAGGGATTCATCGGAAAAAGCGAGATAGTCATCACTGACGGACACATGACTCCGGAAGTACTTCTTGCTTTGGGAAGACTCTCCGACCCACAGGTTTCACCTGACAGACAGCACATCATGTATGGCGTCAGCTACACATCAGTAGAAGAAAACCGCAGCGTTCGCAATCTCTACATCTGTAAACTTGACGGCACTGACAATCAGATGATTACCCAGTCCGGCAAGAGCATTTCCAACGCACGCTGGAGCGCCGACGGAAAACAGATCGTATTCATGACAGGAGGCCAGATCTGTGTTGCCAAGATCGAATGTACTGACGGCACATGGAAGGTAAGCGATGCCAGAAAGGTAAGCGACATTCCGGCTGGCGTAGGAGAATTCAAGCTCTCTCCAGACCAGACAAAGATCATGTACATCAGCTATGTCAAGAGCCATGTAGACAAGCCGGTTGACCGTTACGAGGACCTTGGCAAAGCAACTGCATATGCTACAGACGACCTCATGTACAGACATTGGGACCACACAGTCCTCGAGATCCCGCACACATTCATCGCTGACTTCAGCTTCGAAGCTGCGGAAGGTTCTATCACTCCTGAGAATTCAACAGACATTCTTGCAAATGAATCAGAGCTTTACGAACTCCCAACAGAGCCATTCGGAGGACTTGAGCAGCTCTCATGGAGCCCTGACGGCAAGTTTATCGCATATTCATGCCGCAAGCTCGTGGGCAAGAAATACGCTTTCTCTACCAACACCGAGATCTATATTTATAATGTAGAGTCTGGCGAGTGCCAGGTAATCGACATGAAGGGAGGTTACGACACAGACCCAGTATGGAGCCCCGATGGATCGAAGATTGCATGGATCAGCATGGAGCGCGACGGCTACGAGGCAGACAAGCAGAGACTTATGGTTGCCTATATCGATTGGGAGAATGCATCCCCTAGAGCATGGGGCATCACTGACGTCACAGAGAACTTCAAATACAACGCAGCTGGTCCAGTGTGGTCAGATGACTCAAAGAGCATCTACTTCAACGCGCTCACAGAAGGTCTCCAGGGAATTTATGAAGCCAAGGCACCTGATTTCAACGCTCCTGTCAACGCGAAGATCAAGCCTGCTCCTTGGCAAATTGAGCGAATCACAGGTGAGGACATGTGGTTTGACTTCGGATCACCGTTCCATGTCAAGAACAACGAAGACGGCTCTACCACATTGTTCACAACTTGGTGCAGTATGGACTTCCCTACCGAGCTAGTCAGAGTGGATTTCACAAACGGAGACCTGGTGATTCCTACGAAAGCAACATACACTCAGATCACCCACGAAAATGAGCACATTCTCTCTCAGATTGCAGAGCATGAGACTGAGGCCAGATGGCTTGACACTGTGGACGGCAAGAAGATGCTCACATGGGTGCTCTACCCTCCTCAGTTCGATCCTTCAAAGACATATCCAGCAATCACAATCTGCCTCGGAGGTCCTCAGGGCACTCTCAGCCAGGGATGGTCATACAGATGGAACTACCGCTTGATGGCATCGCAGGGCTATGTGGTCGTGCTTCCTAACAGACGCGGAACAACAGCATTCGGACAGGAGTGGACAGAGCAGATCTCGGGTGACTATCCTGGTCTGAACATGCAGGACTATCTCGTGGCAGCAAAGACCGTGAAGGCTGAGCCATACGTAGACAAGATGGCGGCATGCGGCGCTAGTTATGGCGGATATTCGGTATACTACCTCTGCGGAACACATGGTGACGTATTCGACGCGTTCATCGCACACGCAGGTATCTTCAATGAGGAGCATATGTATATGACAACCGAAGAGATGTGGTTCCCTAACTTCGACAACGGAGGTCTGCATGAGGCCAAGTTCGACCCTCGCGTCGGCACACAGGAGTGCCCGGTAGGTCCAGCAGGCGACGGAGTCACATTCGGAGGCATCAAGCAGGGAGGATCACCATGGAGCAACCTTCCTAAGGCAAAGCGTCACTACGATCTTTCTCCTCACAAACTTGTGACCAACTGGCACACTCCGCTGATGGTCATCCACGGCGGAATGGACTACAGAGTTCCGGTTGACCAGGGAATGGCTGCGTTCAATGCAGCTCAGATGATGGGAGTTCCGTCACGCCTTCTCATCTTCCCAGACGAGAACCATTGGATCCTCAAGCCGCAGAATGCAATGCTGTGGCACCGCGAATACTTCAAGTGGTTGGATCAGTGGTGCAAATAGACGTTTCTTAACGACACGCCTAACAGGAAATATATCAGCTGTTTAAAAGATGATGCCTGCTGCAGATTGCAGCAGGCATCTCTATATAACAGTATATCTGTCAGAAAGTTGAGTACACGATTATTTCAATGTTCTCGGGTCTCCGTCGTCACAAAGGCAGTTGCATAACATATTCCAGATGTGAACAGGTAATCCCAAGTCACCACGAATGCCATAACGAGGAACACCGTTCCAAGAGCTAGGCAGAAATAAGTGCAGAACTTTTCCATAATTACACTTTTTGTAATATTTGTAACCATCAATAATGTATTTTGCCTATATTTGCATATACAAATTCGATACGACTGCAAATGTAAAACCATTTTTGTAATATCCAACACATTTGCTACAATTTTTGAAATATTTTCTAACACATAACACAATTTTCGTTTAATGCCACAAGCAAAGCTTATAGGAAACAAGATCAAGGAGTACTTCTCGGAGATCGGCATGTCACAGACCGAGGTCGCCGCAGTGCTCGATGTCCAGCAGGCAGCAGTGAGCAACCAGCTGAACGGCAGAAGATTCGGAAAGAACAACGCAGCAAAATGGAGCAAGGCCTTCGGATTCAGGGCAAACTGGCTCATAACCGGAGAAGGACCCATGTTCGACCCGGACAACCCTAACGCACCTCGCGAATATAACATCGAAGATCATCCAGAACTCAACCATGACGACGACATCCCGGTAATCCCGGCAAGACTCTTCCGCGCTCCGGATATCGACATCTACGAATACGTGACCAACTCACAGAATGTCGAGAAGTTGCCGCCAGTGCCGCATTTCCAGAAGCATGAGCTTTTTGCGACATGCCCGGGAGATGCGATGGCCCCTAGAATATGCCGAGGATACCTTCTGGCCCTGAGACGAATGCCGGAAGGCGCACCCATCATCAACGGTGAAATTTACATAGTGAACACAAAATCGCTAGGCATGTTCCTCAGACGTCTTGTCGACAATGGCTCAGGCCTTACACTCATCGCAGAAAACCAGCAGGACTTCCCTGACTTCGAAATAGAATACTCAGATGTCATCAACGTCTTCCGCGTTGTCGGCGCACTGATCCCAAATCTATAAACGTCAAAAGGCTCGGATGACCGAGCCTTTCTTGTACCCCCATGCGGAATCGAACCGCAATCATAGGAACCGGAATCCTGTATTCTATCCATTAAACTATGGGGGCAATGCCTTCCCCGCCGAAGCGAAGGCTACAAAGATAGGCATTTTTGCATGATTCGTGCTATGACACGTGAGTATAATTTGATATCTTTGTAAATAGTCACGTTTCAAAATTGACAGAGATGAAGAAAGCATACGTATTTCCAGGTCAGGGTTCACAGTATCCGGGCATGGCCAAGGACCTATACGAAAGCAACACTACAGCACGCGAGATGCTGGAGAAGGCCAACGAAATCCTAGGATTCAGGATAACAGACATCATGTTCGAAGGCACGGCTGAGGATCTGAAGCGCACAGACGTCACCCAGCCTGCTATTTTTCTGCACAGCGTCGTGCTGGCCAAGTGTCTGCCCGACTTCGCGCCAGAGATGGTTGCAGGCCATTCGCTTGGTGAGTTTTCTGCGCTCGTTGCAGCAGGAGCTTTGGACTTCGAGGAAGGCCTGAAACTCGTTGCCATCCGCGCTCAAGCTATGCAGAAAGCCTGCGAGATAGTACCCGGAACCATGGCTGCAGTGCTGGCACTGGCAACAGAAAAGATCGAGGAGATATGCGCCGAATGCTCAGCCAGTGCAGAGGGAAATTCAGAAGGCGTAGTCGTACCCGCAAACTACAACTGCGAAGGCCAGGTAGTCATATCCGGAGAGAAGACAGCAGTTGAAGCGGCATGCATCAAACTAAAAGAGGCAGGAGCAAGAAGAGCGCTGCCGCTTCCGGTAGGCGGAGCATTCCACTCCCCTCTCATGGAGCCGGCTCGCGCAGAGCTTGCTGAAGGTATTGAAAAAGCTGCATTCAAAAACCCTGTCTGCCCCGTATACCAAAACGTCACAGCCAAGCCATCGACAGATCCAGCTGAAATCAAAGCCAACCTCCTGACCCAGCTTACCTCTCCTGTTAAATGGACTCAGAGCATTCAGGCAATGCTGGCCGATGGAGCAACACACTTCACCGAGCTAGGTCCAGGTAAAGTCCTTCAGGGCCTCATCGCCAAGACCGCTGGGAATGACACGACCATAGACAGTTTTCAGAGTCTCTAAAAACCAGTCGATGTGCGTAAAGTGACCGATTTGATGCACGATACGCACACCCATGTTTTACAAAACACTGATTTACAAACACATACAAGATAGAGCCGTGCGTAGAGTGACAACATCAAGTCACTTTACGCACACTTTGTATATCGCAGGCGTAATTTCTCAGGATTTTCGGCACACTTTTAGGGATAATTTATTAAATTTGTATGTTTGGGTTGATTTGCGGCAATGGCACACCGCCCAACCCCATGTTTAATGAAACAATAATTTTAATAACATAAAACGTAACGGATTATGGCAAACGAGAAAAAATTCGTCACTTGTGACGGTAACTGGGCAGCGGCGCACATCGCTTACCTCTTCAGCGAGCATGCAGCCATCTACCCTATTACTCCATCATCAACTATGGCCGAATATGTTGACGAGTGGGCAGCACAGGGCAAAAAGAACCTCTTCGGTGAGACAGTAAAGGTAACAGAAATGCAGAGTGAGGGTGGTGCAGCAGGTGCTGTTCACGGTTCACTTCAGGCTGGTGCCCTTACAACAACATTCACAGCATCACAGGGTCTTCTTCTGATGATCCCAAACATGTATAAGATCGCAGGTGAGCTTCTCCCTACAGTATTCCACGTGTCAGCACGTGCACTTGCATCTCATGCACTTTCAATCTTCGGTGACCACCTGGACGTCATGGCATGCCGCCAGACCGGTTTCGCAATGCTCGCTTCAGCTTCTGTACAGGAGGCTCTCGACATGGC
>JAFZEP010000012.1 GCA_017560625.1 Bacteroidales bacterium
CATCAATGGAGTAGAGATCATTCCTATCCGAGGCAGACACTTCAGGCTGCCAGTGCTGGGATTCCGCTTCGGCAACATCGCCTACTGCACAGACATGAACCATATTCCTGAAGAGGAATTCGAAAAACTCCAAGGTCTTGACCATTTCATCATCAACACTGTGCGCCGTGGCCATCACATATCACATTATGGCCTGGAAGCTGCCTTGAAAGTTGCTGAGCGTGTCGGTGCAAAGCACTCATGGCTCACTCACCTCTCCCACCAGCTGCCGTGCCACGCCGAACTCGCAGCTGAACTCCCGGCAGGCATCCAGCCGGCATACGACGGACTTGTAATAGAGTAGGCTCATCGAATGAAAGCTGAGTGCAAAAACACCTTTGACTATCACGACATCTCCGAGATCATCACCGAGGGGACATTTTCGACCATGGTCAAGCCCGTCGGTCAGAGATGCAACCTCAACTGCTCATACTGCTACTACCTCAGACCCGACATAAAGGCATCCGAGGTCATGGGTGAGTCACTGCTTGAAGAATATATCAGACAATACATTACAGGACAGAAGACCGAAAGCGTATCATTCTGCTGGCACGGAGGTGAGCCCACGACGGCAGGGCTGGACTACTTCCGAAAAGCAGTGGAACTGCAGAAGAAATATGCCGACGGTAAGGAAATCGTCAATACATTCCAGACAAACGGCATATTGATAGACAAGGAGTGGTGCAGATTCTTCGCTGAAAACAAATTTCTCGTTGGTCTGTCCATAGATGGTCCAGCATATATCCATGACGGCAATCGCAAATGGAGCGGCGGACGATCATCCTTAGAAGCAGCGTCCAGAGCAGCGCAGATGTTCCATGATAACAACGTGGAATTCAACACTTTGACTACAGTCAACAACCTCTGCGAAGGGAAAGGCGAAGAGGTCTATCTCTTTCTGAGAGACGTGATCGGCAGCACATTCATGCAGTTCCTGCCGGTAGCTGATCTGCCCGAAACAGGAGCGGGGGCCACTCGATACAGCGTTACACCGGAAGGATACGGAAAGTTCCTTACTGATGTCTTTGACATATGGATAAAGAACGATGTGGGAGACGTGTTTGTGCAGATCTTTGAAAGCACTTTGGCACAGTTGTGCGGCTATCAGGCCGCCGTCTGCACTTTGGGAGAGTACTGCTCCAATGCGTTGACTGTTGAGCATAATGGAGATGTCTATCCATGCGACCATTATGTGTCGCCGGAATACAGACTCGGAAATATCGCCGAAGAGGGGCTGGCGGAAATATTCAAGGGAGAGAAGAGAATAAACTTCACTCTGGCAAAGAAGACCGGCCTGTCGGAGAGCTGCACAAGGTGCAGATATAACACTTTGTGCCACGGCGAATGTCCCAAGCACAGGTTCACCGAAAATTCGGAAAGCTACCTCTGCAAAGGACTGAAGCATTACTTCGAGCATGTCGAACCATACATGACGTATATTAAAGGACTCCTGGAGTCGGGGCTTCCGGCTTCACTGATCAAGACGAAACTCCTATGAAAAAGAGAGCAATAAAATACATTCCTTTGCTCGGATTGCTTGCCGGATGCAGCAACGATACAGCAGAAAAGCCTAATGTCATCTTCATCATGTGCGACGACATGGGATATGGAGATCTGGGTTCGTATGGACAGCAATACATTCAGACACCACGACTGGATTCCATGGCAGCTCAAGGCATCAGATTCACTCAGGCTTACGCAGGAAGCCCCGTGAGTGCCCCTTCGCGAGCAACATTGATGACAGGCCAGCACACCGGCCATACCGAAGTGAGGGGAAACAAGGAGTATTGGAAGAACGCTCCGATGGTGCAATACGGCAGAAGCGAGGAGTTTGCGGTGGTAGGACAGCATCCTTACGACACAGCCAGAGTCATCCTTCCGGAAATCATGAAGAAACAGGGGTATACAACCGGCCTATTCGGAAAGTGGGCAGGCGGCCATGAGGGATCGGTATCCACTCCGGACAAGAGAGGCGTGGACGAGTTTTACGGATACATCTGCCAGTATCAGGCACATCTTTACTATCCGGATTTCCTGAACAGCTACAGCAAAGCTAAAGGAGACACGGCAGTCACACGTGAGGTTCTGGAAGAGAACATCAAGTTCAGCCACGACCTTGAAGAATACATGCAGAGGCCTCAGTATTCAGCAGACATGATTCATCAGAAAGCCATGGAATGGATTGATTCTCAGAGTGATGATAAGCCATTCTTCGGCATCCTGACATATACGCTGCCACATGCCGAGCTTGTCGGGCCGACTGATTCTTTATATCGATTCTATGAGGACAAGTTTGAAAATGATCCAAGCTGGAAGGCATATTACGGAAGCAGATATCACAGCACAGACAAAGTCCATGCGCAGTATGCTGCAATGGTGTCGCGACTTGATCAGTATGTCGGAGATATCATCGATCTTCTGAAAAGAAAGGGTCTGGACAAGAACACTATAATATTCTTCACCAGCGACAACGGCCCTCACCAGGAAGGCGGCGGCGACCCTAGATTCTTCAACAGCAACGGAGGATTCAGAGGCATAAAAAGGCAGACGCACGAGGGTGGCATCAGAGTGCCATTCATAGCCTATTGGCCAGGAACGATATCCGGCGGACAGGTTTCCGACCTTCCTATCGTATTCTACGACATCATGCCTACTTTGGTTGAACTCACCGGCGCAGAGAAAGTAGAAACTGACGGAATCTCGATTCTTCCGGCACTCATGGGTCGCGAAGAGGACAATCAGGAACGAGACTTCCTATATTGGGAATTTGAAGAGACCGACCAGGTGGCTCTCAGGCAAGGTGACTGGAAGCTGATCAGCAAATCCGGCGTTCCTCATCTATACAACATAAAGGACGACCCGTCAGAGCAGACTGACCTGGCCGAACAGCACCCGGAGCTGGTAGAGCGTATGGTCGATATCATCCGCTGCCAGCACACCGACAGCCCGTACTTCAAAGTAACTCTGCCATAATCATTTCACACGCACTCAAAACAGTACAAATCAGACATTTAACGATGTATGCCTGCTGCATTTGGCAGCAGGATCCAGCCAGCCTACGACGGTCTGACAATCATTTCAGAGTAGACTCATTTCTCAAGGAAACACAACACGCTGATATTCTGCACATTAGCTAATGAGCCTGCCGCCCCGGGGCGTCGGGCTTGATGACTAATCTCCTGAATATCAAGAACTTGCATTCCGCATGAAAAGTCCTAACCATGAGGCGACTTTGACTCAGGCTAAGCTAGCGGCGGAACCTCCGACTGGTCGATCAAACGGCGGAGAGTCATGATGCACTCTTCTGTCGAGTAACGTCCAGGAACAGCAAAACGACATAGGATGTCCTCAAGGGTATAGTTGCCTGCCATATCATCATTGATGAAGGTTTTCATTTCAGATGAAAGGTCGGACTGCGCCGGTCGACGGAGCGACTTGGCGCGGCAGACGTCACATGTTCCGCAGTCGGCGCTTTCGGTCTGACCGAAATATTCAAGTAGATAGGCACTGCGGCATACCTCCGTCTGACTCACATAATCTATCATCTTATCCATACGGCCCACAGCGGCAGTCTTTAGCATGGCATGGCGCTGAGGCTCAAGATTGACATTCTTCGGACGAAGACGGTCGTGACGCAGGAATATGACTGTAGCATGGTCGGCAGGCACATACCTGATCACGTGCTGCAGCGACAGCTGATAGAGAAGCTGACGGAGCATCGGCACCGGCACTCCAAGATGAGACGACAGATAGTTTTCATCCACAGGTACCGGATACGAGAACAGGCCCGAATAGCGGCGCATCAGCAGATCCAGCAGTCTTGTCATTCTGGCGTCAGGAAATTCTATGTCATAGAGGTCATCCCTGTCCACGACGATCTGCACTCTCGTATCGATGTCTATGTCTTCCGAGAAGGTCCAATGGCCAGTCCTGTCAAGATAGACAATCGAGTAGTATACAGACGAATACTGCAGTTTGAAATGCTTGCAGAACTCTTCAAGTTCGAACTTCAGCTGACGGCCTGCGCCTGTATCATATGGGATATTGTAGAAGACATGGATCTTGTGATACACATCCTCAATGTACTCAAGAGAAGGGAACGATGCTGCAGCGATCTGGTTCATGCGCTTGATGTCCATTCTGTTCCAAAGAAGGACTGCATAACTGCGTTTTCCGTCACGTCCGCCTCGGCCGGCTTCCTGGAAATATGCCTCTGGGCAATCCGGCACATCGAAGTGCACCACAAAGCGGACATCCGGCTTGTCGATACCCATTCCGAACGCATTCGTACATGCCATCACACGCACATCTCCAGATTTCCACTGTTCCTGGCGCTGAGCCCTGACAGCAGGTCCCAGACCGGCGTGATAGAAGGATGCCGAAACCCCATTCGAGGTCAGGAACGTCGCCAGTTCTTCAGTCTTTTTTCTGCTGCGCACATACACGATTCCTGTGCCGTCGACTCCGTTGCAGATGTTCAGAAGCTGACCGAGTTTATCCTCGCATTCACGTACTATATACGAAAGGTTAGGTCTCTCGAAACCGCTCTTTATCAAGCATTTGCTCTTAAATCCAAGGCGTTCCATGATGTCATCCGCCACCTGCGGAGTGGCAGTAGCCGTAAGGGCTATCACCGGGGCATCCACCAATTCACGGAGCTTGCCTATCTGCAGATAATCAGGACGGAAATCATATCCCCATTGGGAGATGCAGTGAGCCTCATCAACGACGATGTAGCTGACATTCATTTCGCTCACATAGCCTTTGAAAAGAGGTGTCGACAGACGCTCCGGCGAGACATACAGGAACTTGTAGTCGCCATACAAGGCATTGTTCAATGCAGTGTCTACCTCGCGGCGGCTCATGCCGGCATTGACGCACAATGCGCGGATGCCGCGGTCGTTCAGATTCTGCACCTGATCCTTCATGAGGGCGATCAGAGGGGTCACGACGATCGCTATCCCCTCCCTCATCAGAGCCGGCACCTGGAAGCACACGGATTTACCGCCTCCGGTAGGGAGAATGGCAAGCACATCCCTGTCCTCCAACGCAGTGTTTACTATGTCTTCCTGCATCGGACGGAAGGAGTCGTACCCCCAATATTCCTTAAGTGTATCTTGTGCTGTCATGTGTGTGCTAACCCATTGTCATTCGTGTGCAAAAGTACAAAAATTGTTGTTAGCGCATATTGCGGAATCACAAAAAATTCCTATTTTTGCGTGGATAAATACGATAGAGTTAAACCTTAATATATCTTAAAAAAATTATGAGCACAATTGATTTGACAAAGTACGGCATTACCGACGTCAAGGAAATCGTACACAACCCGTCTTACGAGGTTCTCTTCGCTGAGGAGACTAAGCCAGAGCTTGAGGGCTATGAGAAAGGCCAGCTTACTGAGCTCGACACAGTAAACGTAATGACAGGTATCTACACCGGTCGTTCTCCTAAGGACAAGTTCTTCGTAAAGAACGAGGCTTCAGAGAACACAGTATGGTGGACTTCAGAGGAATACAAGAACGACAACAAGCCAATCACTGAGGAGGCTTGGAACGACCTTAAGGCTAAGGCAGTTGCACAGCTCTCAGGCAAGAAGCTTTATGTAGTTGATACATTCTGCGGTACTAACGAGGCTACACGTCTTAAGGTACGTTTCATCATGGAGGTTGCATGGCAGGCACACTTCGTAAAGAACATGTTCATCCGTCCTACAGAGGAGGAGCTTGCAAACTATGGTGAGCCAGATTTCGTATGCTACAACGCATCAAAGGCAAAGGTTGACAACTACCAGGAGCTCGGCCTCAACTCTGAGACTGCAACTGTATTCAACCTCAAGTCTAAGGAGCAGGTTATCCTCAACACATGGTATGGTGGTGAGATGAAGAAGGGTATGTTCTCACTCATGAACTACTACAACCCACTTCGCGGCATCGCTTCAATGCACTGCTCTGCCAACACTAACATGGAAGGCACTAGCTCAGCTATCTTCTTCGGTCTTTCAGGTACTGGTAAGACTACTCTCTCTACTGACCCTAAGCGTCTCCTCATCGGTGACGACGAGCACGGTTGGGATGACGAGGGTGTATTCAACTACGAGGGTGGTTGCTACGCTAAGGTTATCAACCTTGATCCAGTTTCTGAGCCAGATATCTACAAGGCTATCCGCCGCAACGCTCTCCTCGAGAACGTTACAGTTGATGAGAACGGTAAGATCGACTTCGCTGATAAGAGCGTAACTGAGAACACACGTGTTTCTTACCCTATCGATCACATCGACAACATCGTTAAGCCTGTTTCTAAGGGTCCTCACGCTCAGCAGGTAATCTTCCTTTCTGCTGACGCATTCGGAGTTCTCCCTCCAGTTTCTATCCTCACTCCAGAGCAGACTCAGTACTACTTCCTTTCAGGATTTACTGCTAAGCTCGCAGGTACAGAGCGTGGTATCACTGAGCCAACTCCTACTTTCTCAGCTTGCTTCGGTGCAGCATTCCTTTCACTCCACCCAACTAAGTACGGTGAGGAGCTCGTTAAGAGAATGGAGAAGGTTGGTGCTAAGGCATACCTCGTAAACACTGGTTGGAACGGTACAGGTAAGCGTATCTCTATCAAGGACACTCGTGGAATTATCGACGCTATCCTCGATGGTTCTATCGACAAGGCTCCTACTAAGCAGATC
>JAFZEP010000071.1 GCA_017560625.1 Bacteroidales bacterium
TGCTCAGCATGCAGTACTTTGAGTTTCGTGCCTTTCGATGCGAATCCTCCGAACTTGAGAGTTGCCTCAAGGATCCTTCCATCCTCGGTCTTGACCTTACCGCCCGGTCTCATGTCAGTAAAGACAGTGACCTCGCATCCCACAAGCGGTTCCAGACCTGACACGACCCCTGTGAAACCATCATCAGCATTCATTTCCTGACGAAGCGCTATATGGTCAAACGAACGGGTCGCATAGAGTTTCGAGACAAGCCACATCGACCCGAACACCGCCAGGGCCGTAGATCCTGTGACTATCGCCAACGGCTTGATCAGAGGACGCATATTCCACGATCCGTCAAACTCACGGAAAATCTCATTGTCTACCATAGCCAATGCAAGCGAAGCTATCACCAGCAGGATGCCGCCTATGCCGCAGACTCCAAACCCAGGTATGACGAAAATCTCCATAGCAATGAGAATGAGTCCGACAGCAAAAAGAAGGATCTCCCAATGTTCAGCCTGATGCCCCAGATATGCCGGTGCAAAATAAAGAACGGCTCCCACAAGAGCTGTCATCAACGGAACCCCGACACCTGGCGTACGTATCTCCACAAAGATACCTCCGATGATCATCATCATGAATATGCTCTGTAGCAATGGATTAAGCAGAAACAGGATCATCCTGTCTGTCCATGACATCTCATCATCCATACTCCTGATCACATAATCATCTCCACCGGAAACGACACAAGCCACCTGCTCTGCTGTCTCGCAGATGCCTTCGCAGTATCCTACAGCAATGGCCTCGTCAGGAGTCAGGCTTAAGACATTATCTGCCGAAACCATGCTCTCGGCAATCAGAGGATCTCTTCCCGAGGCAGTTGCAGTCGAACGCATCATGCCTCTCATGAACGACTGGTATTTATCAGGCATGACCTCGCCGTCCTGATTGACTACAGTTGCAGCTCCAATGGAACTGCCGGTCTTCATGTAGATCGAATCACATGCGATGCTTATCAACGCACCTGCTGATGCTGCCTGCATGTTGACAAAAGCGACAACCGGAATGCCGCAGCGGAGAATGGCTGACCTGATGCTGTCTGCAGCATCAACGGCACCGCCATATGTATCCAGATCCAGCAGAACATAATCAGCCTCGGCAGCAGCTGCCTTCTCAAGTCCAAGAACCACCAGGCGCTGCGCTGACACATCAATGTCCTGATCCAATCTTATCCTATAGAAAACCTTTAAAGTATCACCGGCGTATGCTGTAAGACATGACAGCAAAACGCACAAGAACAACAAGAAGCGTTTCATTTCATTTAAATTGTTATAATCACAAATATACCAACTTTTATTTCTAATTTTGCGGCCTCACCCGTTTAATTTAAAGATAAAACATGACAATTCAATTCCTCCTGCTCATAGCCGGCCTCACCTTGATTCTCATGGGAGCCAACTGGCTTGTGGATGGTGCATCAAGCATCGCCAAGAAGACCGGAATGAGCGAATTCATAATCGGACTGACAATTGTCGGCATCGGAACATCGACTCCGGAGATGGTTGTCAGCTTCATTTCTTCCATCCAGGGAAAGGCAGACATGGCAATCGGTAATGTCGTGGGTTCCAATATTTTTAACACACTTGTTATCCTAGGAATCACTGCCCTGATCTGTCCTCTTGACATTACAAAAGCGAGTCTGAAGCGAGACCTGCCTCTCAATATCGGAGTGACAGCACTCCTCATCCTGCTTGGCATGAAGGGAACGATCTTCGGAATAGGAGAAGACAGCCTCACACGAATCGACGGTCTTATAATGCTCCTGATTCTGGTTCTCTATTTCCGTCTTCTGCTCAAAAAGCCTAAGAAAGGATCACTGGAAGGCAACATTCAGACTCAGGAAGATGACTCAGAAACAACAAAAGTCTTCAGCACAGGCAAATCCGTAGTATTCATTCTCATGGGTCTCACAGGACTGGTTATAGGAGGAAGACTCTTCGTCAATTCCGCAACAGAGATTGCAGTGTTCTATAACATGTCACAGAAATTCATCGCCCTCACCATTATGGCAGCCGGCACATCCCTCCCGGAACTTGCCACTAGCGTAGTTGCAGCAGTCAAGGGACGCGGCCAGATGGCTATGGGTAATGTGCTTGGTTCAAACATCTCCAACATTCTTCTCATCCTTGGAGCCTCTGCAGTCATCAATCCGCTTTCATTCGGCTCAATGAGCATGATCGATCTTGGAGTTGTTATGGTTGCAGCGATTTTCATGTTCACCAGCGCCTACACATTCAAGACCTACAAGCTTGACAGATACGAGGCAGCGATCCTGCTGCTCATGGAAGCAGGATACATGACATGGCTTTTCATGAATTAATCAGAATACTCAACATACAAAAAACAGCAGAGCGGTCGCTCTGCTGTTTTTTGTATGTTGATCAATATTAGTTCTCTGCGAGATTCTCTTTTGAAACAACCGGATTTGCATAGATGCCGAGGAACACTTCTCTGAGTTCGTCCTTGTTGAGTTCTGGCTCTACGGTGCCAAGCTGGTGCTCCATGTAGCCTACGAACTTTGCCTTCTCCTCTGCAGTGTATTTTGCTGCATACTTGTCTGTCTTATTGAGAATGTCATATGCAATGTAGTTGTTTGGCCAAAGTCTATAACCCTCAATGACTCTCTTGTCGACAGCAGCACGGATGTACTGGTAGCGGTCGTTCTTGTCGCAGTTTGCTGCCTGCGCAATCTCCTCTTCTGTCAATGGCTTGCCGATATGAAGGTGGATGTTGCCCTTAGGCTGCATGATGCCGACCATGATGCTGTTGAAGTCCTCGCCTTTCGCCTTTACATACTTCTGAGTGCGTGAGATCAGGATCTCGCGTGCCTTGAGGATGTCGCAAGGCTCGATTTCGTATGAAATGCTCATAGGAGTGATGTTCAACTCCGAGAAGTTCTGCTGGAAGTCTCCCTGACCGCTCATGTCGAGCATCTTGAGCAGACCCTGCTCTGTTGTGTCGAAACCATCTTTTGTACGTCCCTGACGCTGTGCGAGCCAGATCGAACGTCTCTGGTTGGTTATGTTGAGGCGGATGTACTTTGAAAGCATCTGTGAAGAGAGGTAAAGCTCTCTGGCAGACACTCCGCGGATAACCTTGATCATTCGGTTTGAACGGATGAGGTATTCTATCTCCTTGTTTGAGATGAGGTTGTCACCCACTGCGATCTCTGTCATCGGAATGCCGTTGCTGAAAAGCACCAGCTGAGTGATTGCTGGGTCGAGGATAATGTCTCTGTGGTTTGAAAGAGCAAGGAACGTCTTGTCTGCAGACACATTTGAGATGCCATCGTACGAGAAGTTGTGCGCTTTATTGTCGAGAACCCACTGCACGAACTTGCTCATCACCATCTCCTGGAACTGATCTACAGTCTTGATCTGCTTCAAGATGTTCTTGAGAAAATCCGGAGACTCCTGAGGAAAGAAATTCTGCGATGCAATGCCTACAGCTGGATGATCTGCCAGTTTTCCAAGCGCCTCAGAGGCTTCAGCATCAGTATAAGGGCTGATGCCCTCGAATTCAGTTAAATCTATCATAGGTATATAGGTCTAATCTTAGTTATGTACAATATGCAAATATACTAAAACTTAATGACTTTCCAAATAGTTCACATCTTGTCCAAAAGTGCGCATGCTATCTGAACAACACCGAGCTGTCACCATAGCTTAGGAAACGGAAATCATTTGCAAGAGCGAAATCATATATCCTGTGCCAATCGCCTTGAACAAAAGCTGAAATCAGCAGAAGAAGAGTACTTTGCGGCTGATGGAAGTTAGTTACAAGGACATTCACCACCTTGAACTGATAGCCCGGCACAATGATGATGCGGGTGCCGATCTGGATGCTGCTCATGGCATGGCTGTCCATGTAGCCGATAAGTGCCTCAAGCGCCTCCTCGCATGAGTGGCTATATGAAGCACTGTAAGGAGCCCACTGGTCTACATCTGCAGGCTCGCCTTTCTCAATACAGCTTACACCTATATAATACAATGATTCTAGAGTTCGTACTGAAGTTGTGCCTACAGCAATGACGTTTCCTAGTCTGCTTCTGAGCTTTCTGAGGAAATCAACTGTCACAACGAAAGGTTCACGGTGCATATTGTGCTCAGACACCAGAGAACTCTTCACAGGAAGGAAGGTTCCTGCTCCTACGTGAAGGCACACCGTATCGATCTCGATATTCTTGGCCTTGATCGCATCCAGAACCTTTTCAGTAAAATGCAGGCCTGCTGTCGGCGCTGCAACGGAACCTCGATATTTTGCATACAGGGTCTGATATCTCTCCAGGTCGATATCCTCTGTCTCACGGTTGAGGTAAGGAGGAATAGGAATGTTTCCGCAAACCTCGAGAACCTGAGAGAAAGGCGCACCATTGTCCCATCTGAACTCCACAATCGAAGTCTCTCCCTGTCTTTCGATAAGAGCCGCCTTAAGGCCCATTTCCTTTACTGACGCATCATCAGATGGATTATATAGGTTGAGGATGTCATCCTTCCAACGCTTCACATTTCCTACAATGCACTTCCAGCGGCAGCAGTCTGTAACAGCAAACATGCTGACATACTCTTCAGGCTGGATAGGTTCAAGACAGAATATTTCGATATGAGCTCCAGTAGGGCGCTGGAAATGAAGTCGCGCAGGCACAACCTTGGTATCATTGAACACCATCAGGTGATCTGACGGGAGAATATCAGAGATGTCTGAGAATCGTTTTTCAGTTATTACATGGTCTTTATAGCACAGGAGCTTGGATGCATCTCTCTGTGAAAGGGGGTATTTAGCAATCCGCTCATCGGGAAGCGGGTAGTTATAGTCTTCTATATGTATTTCGGGTATCATCCTGAGAATGTAAAATTTGAGTCATCATTTAATATGTGACAAAAATATACAATTCTTGGCGTTTATGAAAGTGTTGGATAACTCAAGTGTAATCAGATGGCTGTTTACAAATGTAGTTTACAAATCTTGATAACTTTTGTAATAACATTTGTAAATTTTGTTAAAATTTATCCTTCGTTCACTAATGTTTTAGGTAATAATTGTAATCTATATAAATGTGATATAAATTTATCTTATAGCAACTTTTATGATATCATAACTAGCTCAAACTCAGTATTTTTTTCCATATAATCTAAACATATAAAGTATATACATTACGTAACCATAGCCTTATGTCTGGCTTTTGGCTCATTTATGGGCTTAAAACGCACTTTTTAATATTTATAACTAACTAAAACTCAGTTCATAGACTATTATCATATAAAGCATATATTAGGTTTAAACAGCCCTTTCCATCCCCTCCATGTTACAAAATTTAACTCAAGATTTACTTGCATGTTTAGATATTTGTAGTTACTTTTGTGACATCAAACATTACAACTATGAACACACGCCTGAAACAGTTTTTATCAGCAGAAAACATCTCACAATCTGCATTCGCCGACACGATCAAGGTCGTACGTGCGAGTGTTTCCCATGTCCTGTCAGGAAGAAACAATCCTAGCTATGAGTTCATTCGAGCAATTATGCTCTCCTATCCTCACCTTAACATGGAATGGCTGCTTGCCGGTAAAGGCAAAATGTATAAAGAAGCAGCTCCAGCTCCAGGAGTCCCCGCACCCGAGCCTATACCGACAATGTCAGATCTGCTTTTCGGAGAAATGGAAGTCGAAGCTCCACTTCCAGAGACATCTGCTCAAGAATCACCTATTGCCGCACCAGTTACCGAGCCGACCAGATCTGCTCAATCCTTGAGTGAGATAAACACTTTACATGAAAGCATGCAAGTAGCTGTAAAACAACGAAAAGTAGCCAAAATTATCGTAATGTTTGATGACGGTAGCTACCAGGAAATGTAGAAAAAAGCTCAGATCGGAATGGTCTGAGCTTTTTTCTACGTCAGTTTCTTACATTTATTTATTATATTTGTGATTCCTGTAATAAATGATCTGAAATATGTATAAGCACTTCCTGAAACCTATCCTATTCTGCTTCAATCCGGAGACAGCTCACAACATGATCTTTTCGACACTTTCCTTCCTGCGCCATGTGCCGTTTGCACGATCGATCATGCGTGCCCTCTACAAATACAAGTCTCCTAAGATGGAAAAAGAGGTCTTCGGCATAAAATTCCCTAATCCGGTAGGTCTGGCTGGAGGTCTTGACAAGAACGGAGAATACTACAACGACATGGCCAATTTCGGCTTCGGATTCGTTGAAATCGGCTCTTTGACACCACTTCCGCAGGATGGAAACCCTAAGCCAAGATGCTTCAGAGTGCCTCAGGACAGGGCAATCATCAACCGCTTCGGCATCAACAACAAGGGAGTTGCCAATGCTGTGGAACACCTCAAGAAAGTGCGTCCAGAGGTCATTGTAGCCGCAAACATATCAAAGAACACCAGCAGCATCAACGAGGATGCAGCCAGAGACTACGAGAAGTCATTCGGACTTCTGTACGATTTCGTAGACATGTTCGTAGTCAATGTCTCATGCCCTAACGTAGTGGGACTCACATCATTACAAGACATTTCATTCCTCTCTGACATCGTGGACAGACTCCTTGACCTGAGAATGTACTACGACACATACAGGCCTATTCTCCTCAAGGTTTCGCCGGATATCTCAAGAGAGCAGCTTGATGACATCATCGACTACTGCCTCAGATCCGGTATAGACGGCATCGTGGCAGGAAATACGACCAGAAGCAGAGAAGGACTCACAATCCCTCAGGAAAAGATCGATCAGATCGGCCATGGAGGCATGTCTGGAGCCCCTGTACACAAGAAAAATGTGGAACTGGTGAGATATATCCATCAGAAATCAGAAGGCAAGCTCCCTATCATCGGAGTAGGCGGCATCATGTCAGGTGCCGACGCCAAGGATATGATCGATGCAGGAGCATCACTTGTAGAGATTTACAGCGGATTCATCTATGAAGGTCCGAGTCTGGTCAAGAAGATCATCAAGCACCTCGAGCATGAAACAGTATAAGATGACCACTGCATCCATCTGCACGATCGGTGATGAAATCCTGATAGGTCAGGTAGTAGACACCAATTCATCAAACATATCCCTTGCACTTAACTCATTGGGTATCAAGGTGACGCGCATGGTATCCATCGGTGATGACCACGACGAAATCATCAGCAGCCTTGAAAAGGAACTCTCCAGAAACGAGATTGTGATCGTCACAGGAGGCCTTGGACCTACAAAGGACGACATAACCAAGAAGGCACTGGCAGAACTGTCCTGTGCAACAGGCTACAGGACTGATGAAGTTCAGCTGGAGATAGTGCGCAGGATCCTAAGTTCACGCGGGCTGGACGTCCTTGACATCAATCTCGCACAAGCCTCAGTGCCAGACACTTGCGAAGTGATTCCGAACAAGTTAGGCACAGCTCCGATAATGGTATTCCGCTTCCCTAAAGAGCGCTTTGGCCACTGCGCTACCCTCTATTCGCTTCCAGGAGTACCTTTCGAGGCTATCGGAGCTATGGAAGATGTTCTAAAAGACATCAAGGCAACACACTCATTATCAGACATCTATCATAAGACATTGATGACCTTCGGCATTGCCGAGTCTGCCCTTTCCAAACTCATCGAACCCTGGGAAGACAGCCTGCCTGAAGACATGCATCTTGCATACCTCCCCAATGCCCTTACAGGAGTCCGTCTGAGGCTCTCTATATACGGAGGTGTCCGCGAGCATCAGGAAGCCCGTATCGAGGCGGAATTGGCCCGTTTAAGGCCTGTTTTGGGCGAATATATGTACTCCGACCAAGATGATACGCTTCAGGAATGCATCGGCCGCATGCTTGCCTCTGCAGGAAAGACTGTCAGCGCAGCAGAATCATGCACCGGAGGCACAATTGCAGCGCTTTTCACATCTGTTGCAGGATCATCTGCGTACTTCCTTGGCTCTGTGACATCATATGCCAACAGTGTCAAGACAGGAGTGCTTGGAGTACCAGAGGAAATCATCGCAAAATACGGTGCTGTAAGCAGCGAATGCGTGGCTGCTATGGCAGAAGGAGTAAGGCGTTTAAACGGAAGCGACTTCTCTGTAGCGACATCGGGCATTGCAGGACCAGGCGGCGGCAGCGACGCAAAACCGGTCGGCACAGTGTGGATAGGTGTGAGTTCACCGAAGGAAACAAAGACCTACAGAATGGTCTTTAAAGGTGACCGAAAACGCAATATTGAGCGCTTTGCAGCCAATGCACTCAACATTTTGAGGAAAACTATTGTAAACGAGCTAAGTCTATAAATATTAACTCATAAAACATTTTTGTTTACGACTGAAACATTTTTGTTACTTAAATCTTGTAAACAATAAGCAAATTTTATAAAGAACCTAAACTACTGACTATTAACCACTTAACGAAAATATGCTGAAAATGACGCCACATCAGCAAATATATGAGAAAAAGAAGAAAAGGATCAGGATAAACGGCATTTTCTATGCTGTTCTGTCATCTGCATCCTTTGGTTTTTCTCCCCTTTTCAGCCTCTTTCTCATCGCTGCAGGACTTACCAATTCCGACATACTTTCCTACCGTTGGGGCATCGCCGGACTAGTGCTGATGGTCTATGCTTTCTGCAAGAAAAAGACCCTTCTTCCAAGTTCATTCGACGAGACATGGAAGATAATTCTGCTTAGCGCACTGCGCGCACTCACCTCGGTAACTCTGCTCATCGGATACGCAAACATATCAAGCGGCATCGCCTCTACGATCAACTTCATGTATCCTGTCATAGTAGCGCTCTGCATGATGTTCATCTTCGGAGAACACAAGTCTCTTGTAGACATAGGCGCAATTGCCGTATCCATATTCGGAGTATATCTGCTTGCTTCAGGAGACAGTCTTGTTGTGGAAGGCGGAAACACAACCCTTGGACTCACCTGCTCCATCATATCCGCATTCAGTTTTGCAGCCTATTACATCCTGATGAAGCGTCTGAGGGCAGACAAGATAGAGGTCGTGAAATTCACCACATGGGTAATGCTGCTGAGTGCACTCTACTTTATAGTATATGCAGTGGCGTTTGAAGGCAGACTGACCATGATTCCTGACGGAAAGAGCTGTCTTATGGTGCTGGGACTGGCTTTATGGTCTACAATGATCTCCAACTTTACCGGTGTGAAGGCAGTACGACGCATCGGCCCTACCCTCACATCGATCCTTGGAGCACTCCAGCCTGTCACAGCAGTCGTCCTGGGAGTCGTCTTCCTTCATGAAAACCTCTTCCCACGATCAATCATCGGCATCCTGCTGATTCTCGTAGCCGTGACAGTTGTAGTAATGCATCAGAACAAGCGCCACAGATCTTAGTTGCGCTTCATAAGCTTGTGGGCACGGATTCCAAGAAGTGCCACTGAGAATACGAAACCGATCGGATAAGCGAACCAGATTCCCTTGATGCCCATATCCAAAATGAATCCCAGAATGTAACCTGCAGGGATTGCTATGAGGAAGTTTGTGACAAAAGAGATCCACATGATCGATTTCACGTCGGACAATCCTCTGAGAGCATTCGCAAGGACGATCTGTGCTCCATCCACAAACTGATACAGCATCAGGATCGGAAGCAGACTGATTACTATCTGCGAAACCATCTCATTATCAGAGAATACAAAGCTGATTTCATTTCTGAAGATATACAGCGCAAGGCATGTAAGTGCTGAGACTATGAGTCCCAGATGGATACCTGCTACAGTTGTCTTACGCACCTGTACCCAGTCGTTTGCACCTTTATAGAAGCTGGTGCGGATGGCTGTCGCCGATCCCAATCCCAGATATGTGGTGAAACTGATGGTGGAAATTGCAATCACCACCTGATGGGCAGCCATATTCTCAGTCGTATTCATTGTAAGCCAGCCGACCATGATGGCTGTAAGACTGAATGTGACAGCCTCTAGTCCCTGCTGCAAAGCGATAGGAACTCCAAGTTTCGTGATTCTGATGAGTCTGTTCGGAAGCACCCACATGCGTTTGAATCCCTTTCTATATGCCTTGTATGAAGGTCTGAAGAGGAAAACAAGCACAAACATCACAAACATGAATATTCTTGAGAACATCGTACTCCATCCGGCTCCGATGAGTCCCATCTCCGGGAATCCGAGTTTACCATAAATGAGCACGTAGTTGCCCACAATGTTCAGCAGGTTGCCTGAGATGAGGATCCACATCGATATCGACGGGTCTGTAATGCCTTCCACGAACTGTCTGAA
>JAFZEP010000072.1 GCA_017560625.1 Bacteroidales bacterium
AAGAACTTAGCTACATACTCGTAAGGAACACGGTTACCTGCCCAACCACCGTTGATACCAGTGATGTTTACAGCGCCGTCGTCACCTGAGAGAGTAGAAAGAGTGAGGTATGTTGTTCCACCATATGACTGGTTGTTCTCAGCATCGTAAGAAGCTGCGAAGAGGAACTCCTTCTTAGCGTCAGCGTTCTCACCGTTGTCACCGCGGAAAAGCTCAGCGTGAGTAGGAGCAAGAGCATAATAACCGAGACCGTAGATCTTCTCGCAAGTTGCCTTTGCCTCAGCCCACATTGCCTTACCTGTATAAACCTCAGCATTGAGGTATACACGAGCGAGGAGACCAAGAACCGATCCCTTGTCAGCACGTGGATAGTTTGACTGAGCTGCAGGCATTGCGCTGGCATCTGAAGCGAGGTCGTTGAGTTCCTCTACGATGTAGTTGAAAACATACTCACGTGGCTGCTGTGGAGGGTTGTATCCACCACCGAACTGAGTGTTCTCTGTCGAGAAAGGAACCTGTCCGAATGTATCCATTGCAGCCCAGTAGAAGTATGCACGGAGGAAACGTGCCTCAGCGCGGAACTCCTGAACCTTAGCCTTCACGTCAGCAGAGCAGCCACGGAGATCGAGGTTTGCGTCTGTTGTCTGACGAAGATACTCATTTACATAAGCGATACCCTGGAGAGTACGTACGTATACTGCGTAAACAGCATCGTTAAGAACGTCACCCTTCCAAGTGTTGTTGTTGAGGTCGTTTACCCATGCGTCACCCCATGCACACTTTGCAGCGTCAGCGGTAACCTCCTGAGTCGACCAGAATGCACGGATGAACTCCGAAGCACCACCGTCAGCAACCTGAAGGTCCTGTGTGTTGTTTGATGTCAGCTGGAAATAGATCTTAGCAAGACCCTGCACATAACCCTGCTCGTCAGCACCATATGCTGTCTCAGAAGTCACATCGGTCTTGTTCAACGGAATAGTGTTGAGGTCACCGACGCAGGCTGTAAGCATTGCAGCAGCTGCTACTGCAGAAAATATTCTCTTGAAATTCATTTTCATTTTCCTCCCCGATTAGAAGTTTACGTTAAGACGAACTGAGAAAGTACGAGGTCTTGGCCAGAATGTCTTGTCAACACCGTTTGTGCTGTTGATTTCTGGGTCGATACCTGAGTACTTAGTAAGAACGAATACATTCTGGCATGATGCAGCTACGCGGATGTTGCCACCCCACTTGCCGATCTCCTTGAATGTATAACCAAGGTTGATGTCGTCAAGACGGAAGAATGAAGCGTCCTCAAGATAGAAATCTGAGAAGAACTGGTAGTCACCGCTGATCTGAGTAAAGCCTGTTCTGGTTACTGCAGTTGCGAAGTTAGGAAGGTTACCTGCGTTCACATCGAAATAAGCTGTAGAGTGATTTGATGCGAAGTCGTTGAATACCTTATAACCGAATGAACCGTGGCCGTTGAAGCCGAAGTCCCAGTTCTTGTAAGAGAGCTTCAAGTTGAGACCGTAGTAGAAGTCAGGGTTAGGGTCACCTGCGCAGTAGCGGTCGTCATTGTTGATTGTGCCGTCTCCGTTGAGGTCAACAAAAGCGTTCTGGATAGGCATGCCCTTCTCATCGTAGAGCTGCTTGAACACCCAGTATGAATATGGAGCATAACCCACCTGGTGACGTCCTACATAAGAACCTGTACCGTGTGAGATACCTGAAGTCTGGATGTAGTAGTTCTTGTCGTCTGTTGCGTTGAGCTTAGTGAACTTAGTGTCCTGGAATGTTCCGTTCACACCGATAGAGAGATGCCAGTCGTTAGTCTGAACAGGGATTACGTTGAGTGCGGACTCGAGACCCTTGTTCTGCATTGAACCTACGTTTGTAAGAACGGTGTTACCGAAGTTTGAACCCATTGGGGTAAGCACGTTGTTGAGGAGGTCGTCAGTGTTGCGGAGGTAAGCGTCGATGTTACCAGTGATGCGGTCACCGAGGAATCCGAAGTCGACTCCGACGTTGTAAGTTGTAGTAGTCTCCCACTTGATGTTTGGATCGTAAGCGCCTGGAGTCCACATGAATGACCAACCTGCGTTACCCATGTACTGCTGGTGGTAAACGTCTGTAGAGAGGCCGTAACGTGAAAGGTGAGCATACTCGCCGATACCGTCCTGCTGACCTGTCATACCTGCAGAGAGACGAACCTTCAACTGTGAAAGCTCCTTCACGTCCTTAAGGAAGTCCTCAGCCTTTGCGTTCCATGCGAATGCACCTGAAGGGAAGATACCCCAGCGAGTTGCAGGAGAGAAGCGTGAAGATCCGTCGCTACGGAGTGAGAGAGTGAAGAGATACTTCGAAGCAAGTGAGTAGTTGATACGTCCGTAGAATGATACGAGGAAGCTTTCCCACTCCCATGTAGGGTAGCGTGTCTCAGCAGTCTCGCCTGCGTTGAGCTTCATCTCGTTAGTCACATTGAAGTAAGAAATGCTGCGGTTTGCACCGTAGAACTGCTGCCATGAGTAACCTGCCATTACATCGAGGTTGTGGATTCCCCAAGTCTCGTTGTAATTTGCATAAGCCTCAAGAGCTGCACTTCCGCGGAACTGCCACTCCTCAGAGTACTGACCTTTACCACGGTTCTCAGTGTCAGACCAAGCCTGGTATGAACCTACAACTGAACCGTTTCTGTTCGAGTACTGTGATATGTCTGTAGAAGCGTTCACATTGAAACGGAGAGCCTCGAAACCATGTACCTTATAGTCGAGACCGATGCTTCCGATCATACGGAGTGATGAACCATAGCTGATGCGGTCGTAGAGCTGAGACATAGGACCTACACCGAGGAGGGTGTTAGGAGTGAAGTTCTCGCCACGGCCTGAACCATAGTTGAAGTAACCGTTTGTTGTAGTCTTGTCAACAGTACCGTCCTCATTGCGGAAATATGGATCCTGAGTAGGGTTGAAGAATGCTGCATTACCTACAACACCGCTGTCTGCGTAGTTTGAGTATGTGTACACACTCTTTGCATTCACGTTAAGAGTGAGGTGCTTGTCGAAGAAGTTTGGCGAGAGGCTGAAATCGAGAGTTCCCTTGTCATATGTAGAACCTACGAGTGTACCCTGCTGGTCAGTGTAACCGAGAGACACGCGGTATGGCATACGGTCCTTCACGTTTCCGCTCAAGCTGACGTTGTGGTCGTCAGTGATAGCTGTCTGGAAGATGATGTCCTGGTAGTTCACGTTCATCTTCTCGCTCAGACGGGCTGCAATCGCCTTGCCTGCAGGAGTTGAAGTGTCACCCATGAGCTGACCATTCTCCCAGTAGATTCCGTATGTATCCTTGATGAAGCCACGGAACTGCTCTGGATCCATAACCTGGAGCTGGCGTGAGTTTGTCTGAACGCTGATGCTACCGCTGTATGAAACCTGAGGACGGCTTGTCTTACCCTTCTTTGTAGTGATGAGGATGACACCGTTTGATGCACGTGAACCGTAGATAGCTGCTGAAGAAGCATCCTTGAGGACAGTGAATGACTCGATGTCGTTAGGGTTGATCATATCAAGAGGGTTTGACATACCGTAACCACCCTCGCGAGCGATTGGAACGCCGTCGATTACGATGAGAGGGTCGTTAGATGCGTTGAGGGAAGCGGCACCACGGATACGGATTGTAGATCCTGAACCTGGACCACCGTCACCAGGAGTGATGAGGAGGCCTGGAACCTTACCCTTAAGCATGTCCTGAGTCGAAACCACTGCACCACGGTTGAGTTCCTCATTCTTGATTGCAGTGATCGAACCGGTCATGTCCTCTTTCTTAACAGTACCGTAACCGATTACGACAACCTCATCGAGGAATGTTGTATCCTCAGAGAGAGTCACGGTCTTAGGAAGCTGAGAAGCCACGAAAGTCTGTGTTGCATAACCGATGCAGCTGATCTCTACAACGGCATTTGCACTAGAAACAGCAAGGACATAGTCGCCGTCGATACCGGTTGAAGTACCGTTAGTGGTACCCTGCTCGATGACTGTAGCACCGATGACAGGACCGATTGCGTCAACAACTACACCCTTCACCTCGTATCCGCCCTGGGCGAATACTGACACACCCATGATGCATGAAAGCACAAAGGATGCGCATAGTGTCATGATTCTATTCATAAGAATTTTTTTTGGTTAGTAGATTGTTTTGTTTGTATTATGATTAATCCTATTTGTCATTGGATTATTTAAGCTTTACAAATCTCACTGCCACAGCTCCGAGCACAAGGAGAACTCCGGCAACGATGAACATGCTCACCTGAGCTCCACCTACCAAGCTGAGAACGAGTCCGCCACAAGCTGCGGCTGCGATCTGCGGAAGGCAGATTGTACCGTTGAAGAGGCCGAGATATGTTCCGATGTGCTCACCTGAAAGTGAGTTGGTAAGGATAGTGAACGGAAGTGCAAGCATTGCAGCCCAGGCAGCTCCTACAAGAGCGAATGACACGAGGAGAGCATACTGGTTGTGCACAAAGAATACAGATGCAAAGCCGACTGCTCCGATGAGGAGGCTGACAACATATGCAGTCTTGAGATTCTTGAACTTAGGGATCACAAGAGCCCAGAGCATAGAACCTACCGCCTGTACAGCGAAGAGCACTCCAACCCAGTTACCTGCCTGCTGATATCCCTCAGAAGCCACGTCTGTTGTGCCCCAGCAAGTCTCAGCGATAGCTCCGTTTGTGTATGTCCACATGTAGAGGAATGCCGCCCAGCAGAAGAACTGTACAAGACCCACAGTCCAGAATGCCTTAGGAGCGTTCTTGAGAAGGACGAACATGCTTGGAGCCTTCTCCTCCTTCTTTTCAGGGTCGATACCATGGAACTCCGCATACTCCTTTGGAGGCATCTCCTTCACCTTGACTGTTGTGTAAAGCACACAAAGGATAAGAATGGCTGCTCCGATGTAGAACGCGAACTTCACTGTGTCAGGAACCTGTCCCTCGGCTGCCACATTAGCGATACCGAAAGCTGCGAACATGATCGGGAAGAGGTATCCCACAAGGCTACCGGCATTGCAGAGGAAACTCTGGATAGAATAAGCCTTTGCCTTCTGCTCCTCGTTCACCATGTCTCCAACAAGCATCTTGAACGGCTGCATTGCAACATTGATCGATGTATCCAGGAACATAAGCGAAATGAGTCCGAACATCATGGCACCGCTCACTGCGAGACCGAAGTTACCTGCATTCGGAAGCATGCACATCACGAGGATTGCGATGATTGATCCAAGGAAAAGATAAGGAATGCGACGGCCAAGACGAGTCCATGTCCTGTCACTGTACTTACCCACAAGCGGCTGAACAAGGAGTCCCATAAGAGGTGGGAGAATCCAGAAGAAGCTCAGATCGTGCGGATCCGCACCAAGCGTCGCAAAAATACGACTGATGTTGGCGCTCTGAAGCGAATAAGCGATCTGCACTCCGAAAAATCCGAAGCTCAGATTCCAAAGCTGCCAAAAGGTCAAATTACGTTTTTGCATTGTTTTATTTTTTGGTTATTGTTTGCTGTGTACAAAAGTCCGCTAATGTAACCATTATATATAACAGATGAACATTTCATGTGACGAATTGTGAGAAGAATCCGACGAATTGTCGTTTTTTTGAGATGAATTTGCTATCTTCGGCATCAAAATGTAAACAGATGCCCTCTTTTTCCAATAT
>JAFZEP010000073.1 GCA_017560625.1 Bacteroidales bacterium
ATGAGGGAGTCTGCCGGCGTGTACGAGCTGGTTGATGACTGCGGTTTTGTCGTATATCTTTATGGTGCTGAAAAGTACTCCTTCTTCAAAGGTAAGCAGCTTCTATGTACTGTTATGTCTACTGAGGGCGCGCGCCCCTATGTGACCCTTCGCGAACAGTTGGATGAAAGTGACAGTGCGTTCTCGATTTCAAAGAAATATCTGAAAGGCCTTTTTGTAGAGAGGGAGTGGGACATCGACAGCCTCTGTGACCTTATCCTGTATGATGGAATGGATGATCCTTTTGATGTGAAGTGCTATGAGTGGGTGATTTCGCAGACCTCCATCTATCGTGAACAGAAGGATCTGGAATCCTTTCTATGCGATGTGCGCGGATGCTGCATGGACGTGATTGAAAAGAGCGATCTGCTTGCCAAATGTGCTGAAGATGAGGTCAATGTTCTTCAGGATAGGATGACGATGATCATTGAGCACATGGGTTATGTCAGGACAGCCCTTCAGACTATTGCAGACGAAAAGGAGACAGAGTACATCAATGACATATTCTTCAAGCTGAAGAACTCCGGCTTTCTGTATCATCCGACCAAGCATTTCTGTGTGGCGACATACATCTTCAGGATCAAGCCAGACCTGATGGGAACAATGATCAATGACCTTTTCGATGTAGTCAGAAGCCACGATCTGGTTCATTGGAAAAAGGAACCTTTCAGGACAGAGCTTATAAAGCAGCTTGAGACTTACATAAAACGCAATGAGATCCTTGTGGCTCAGTCCCCGGACAAGGTCGAGTACTACTACAAGGGATTCCAGGCGCTTGCAATTCAGCTGCTGTTGGCTGACGAGGATGAGGAGCTTATAGACATCCCTCTCAACAGGTCTATGATGTACAGGTATGCGTCGCATCTTCAGTTTGCAAACAAGAGGCGAATGGCTGACATGTCCTTGAATTCGCTTCAGGGATTGTATAGGAGAAGAGTCGGTTATGGACTTGCAGACACTGCCACTCCAGACAGGCTTTACTACCTCCTTGACAACTGGGGCAGAAGCCAGGAGGTGGACAGGACTCGCAAGGCGATCTATCGTTCGAAAGATATGGTGCTCTGTATAGAAGACGGAAGGATTTCGATTGCCCCTGATGTCGATCAGACTCTGAAATCTGCATTGTATGATGATGTGAACCTTTGGCATGGACTGGACATCATGCTTGAAAAGCAGCATGTCAGAATTCCGTATAGGCAGAAAGGAATTGACCTGATGCAGTGCAATCAGAAGCTCTGGAAGAATGTGGAAGAAGGACTCTTCAAGGCGGAGCGTGTAATCAGGAAGAAGGAGACCAAGGTCAAGTCGATCCCAGATGTGGGTGAGCTGACTCTTGCATATGTATACAAGCAGGACGAGAACGACCCCAACAAATTCTATTGCCGCATAGAAGATGAGGAGAAGTCTTTTGTAGGTGAAGGTATCATCTGTGCCAGGGGCGATGACGGTGAGCCGGGCATTGTGGCCTATTTCCCGGAGCCGACAATAGCGAATTTCAGGGACGAGCACGGCAATCCTTATCTTCTTGAGATGAAGGTTATAGACAAGACAGAAGACAACGTGTGCATCATGGATATGAAGGAGCTTGTGAGTGACTACATCCGCGATGAGAAGCCGGACTTCCATCTTGACTGTGAGGTGGGAAAGATGCTCAGTGACTGCTCTTTCCTCGCGGTCAGCAAGGACGGAATGCCGGTGTATGCCACTTTCAGTCCCATGGAAGTCTACCTTCAGCCAGGTGACCACATCAAGGTTCTGCTTAAAGACAGGAACAAGTGGTTCATGAATGGCTTCCTTCAGGCGGAGTACAGCTGCCAGTCTGACAACAGATTCACTCTTAATGAGGCTTTCTGCTCCCTCATCTCTACGCTTGCCTACGATGTGTATATGCAGGATTCGTCAGAGTCGGTTTCGAATGAAGTCATGATGGAGAGGTCGCATGTGGTAGAGCTGCTCAATATAATTGATGAAGTGGCTTCGGTGGAGGATGATATCCATGTGAGCTATAACTACTTAGGTTTTGCGATGGTGCTCTCCCGGATGATCGGAGCAGATACCAGGGCGCGTTCATACAAGGGATTGATGGAAGTGGCGCAGATGCTGCATAAATTCGCAGTCACCAACGACGTCGATGATGATAAGCTTCAGAATCTCCAGGCTGTCAACAAAGATCTCCTGAACACCAACTACAACCTGCGTCATCAGTTCAACAGACTTCTTGCTGTCAGCTACATGGGAGGAGAGAACAACGAATGGCTTCTTGATCTTTCGCGTAACGATCCTGATGAAAGTCAGAGGAAGCTTGCATCTCTTGTGTATTCCTACAATGTTCTTGCGGCCTCCGGACTTGACACTGATGAGCTCAAGCAGGCTATAAAGGAACTTCTCAAGCTCAAAGGCAGGGATGCCTACTTCAAGACCTATGACAAGGGTGAAGGTGAGCTCGTCGAGTTCAAGACCAGCATTGTTTATCCGCCTAATGCAATGAAGCCTGACATCGAGAAGCAGACCAGGAATATTATGAAGGAACTCTGTGCGTTCCTGAACCATAAAGGCGGAACTCTTTATTTGGGTGTGAACGACGCTGGTGGAGGCGAGGGCCTTGAGGAGGATATGAAGCACGAATACTTCAGGGACAGCAGAGACAAGTACGACAACTATGTCCGCAACCAGATCGTCCAGCAGCTGGGCCAGGAGGCGAGCCACTGCGTAGATGGCAGGTTCGATGACGATGCGCGAGGAAGGGATATCTATATCCTGGAAGTTCAGCCTTGCGCTCACCCTGTCAAGCTTGCCGGCAAATACTACCAGAGACAGGGATCTTCAAGCAGACAGGTGGACAAGACCTACCTTGATACATTCCTCACAAACCGTCCTGCCGAGTACAGACAGCTTATGAGGGAGAGGGGCATCGAAGTGCCTGCAGAAACTGAGGCTGCTGCAGCTGAAGTGCAGGCTGAGGTTCGCGTAGAAGCTGTGCCGCAGGAGCTGCCTGCTCCTAAGCGCTCTGAGATCGCTACCGGTACGTTGAGAAACAATCTTCTGCACGCATATGAAGAAGGCTTCGAATATGCAGAATCGTATGTGCACTTCATGCATGGAGGAAAGTATATGATCGAGCGTACCGACAACTATCAGGAGGATTCGCATATGCTGACATTGGCTGTGCACCAGGAAGAACTGGAAGGCTATCTGCTTTTGGTGTATGACGATGCTACGGTAACAAAGGTGCCTATGAGTTGGATTCTCGACAAGGATGAGTCGAAGGCCTATAGCCGTTACGATGGCGCGCGTCTTGTCTTCGCTTCGCCGGTGAGGAACGGAGATGTCCTGTATCAGGAGTATGAAGTCAAGGGAGAGCCTTGTCATAGGCTTCAGGAAGTCGTTGATATCCAGGAAGGTAACATCGGTGAGCCGGGCCAGAGACTGTTTGATGTGACATACGACAGGCTTGTCAGAACCAATGTCGTTCCTGCTGATAAAAAGGATCAGCTCCCGAAACGTATCACTGACCGTAAGCGAGTGGGCTACACTGTCGCCAAGAAAGACGGAATCAAGTGCCTTGAGGCTCTTTCCAAGCTTGGTCTATAAATCGTAAAGTATTCCTCGCAATCCTGCGATATTTCGCAAGTTCTGTGTATATTTGTAAATTATGGATACGAATGTACATAGGGGAACCAGGATAGCGAGGAATACTTTGATGCTATACGTCAGGATGCTTGTCCTGATGCTGGTGGGTCTGTACACTTCGCGCGTTGTGCTTGAGGCTCTCGGCGAGACCGATTTCGGTGTATATAGCGTAGTGGGTGGCGTTGTCGCCATGTTCACTATCATTTCCGGAGCCCTTAATTCTGCGGTGCAGCGCTTCATTACTTTCGAGATGGGTAAGGGCGAGGGGGCCCGTCTCAATAATGTCTATTCTACTGCTGTAAACATTCAGCTTGCTTTGGGAATCATTGTCGTGCTGCTGGCCGAGCCGATAGGAATGTGGTTCATCAGTAATGAGATGACGATCTCTCCCGACCGCATACCTGCAGCTCAGTGTGTGTTGCATTTCTCATTGATCGCATTCGTCATCAATCTCATGAGCGTGCCTCAGATGGCATCCATCACAGCGCATGAAAGGATGTCTGCCTATGCCGGAATCGGCATTCTGGATGCTCTGCTCAGACTTGCGACAGCTCTTCTTGTGGCACATTCGGCAGGAGACAGGCTTGTTCTCTATGCTGCATATATGTCGGTGACAGTCATAGTCGTCAGGATGGCGTATGTGATATATTGCCGCATGAATTTCGAGGAGTGCCGCTACCGCCCTGTCTTTGATAGAAAACTTACATGTGAGATGTTCGCATTTGCCGGATGGAATTTTGTTGGTGTTGCGTCGGGTGTACTTAGAGATCAGGGAGGAAACATCCTTGTAAACCTCTTCACAGGTCCTGCGGTAAATGCGGCACGAGGAATCGCAATGCAGCTTAACGGAGCGGTGCAGAGCTTTGTCACCAACTTCATGACTGCCGTAAATCCGCAGATCACCAAGTCTTATGCGGCCGGAGAACTGGGCTACATGTTCTCACTTGTACGCAAATCTTCGCGCATGTCCTTCTATCTTCTTGTGCTTCTTGTCTTGCCTCTCCTCCTGAACACGGAGGCTATACTGGCCTTGTGGCTTACAGAGGTGCCTGCCCATACTGTTCTGTTTGTACGCCTTCTGCTCATTTTCTCACTCAGTGAGTCGCTGTCCAATCCGATGATCACAGCCATGCTTGCAACGGGACGTATCAGAAACTATCAGCTTGTGGTAGGAGGAATCCAGCTTCTGAATATTCCGGTTTCATATATCTTCCTTAAGATGGGTGCCGCACCTGAGGTGACTGCGGTTGTGGCCATTGCGCTCTCGCAGGTGTGCCTTTG
Source organism: Bacteroidales bacterium (assembly GCA_017560625.1). GTDB lineage: Bacteria > Bacteroidota > Bacteroidia > Bacteroidales > UBA932 > Cryptobacteroides. Next base: position 4,951 of record JAFZEP010000073.1, read on the forward strand.
GGCAAGGCTTGTGATGTTGAGCCGTGCGACAGGATTCCCTGTCGGAGAATTCATAAAGTCTGTCTATGTCAAGTCAGTCTTTGTTGTACTGCCGTGCGCTGCAGTTGTGCCTGTTCTTTTCGAGATGGTCAAGCCTGAGGCGATATGGGGAATCTTGAGCAGTGTTGCTGTGTGCGTGCTTTGGGCAGCAGCTGCAGTGTATGTGATTGGAATGAACAGTGAAGAACGTGATATGGTCAAAGGCCTTTTGACAAAAAGGAGGGATTCATGATAGTGATTTCTGACAAATCGAAGTGTTGCGGTTGCACGGCGTGCGTAAATGCATGTCCGGCGCAGTGCATTGTAATGCGCCGCGACAGGGAAGAGGGCTTTGACTATCCTGTTGCCAATCCTGACCGTTGTATTGGCTGCGGCAAGTGCGACGCTGTGTGTCCGGTCAAAAATCAGTATGCAGCATCAGAACCATTGACGGCAATGGCAGTCAGATGTGAAGAATATGTCGGAGGGTCATCTTCTGGAGGTGTGTTCCCGGCTCTCGCGAAGGTGGTGATGGATGAAGGTGGTGTTGTCTTTGGTGCGGTCATGGAGCGCGATCTGATTGTCGGACATGCTGAGGCCGAGACAATGGAGGAAGTGCAGAGGATGAGAGGCTCCAAATACGTTCAGAGCGATCCGTATTCGTCATATATGGATACGGAGCAATACCTTAAGGACGGCCGTAAGGTGCTGTTCAGCGGCACTCCATGCCAGATTGCTGGCCTGAAGCATTATCTGGCGAAGGATTATGATAATCTGCTTACTGTAGACACAGCATGCCATGGAGTTCCTGGTCCGGGACTGTGGGAAATGTATATGAAGTCTCTTCAGGACAGGGCGCATTCGGAGATTGCTTCAGTGCGTTTCAGAGACAAATCAAGAGGTTGGCGCCATTATGCGATGACTTGCTTCGGTCCAGAAGGGCAGGTTGTCAGAAGTGTAAGTGCTGAAGATGATCCATATATGGCTCTGTTCATGCAGGGCATGACGCTTCGTCCTTCATGCTATGCATGTCAGGCTCGCGAAGGACGAAGTGGCAGCGATATTACTTTGGCAGATCTGTGGAGTGTGGCATCATCGGTGCCGGAAATGAATGATGACATAGGCGTGTCAGGAGTGATGGTGAATTCCGAAAAGGGAAGAGCATATATGTCACGCATTAAGGCTGAATTCGTGCGCGAGGTGCAGGTGGAGGCTGTGATGGTTGAGAACGGAGGCTTCTCCAAAAGTCATCCGGTGCCTGAAAAACGCGAAGAGTTCTTCAAAGGCCTTGGTGTTGCAGGGGTCGATGTCTATGGACATCTTAAGAAATATGTAATCAGGAGGCCGTTGCCGGTGCGATTATATAGAAAAGTCAGATCCGTTTTGTCTGCAATGAAAAGGAGGGTCATCAAATGAAGGTAGCTATAATAACATTGCCGCTTCACACCAATTATGGTGGACTTCTTCAGGCTTTTGCTTTGAAGAGATGCCTCACTGAGATCGGTCACGAGGTTTGTGTACTCGATCTTGAGGACAAGATGCCTGGTCCGAAACCTTTCAAGGCGCCTTTTGTCTATGCACGAAGGATGCTGGTGCGTATGCTCAAAGGTTCGGCTGCTCCGGAGATCTTCCGTGAAAGACGCTTCAGGGAAGAATTCCCGGTGGTTGGTGCCAATACTGAGAAGTTTATCAGCGAAAGAATTGCCCCGCGTGTTGTAAGGTCTTTCAGTCAGTTAAAGGAAGGCGAGTATGACGCTTTTGTGGTAGGCAGCGACCAGGTGTGGCGCCCAAGATATTTCCCAGATGTAGAAAATGCCTTTCTTGCATTTGCAAAGGGTTGGGACGTAAAGAGGATTGCATATGCCGCTTCTTTCGGTACGTCTGAGCTTGAATATGAGAGCGAGAAACTTAGTGTGTGTGCTGACCTTCTGTCCTCTTTCGATGCCGTTTCGGTACGTGAAGAGTCTGGCGTGAGGATGTGCTCGGAGTGGTTTGACAGAGAGGATGTTACGCATGTTCTTGATCCTGTAATGCTTCTTGATGTACAGGCGTACAGAGACATGGCATCTTCAGCTGAGGAGCATCCGGCGAAAGGGAAGCTTGTGACGTACATGCTTGATGACTCGGCTCATAAACGCTCTGTAGTGGATTTCATTTCGCGCGCAGGCGGGTTTGAGGTCCATGATGTTTCAGTTAGGCCTTATGACAGAGGGCTGCCTCTTGAGGAAAGGGTTGTGCCTGCTCTTGAGCAGTGGCTGGCAGGGTTTGCCGATGCGGATTTTGTGGTGACGGATTCTTTCCACGGATGTGTCCTTGCGGTCCTTTTCCATAAAAGGTTCATAGCGGTGGGCAATACGAGCAGGGGACTAGCGCGTCTTCAGTCGCTGACTGAGATGTTCGGTCTAGATCAGAGGCTGGTGCAGGGCATCGATCCGGAAGATGATGGAGAATACTTCCTCGAAGAGCCTGATTGGATGTCAGTGGAGGGCGTTTTGCAGAAGAGACGTGAGGAGTGTCTCGGATTTTTGAAGAGTAATCTTAAATAGGTAAATTTGCGGAGTTATGGATAAAGTGAAAATCAGTATCGTTGTTCCTGTCTATAATGCGGAGGACTATCTGGACCGCTGTCTGCACAGCATCCTGGATCAGGAGTTTTCGTCATATGAGGTGATCCTCGTCGATGACGGAAGTACTGATGCGTCTTCGCTCATCTGTGACAGGTATTCAAGTACAGATCCTCGTTTTGTGACTTTGCATCAGCCTAACAAGGGTGTAAGTGCTGCAAGGAACGCCGGCATCAACATGGCTCAGGGCGAATATGTCATGTTCCTTGATGCCGATGATGCACTTCTGCCTTATGCGCTTGAAAACATGGTGGATTCTGTAAGGGGAGAGGATGTCGTGATCGGAGGTTATGGAGTGCTTACATGCGGTGTGCCGAGCAAGGAGGTGAAGCCTGTTCGCTCATTCTCATACAAGGGCGAAGAGTATCAAAGATTCTTTGCTGAAAACATAACACGCAACTGCGAACTCCTTGATGCTCCATGGGCTAAACTTTTCAGGACCAAGGCAATACGTAAGATCCGATTCAATGAGTCTTTGAACTATGCAGAGGACAAACTTTTCGTGTTTGAGGTTCTTTCCAAGGTTCAGTCTGCTCTGACCGTGCCGAATGCTGTGTATGCCTATCATAAGCGCGAGGGCTCTCTTGGCTTCGACAGATCCTCAGACGGCCACATAGCCAAGCTCATGCTGTTCCTGCCTGAATATATAAAGATCCTGGACGAGTTGTGTAAGCTGTATCCTTCTGTAAAAGCTGTTCAGCAGTTATATAGAAAGGATGTCATCGGACGTTATCTTTGCCGCATACTCAATATCTTCGCGACAAGAAAATCAGAGATGCTGACTGTTGAGACGATATCATGGGTATACTCACTTATGGACCAGGACAAGGGTCTTGGCATCTTCTCGCTTCGTCCCGGACAGGTTGTTAATCTGATCCTATATAGGATCAATAAACCAAAGTTCTCTGTCGGAATGTATAAGGTTATTTCTAAAGTACGTTCACTGTTCAGAAAAGACAAGTAACCTCACATGCTTCGTGTCGCTGTCATATTCGAGAGCAGCCCTTTTGACAGAAAGGGGCTTTTCAATGCTGTACATAACCGCGTGAAAGGTCTGCTTGGGACAGGGGAGTGCTGGGTGGATGCCTATTGCATCCATTCCAGAGATAATGCGTTGACAAGACGTCTGCGTCATACTTCTTATGTGCCACAGGTGGAGACTGTCTCTGTTGATGAGGTCACATACAGGATGCTGTGGTACAGGTTCTCGATTCTGGATCACCTGACTCTTGAGAAATTCGGCAGACGTCCTCTGTTTTTCAAGAGGTTCATGTCTCTTCATGTGGATTACCTCAAGGGCTATGATTATGTGATCGCTCATTCATTTACCGGAGCTCTTTTCGCCTACGAAGCTGCTCAGCGTTTCGGCACTCCATATCTCGTTACATGGCACGGTTCGGACGTGCACACTCATCCTTGGCGTGTCGATGTCATCAGGGAAGACACCAAGAAGGTAATGGATGCTGCAAAATGCAATTTCTTCGTAAGCAAGGCTTTGATGGCTGCTTCTGAAAGAATCACTTCAACTGCATGCAAAGAGGTTCTCTATAACGGAGTGTCCGAGGATTTTGTGAAATATGATGAGGAAACTCGCCTTATGTCACGAGAGCGTTTTGGCATAAGTGCCGAAGAAAAGGTTGTTGCATTTGCCGGCAACCTTGTGCCGGTGAAGAATGTCCTCACATTGCCTCATATCTTCAAGGCAATATCAGAACAGTACGATGCTCCGCTACATTTCGTCATAGCAGGTGACGGTAAGCTCCGCAAACAGTTGGAGGCCCTGTCATCTCGCAATAAAGTCAGTTTTCTGGGAAATGTAGCTGCGGAGGATATGCCTGCCCTTATGAACTGTGTCGATGTGCTTGTGCTGCCGAGTTTGAATGAAGGTCTGCCTCTCGTCTGTGCCGAAGCATTGAGATGTGGTGCTAATGTGGTAGGATCTGATGTCGGCGGTATCGCGGAGGTTATCGGCAAGGACAATGTCGTGCCGCTCGGTGATGACTTTGTGCCACGGATAGCTCAGAAGATCGTTGCCATGCTTGAAGACAAGCCTGCCCAGCCTGTACCAGAAGATATTTCGTGGGCAAAGACTGCAGCCAGAGAAATCTCCTGTCTTAAATAACGCTGAACTGACGTGGTGGGCGTGATGTGAAGGTCATGATCTTGCCTGTCCACGGATGGATGAATGAAAGCGTCTGTGCGTGAAGGGCAAGACGTCCAAGCGGGTTGGTCTGAGCTCCGTATTTTCTGTCTCCGGCGATAGGGTGGCCTATCCACTCGGAGTGGACCCTGATCTGATTTTTGCGTCCTGTCTCCAGTTCGAACTCTATCTTTGTATACGGCTTGCCTTCGATGCTGCCTCTGTGCAGAGTCTTGCAATGAGTTGCTGCGAACTGCCAACCGTTGCGCTTTGCGATCTTGCATGATCCTGAACGCGCTGCTTCCAGATCACGTGGGTCGATGGGGTAGCTGTGGACCTTCATTGATTTGGGGTTCTCATACAGCCAACTCTCGATCCAGCCTTCGTCATCAGAAATCTCACCCTCCAGAATTGCAATGTATTTACGCTCCTGCACAGCCTCGTTCCAGTTTTCCTGAAGCGAGAGCTTGGTCTCTTCATCCTTTGCGAAAACGAGAAGGCCAGACGTTTCACGGTCAAGTCTGTGTACGATGAAGACCCTTCCGAAATGATCTCTGAGGATGGAATATGCGGTCACGTCTCCTTCCTTTCCTGTGGACATCGACAGCATTCCGGCCGGTTTGTCGACCACGATCAGCCAGTCATCTTCGTAGATGACTTCAAGCTTGCTTTTTGTGTTGTTATTTTTTCTCATTGCTGTGCAAAGATAGGTAAAATCTGACTATCTTTGTATGATTTATATGGCCGATCATGCAGTAATATGGGATCCTCTGAGAAAGAAGGAGGTTGCGCGTACTCCCGAAGAGGTGGTGCGCCAATGGTTCATAGGAGTGTTGAACTCCACGCTGCAGGTTCCGATGCACATGATGATGAGCGAAGCTGGTCTGAAATTGGGAGACAAACACTTCCGCGCAGACATATTGGTATATGACCGCAAGGCGCAGCCGATGGTCATTGTGGAGTGCAAACGACCTGAAGTAGAACTGACCCAGGAAGTTCTTGACCAGGCCATAAGATACAACATGGTGCTGAATGTCAAATATATGATCATTACAAACGGCACCAAGACCTATATCTGTGGAAAGCAGGATGGCCGCTATGTCTTCCTGAATACATTCCCGACCTATAACGAAATGTAATTATGCCTACAATCACTCAAGGATATTTGGATCATCCGATCTTTGCAATTGTTTCACAGACAGCTCAGGAGCTTGGAGTACGTGCCTTCGTCATCGGAGGTTACGTGCGTGACTGCTTCCTTGGCAGGCCGAGCAAAGACATCGACATCGTAGTCGAGGGCAGCGGTATTGCGCTGGCTGAGGCTGTCGGTGCCAAGGTGCGCAGCAACGTGTCAGTCTTCAAGAACTTCGGTACAGCCATGCTCAGATACAAGGGCATAGAGATCGAGTTTGTCGGAGCGCGCAAGGAGTCTTACAACAGAGATTCGCGCAAGCCTATCGTAGAAGACGGAACGCTTGAGGAAGATCAGCTCAGAAGAGACTTCACGATCAATGCGATGGCTTTCAGCCTTCAGCAGGAAGACTTCGGAGCGATCGTAGATCCGTTCGGTGGCATCCGCGACCTTGCTGCCGGCATCATCAGGACTCCTCTGGATCCTGACACTACCTACAGTGACGACCCTCTCAGAATGGTCCGTGCAGTCAGATTCGCGACCAAACTTTCCAATGACCAGCAGCAGTTCCATATCGTTCAGGAGTCGCTCGATTCGATCAGACGCAATCTCGACAGGATGGCTATCCTGTCTAAGGAAAGGATCGTTGAAGAACTCAACAAGATGCTTGTGACTCCTAAGCCGTCTATCGGCTTCAGACTTCTTGAGCAGACAGGCCTGCTTGAATGCATGCTCCCTCAGGTTGCCAGACTCAAGGGTGTGGAGACAGTTGAAGGTAAAGGGCATAAAGAGAACTTTTCGCATACGCTTGAGGTGCTTGACAATGTAGCGGCGTATGAAATGAAGGGGATAGCGGAGGGAACACTCAAGGATTACGTTTTCGAAGACGGAGTTGAAGTAGCGAAGGTCCGCACGGAGCCAAATGTATGGCTTCGTTGGGCTGCCCTCCTGCATGACATAGCAAAGCCTGCAACAAAGCGGTACGATCCCTCTTTGGGATGGACATTCCATGGCCATGAAACTCTTGGAGCAAGGTGGATTCCGAAGATCTTCCAGAGCTTGAAGATGCCTCTCAATGAAAAGATGAAATATGTGCAGAAGCTTGTAGGTCTGCACCTTAGACCGATCGCACTTGTGACTGACGAGGTTACGGATTCTGCTGTGCGCAGACTTCTGTTCGATGCCGGAAACGACATTGACGACCTTATGCTCCTCTGCCATGCCGACATCACTTCGAAGAATCCTAAGAAGGTGGCTCGTCTACATGCGAACTTCGAGCTTGTAAAGGCTAAACTCGTGGAGGTTGAAGCCAAGGATGCTATAAGAAACTTCAAGAATCCTATCACGGGAGATTATGTCATGGACCTCTTCGGCATTGCACCATGCAACACTATCGGCCAGTTGAAGGAACAGGTCAAGAATGCGATTCTTGACGGCGTCATCGAAAACAGTTTCGAAGCGGCTGATGCTTTCATGAAAGAAAGGGCGGCCGAGATCGGATTGTTCCCTGTAAAATGATAACAGACAGTTACATAGACTACGTACAGAACATCAAGCGTTATTCTCCGAGGACCGTCAGGATCTATAGTGACGTCATCAGGAAATTTGCGACAGTGGTGTTCGGTACTGATGATGTGTCGGATAGTCAGCTTATCGAGGCGTTGAATACATCCGAGATCCGTTCGTATGAAGTGCGCCTGCTCGATGATGAGAAGATGGTTCCGAAGACTGTACGTCTGCATCTGTCCGCTCTGAGCGGATTCTGCCGCTACCTTGTAAAGCAGGGTCTCCTGCAGTCAAATCCGGTGCGCCTCGTCCCTAAACCGAAAGTCGAAAAACGCCTTCCGCATTTTTATCGCAAGGATGCGATGGATGCATACTTTTCCCAGACTGAGATACATGCCTCGGAGGATTTTCTTGAAGCTTTTATGCAGACCGCCGGCACTGAAACAGGCAAGGATATGTACGAAAAGCGTCTTGCCAGACTGATAATATCCCTTCTCTATGGCACAGGACTTCGACGCAGCGAATTGATGTCTTTGAATGTCGGAGACGTCGATTTTGGTCGAAAAGTTGTGAAAGTGCTCGGAAAGGGAAATAAAATGCGAGAAATTCCATTGATTGTTTCGCTGAGTGAAGAAATTTTATTATATTTGAGAGCAGTTGAGACATTGACTGATGAGAGGAGATCTTTGAAATCGCCGCTACTGGTTACATACACCGGAAAACGACTTTATCCGGCTTATGTCGACAGGACGGTAAAACGTGAGCTTGGAGACGTCAAGGGCATAACAGGACGCAGGTCCCCGCATGTGTTGAGACACTCTTTGGCCACCGAACTGATGAATGAAGAGGCAGATCTGAATTCGATAAAGGAGATGCTTGGACATTCTTCTCTCGCGACGACACAGGTCTACACTCACAGCAGCTTTGCCCGACTGAAGAATATTTATGAAACCGCCCACCCAAGGGCTAAAAACGGAGGTAAACATGGAGATTAGAGTGCAGTCGATCAAGTTCAATGCAGACGTTAAGCTGTTGGACTTCGTTGAGAAGAAATTCTCAAGACTGGAGAAATTTTATGACGCTGTTACTGCGGTAGACGTAGCGCTGTCATTACTTCCAGAACATGACAACAAGAATGTGAAGGTGCAGGTAAGCATTCCGGGCAACACAATCGTTGTTGAAAAGAATGCAAAGACCTTCGAGGACGCAGTTGTAGATTGCGCAGACATTCTG
>JAFZEP010000074.1 GCA_017560625.1 Bacteroidales bacterium
ACAGAGGTGCTGTTTTTCTCGTTCACGAGGTTGTCAGATCCGCTGATGAGGCCTTTTACAAAGTCCTTGTAGAATGTGCTCTTGTTGGACATTCCCTTGAGACCCTTGATGTTTGTTGCAAGTGTTGCAAGGTTGGCCATGTTGGTGATGTTTTTCAGGTCAAGCTTCTTGTCTGCCTTATACTGCTTGTAGAGGGCTTTGAGAGCAGCTCCTGCGGCTTTTCCTTCTGAAACTGCCTCAGTTTCAGTCTCAGTTGTGTTTGAGGTGGCCTTGTTGATGAGGTTCTTGAGAAGCTGTGCGTCTGCAGTCGCTTCAGCTGCAAGGAATGCCATTGCAGCAATAATGAAAATCTTTACAATCTTTTTCATCTTTTATAATTTAAGTCGTTTTACTTTTCGCTCCCACAAATATATATCTTTCGTACTTATTCTGCTAGCCGTTATGACTTTACTTGTCAAATTATTTTAAAATATCGCATTGCTTATTCAATTTATTGCTATATTTGCCGCGGTTTACACCACAGCACACCACACTCAACTAAAAGGATATACAATAATATTAATTCAATAACCGTATTTTCAATTATGAAGAAAGTTTTATTCGCTCTCATGGCGCTTCTTGCATTCGCTGCATGTAAGCCAGAGGCTTATGATGACACTGCTATCAAGGAGCAGATCAACAATCTTGACGATCGTCTTACAAAGGTTGAAGAGGATCTCGCTACACTTGAGCTTAATGTAGCAGCAATGAAGACTCTTGCAGAGGCTCTCAAGACAGGTAAGTACATCGTTTCTTACACAGCTCTTGCAGATGAGTCTGGCTACACAATCACTTTCAGCGACGGTACTTCTGTTGTTGTAAAGCATGGTGAGAAAGGTGACAAGGGTGATAAGGGTGACACTGGTGAGACTGGTGCAACTGGTGCGGCAGGTAAGGACGGTGTGACTCCTACAGTCACTGTAAAGGATGTTGACGGTGTTCTTTACTGGTTCATCAACGGTGAGCAGATCTGCCCTGTATACGAGGGTACTCCAGTATTCTCAAGCGTAGACGGAAACCTCTATGTAACATATCCTGGTGAGACTGAGCCAGTTTGGATCGGTGCTCTTACAGGTAAGTCTATCTTCGATTCAGTAGTTGTTGATGAGGAGGCAGGCGTTGTAATCTTCACTTTCGTAGGTGAGAACGGCCAGCCAGGCGACTCTTTCGCTCTTCCTCTCGCAGCTAAGTTCGAGCTCGTAATCAACACTACAGTAGGTCTTGAGGCAGGTGCAACTTCAGTTGAGATCCCTTACGAGGTGAAGGGTGCAAACTCTACAACTGTTGTAGACGTGCTTGCGGTAGCTTGTGAGGCTGTTGTCGAGCCTAAGGTAATCAAGGTTTCAAACATCGCTGCAGGTGCTCAGCTTCTCGTTTTCGCTGACAACGGTGAGGGCAAGACTTCTATCAAGAAGGTTGTTTTCTCTGGTGAGTCATACAGCGTTGAGGAGGTAAGCGAGGTTATCCCTGCAGAGGGTGGTTCTGTAGTTGTCAAGGGTGTTTCAAACGTTCCTTTCGAGGTTGTTATCCCTGCTGAGGCTGCATGGCTTACACTTGCCCAGACTAAGTCTGCATTCGAGCTTACTTTCGTAGCTGAGGCTAATACACTCCAGGAGGTACGTGAAGCTGAGGTTTCATTCGTACGCCAAGGTACTGAGGAGGTTCTCATGAGCGTGACTATAGCTCAGGAGGCTGCCAAACCATTCGCTGAGAAGGTATGGAGCATCGCTGCTGTATTCGGCGGCGGCGCTGACAGAAATATGACAATGGACTCTGAGTATGTATATGTTGCTCAGGCTGCTGGTGGAAACGGTGCAATCAAGGCTATAAGCATCGCTGATCCTACTCAGGTCAAGGATGTTAAGGTTGCTACAAAGGTATCAGTTTCGACTAACGGTACTCACGCTATCTCATGCGTAAGAATGATGCCTAACACAGATCCTGCAGTAAACGGTGGTAAGGACGTTCTCGTGGCTTCTAACCTTACTACAGGTGACGGTACAGCAAGACTTACTGTCTACGTCTGGACAAACGGTATCGATGCAGATCCTAACTACTTCGTGATCGACAGCGGTACACGTCGCCTTGGTGACAAGTTCACTGTAAAGGGTACATATCAGGCAGGTGAGCTTTGGTTCTGGGACTATGGCCGCAAAGACAATGCTGCTATCCGCATCGCAATGAATGACGGTGTTGCTGGTCTTTGGGGAACTCCTGAGCTCGCTTATGCAACAGGTAGATTCTCAGTTCCAGTTGACGAGGGTGGAGCAACTATCGGTGAGGTTGTAGCACATCCAGGTGCTTCATACGACGGTGACGGCAACCCAACAGCTCTCCTTGCTACATCTAACGTATCTTACGGTTTCGTAAACCAGTCAGCTGGTAATGCATACGCTATCAGCGCATGGGGAACTGAGCCTAAGCTTGCACAGTCATGGGGATATGATTTCTTCGAGCACAACGGCAAGAACTATATCGCTTATGTTCAGATTCCTACAGATCGTAACAATGCAGTCCTCAACATCATCGAGGACATCAACGGTGCTGCTGACTTCCAGGGTACTCTTGAGGCTAAGGCTGGTCTTGTGACATTCGACCTCCTCGACACACCAATGGCAAATGGCACTGCAGGTCACGGTGTAGGTGACTGCGCAACAGCAGTAGTTGACGGCGTACGTTACATCGCAATCCAGGGTCAGAACATGGGTGTTGCACTCTACAGACTCAACTAATCGACAGTTTCTGTTTCAACATAGTTTTTATTCACGGCGGCGGCTCCTTCGGGAGCTGCTGCTTTTTGTTTCCCCCTCTGCTGTTCTGTTCCCTAACTTAAGCTGTTCTTTTAAGGAAAATATAATCTATTGATTCATAATTACTTGCTGGTTTTACGTGCTGCATCAGTGCGGCACGTAAAACTAGGAAGTGGCTGATAATTAAGTACTTGTGCTTGCCGGGATGTGGTGTCATGTGAGCATCGTGGCGGATAGGGAAAGAAAAATCAACCGATTCAGCAGAAATTTGCCTGTAACTGTGCTGTGGTGTGGTGTTTTTTACCTATCTTTGTTAGGATTAACATAAACATAGGAAACAATGCGTAGGATTTTCGTTATAGCTATATCGTTATTTGTGTCAATAAGTTCAGTATCAGCATATTCTACTCCTGATAAACTTATTCCGGAGCCGGTGGAATTCTCTACAGGCGAGGGAGTGTATACATTGAAGCCGGACGGCTCGGATGTGAAGGTGTATATGAATGCTGCTGCATTCGCTGCCAAAGTTGAGGCTCTGCCTGAGTTTGCAAAGCAAGAGGCTTATGAACTTGTTATTGGCAAGAAAGGTGTGAAGATATATGCCTTGACAGAGGAAGGTGCTTTCAGAGGCCGCCAGACCCTTGAGATGCTCCGCCTTCTTGATCCTGCTGCTACAGTGCAGCACTGTACAATCTTCGATTATCCACGTTTCCAGCACCGTGGAATCATGCTCGATGAGTCGCGCAGCTTCAAGGGAAAGGAGTTCGTGAAGAAGCAGATTGATGCACTTGCTCTTCTGAAGATGAACGTGATGCATCTTCACCTTACTGATGCGGCAGGATGGAGACTTCAGATAGATGCTTATCCTAACCTCACAGACCATGTTGCATGGCGCGTGGGCGAGACTTACCATGAGTGGGAAGGACTTGGATATCCGTTCACAAATGCGCAGGATCCGAAGGCCTATGGAGGTTTCTATACAAAGGATGACATCCGTGAGATTGTGGCTTATGCTGCCGAGCGCTATATCGACATCATTCCTGAAATAGAAATGCCTGGCCACAGCATGGAGGTAAACAGGGCTTATCCCGAGATCGCATGCGTGGGTGAGGATGGCAAGCCAAGACCGTTCTCTTGGGACCTTTGCGTGGGTAATGAGGGCACATTCAAGTTCCTTGAGACTGTGCTTGAGGAGGTGATCGAGCTCTTCCCATATAAGTATATCCACATCGGCGGCGATGAGGCTGTAAAGAAGGACTGGGAGGTCTGCGTAAACTGCCAGAAGAGGATGAAGGAAGAGGGTATGATCCATAAAAACGAGCTCCAGGGCTATATGGTGCGCCGTATTGAGGCTTTCCTTCGCGAGAGGGGTAAGACTGTGATCGGATGGGATGAAATCGTTGAGACAGGACTTCCTGCGCAGGCTGTGGTGATGTCATGGAGAGGCACTCCTGGCGGAATCAAGGCTTCTGCAGAGGGTCACGACGTGATCATGTCGCCTAATAGCTACGTATATCTTGACTATTACCAGGATCTGATCCGCAAGGAGCCAAAGGCTGTGGGACATATGCAGTCGCTCCGTCATGTGTATAAATATGATCCTCTTGAGGGCATTGCACCTGAGTTCCATCACCATATCCTCGGTCTTCAGGGCAATCTCTGGTGTGAGCTTATCCCATACGCGGCTCATGCCGAATATATGCTTTATCCGCGTGCATTCGCCATTGCGGAGATCGGATGGACACCTCAGGAGAAGAGGGAATTCTTCCACTTCCGTGAGCGTTGTCTTACTCTGATAACCATCTTCCGTGCAATGGGATACAATACATTCGACCTGTTCAATGAGAGCCTCAGAGCACAGACAGGGCGACTTCGTTTCGACGATCCGACCTTTAAACTTCTTTAATTCACCACTTGCGAAACTTTTGTTATGAGTATCAATATAGTTCTAGAGACAGGAGATAAGGCTCCAATCTACAAGCAGCTCGTAGAGCAGTTTGAATATGCAATCCGCTCCGGCAAACTTAAGCCAGGCGAGCAGATTCCTTCAATGAACGAGTTTGCGGCACAGCTCGGCATCTCCAAGGAAACCGTCAAGAAAACCTACGGAATTCTCCGTGAGAAAGGTCTCCTTATCCCTCAGCAGGGTAAGGGATTCTATGTGGCGGAAGCAGGTGATGCCACCAAGGCGCGTGTCCTTGTGCTTTTTGACCACCTGAGCGTGTATAAGGAGGAGATGTATAACGCCCTGGCTGAAGAGTTGGGCGACAATGCCGATATAACTATCCTTACCCATAACCAGAATCTTGATCTGTTCGCATACTATCTTGATGCGTCATTGGATAAGTATGACTATTATGTGATCAGTCCGCATTTCCCTCTGGACGAAAAATCTCAGGCGATTGCCAAGAAACTCATCGCACGCGTGCCGAACCGTAAGCTCATCATGATCGACTATTGGATCCAGAGCTATGCAGGAAACTATGGCGCAGTATATCAGGACTTTGAGAACGATGTCTATGACGGTCTGAAGCAGGGTCTTGACAAACTCCGCGCATCTTCTGCATTAAAGGTTATCACTCTTGCATCCAGCCTTTACGGCCCTATGATCTGCAAGGGAGTGGACCGTTTCTGCATGGAACACGGCATCCCTGTCGAGTTCATGACGTCTGTTCCTGCTCACATCAATCCAAACGAGACCTATCTCATCACACATTCTCAGCTTGACTCAGGCCTGGCAGCCCTTGCGCGCAGAATCAAGGAGCAGAATCTGGAAGTAGGAAAGGATGTCTATATCATTTCCTATAACGAGTTCGACCTCAACGAGGTGGTGCTGAACGGTCTCACCACAATCTCCACAGACTTCAAGATGATGGGCCGCACAGCAGCGACCATGATCCTCAACCGCAAGAGTTGGAAAGTCCATAATGACTTCCGCATGACCCGCCGCGGCTCATTCTAGCTGAAACGTAAATTATTGGTAACCAACGTAATATAAAAAATGCTTGCTGCTCAAGTGCAGCAAGCATTTTTCGTAATGTGCTGACGCACAAATATTTGACTTTTAGCTTATTTCTCGAAGATCAGCACTGTGATGCCGTTCTGGCCGAGGGTGAGCTTTGCGACTGAAGAGCCTGTCGAAGCTGAAACCTTTACATTGCCGATTGATGAGTTCTCGACGAATTTGTAACCAGGCACTGTGATCTTTCCGGAAGCACCTTCTGCCTTCAGAGTAGTAGCTACGATAGCAAGTCGGTTGCCGTTGGCATAGCCGCGGGCGATGATGTCATCAGACGAACATGTGAAGCCATCCATGTGGACGAAACGTCCTGCTCCGAGGAGAAGTTCAGGATACTTGCTGCGGATGGCGTTGATCTGAGCGAGGTAGCTCTGATAGTGTGGAGTCTCGTCGATGAGGCCGCGGCAGCGGTAGATCTCGATGTCGTTTACAAGGCCTTTCAAAAGTGTGTTGTTTGCTCTGCGCTCCACGTCAGTGTCGTCACGGAGGCAGCGGTCAGACCAGATCACCTCTGGGAATGTGTACTTGAACCACTCAGGGAAACTGTAAGGCTCTGCAGTGAACTCTACGATGTGCACGAAGTCGCAGAACTGCGATGTGCAGTCGCTGAGCCACTCTGTACCGAGACAGAACTCAGGATTGATAGCCTTGATGTGATCGCGGATCTCCTTGAGAGCCTCAGCCTTGTAACGGCCTGTGTAGAGGTCCTGGACAGGGAATTCGCGCGAGCGGTCCCAGTTAGGGAACTCCTCGGCAACGCCGAGCTGATCGTAGAACACAGCGTCAGCACCGTAAGCCATAGCTCTGTCTGCCCAGTCGAGAAGCATGTCGCGCCACTCGCGGTTTGCCATGTTGGCGATAGAGAATGTACGTGTGTCGTAATATCCTACGGCTGTACCTTCAGCGGTGAACTTATAGTGCTCTGCGAACTCAGCACCTGTGTTGTCTCTGTTTACAGCATTCTTGCCGTTTCCATGCATGTACCAGTCGCTCTCGCGGTCTACGAGACGGCCGTTGTAGTAAAGCACGAGGCGGTTGTCCTGTGCGCGGTAGTCAGCGATAGCCTGCTTCCAAGCCTCTTCGCCACCCTGTGTCTCATCGATATAATAGTTAGGGTAGCCGTTGTCCATACCGTCGCTCCACCAGCCGAATGCAAGCACAGTGTTGCAGCCTACGCTCTTTCCGCAGTCGTTGATGCGGCCAGGGAGGTCTGTATATTTACGGAGATACTCGCCGTACTGGTGCTTGAAGATGATACGCTGCCAGCCGTTCATTTCCTTCACCCACTGCGGTACGTCCTGCTTGTCCCACCATGTGTTCATCCAGTCGCGGTAGATGTGCGATGTCTCTGTCCATGAACCCATATATGGGCGGAGGATGCTTGTGTTGTTGCTCCATGTGTCTCCGCACATTGCGTTCGGATAGCGGTAGAAACCAGCCTCAAGGCGATCGAAGCATCCGGGGGCAGAAGGATATGCACGGAGTCCATGCCATGTCTGCTGGAGGCTCTGGTCGTGGCTTCCGAAGTAGAGACCGTCAGCCTCACCTACGAACGCATAACAGTTTGAAGCTGCGTGACGTGGGTACTGAAGGTCATACTGACGGAAGTACTGGTCAGGCTTCATGTAGAGAGTCTTAGGGTTCACATTCACGATCAGGTCGATGGCGTCGTTGTGAAGCTGACCTCCTGTGTGAGTTGTAAGGAGCTTATGGCCGGCAGGAAGCTTCATGTCGCCCACGAGAGGGTACTGGAGCTCACGGATGATAGTTCCGGGCTCATTGTTGGACACAGTCGAACCGAAACGTACAGAACCATCCTCAAGCGCTACAGTAAGCGTAAGGTCCATCTTCAGCGCCTTTCCGCGGTGCATGAGGTCCTTATAGGCGATAGTGATGATGTTGCCTTCCTGAGACACGGCAGGTGTGTTCTCAGTGCCGTCAATCTGCATTTCCTTCTCTTCATGAGTATTGTAGAAGAGTCTCCACATGCCTGCGCCTGAAGCGTAGTTGTGGCCTGTCTCATTGTTGCGGAGCACCAGAAGGCTTCCGTCCTCTCCAACCTTGACTTCGATGTTGTTATCGCTCAGTACGAATCCAGCCTCTGTGTCAGTGGTCACTGTCTGGTTGGTCTGCTGAGTGCATCCGATGAAGGATGCAGCGCAAACTAATAAAGCGATGATAGACTTTAGTGTTTTTTTCATATAGTGTTTAATGTTTTTTAAAAAGATTACCACGTCGCTCCGCTCCTCGTAATGACGTATTGGGGTTCTTGTTATTACATGGTGTCTTTCAGTGTTATTTTCGTAATGGATTATTAACTATGAATTCGCAATATTCAAGGTACATTAACTGATCGGCGGCGTCTGGGGAGGTCGCCAGTTCATACATTGCGTTAGTGCCTGAATATGTCGCTATGCGGGCCTTTCCGTAGTATCCAGCCTTCTTGAATTCGCTCATATATTCACGCAGAAGAGCCTTGTTGCGCGTTGCCTGCGGATTTGGCTGACCCTTCTTTGTACCCTGTGCGTCGTTGTTTGTACGCACAGTCTCAAGGATAGAGGAACTGGTTCGTGGTACATCTGCCTCATACTGGCTCCAGCCTGCTTCTCCATGCGAGCCCTCGAACTCGATCTCCATTCCATGGCCATAGGTGTTCATTGTGCTGAATACCCAGGTCCACGACTTCTTCTGCTTCTTTTCAGGGTAGTCCCAGTATTTGTTCGGCTGCAGCCATGTGTAGTCGATGCCAAGCTGCGCAGTCATGTCGTAGCCGTCTGCCTGGTAGTATGGAATCCAATAGAGACCATACTTCATACTATGCAGATACTCGGAAACGTCAGGTATGATCTGATCCCATCTCTTGTACTGGTAGTTCCATCCGCTTGGCTTTGCCACAAGGACCTCAGAGAGGATATAGAATCCTGCAAGTTCCAGATGTTCAGGTTTTGCCTCTTCCCACAGTTCTCTCACATAATCTATGAACCACCTGTAGGCCAGCACCTGGTCGGAAGTGTTCTTGAAATCCAACTGCTTGCCGAAGGCTTCTCCCCAATATGTGGTGGATGAGTTCTTGTTGTAGAAATACTCCAGCATTATAGGGTCGGGCATAGTCATCACGATCTTGTGCCTGAAGGATGGTGCTCCTATACGTGAAATGCCGTCTGCAATAGTCTGGTCAAGTGACGCAATGGTTCCGCCTGGCTTGAACCACCAGTCGGCAAAATCCTTCCATGAATCCTTTGCGCCGGACTTGTTCTGACCTTCTGCAATACACATGATGGTGCCCCTTTTGTCATCTACGCTTCCGATGAGAAGGAAGGCCTCATGCAGCCATTTTTCCTTGCACAATGCGTCTTTGAACAGCACGTGAGGTTTGAGTCGCTCCTCGTCCCATTCTTTAGGAGTCTTGTTTGAGTGTCCGCCAGGGAGCAGGTCAAGGTCCGCAAATGTCGGTATAGACTCCCTTTCGGCCTCATCTTCGCTTACTTTCGGGGTTATGATGGTGAAACTGTGTATTTTTCCTAATGTGTTCTCCAGGACTCCCACTCCGTAAACAGCATATTCCGTCTCTTCCGCCAAGCCTCCTACGAAGCATTTGCTGCCTTCTGCCCTGATTCCATCTTTTATGATAGTTTCAGCAGATGGGGCAGGGGCGGTTGCTTCTGCTGCCATTATATAGACAGCATCTGTGTTGATGCTGCGTATGCTTACGTACATTCCGTCCCGGTAGAAACTGTCAAATGACAGTTCTACAGCAGGTTTTCTCACGTATTCAGGCGTCTCTTCGTTCTTGCACGAGACAACGATAAGAATTGCTGAAATTATATATAATATCCTTCTTGTCATTCTTTATTTCTTTGTAAAGAATCCGAGGGTAGACTTGACAGAGCGCCATGAACTGTCCTTGTGGTTGATCATGCCTTTGCCCTTGACCCACATTCCTGTAGACCCGCCGCCGTCGAGGTTCATCGCGTGAACGCAGCCGAGCGACTTCATGATAGGGCCAAGCTCCTTGATGTATGCTCCCTGGCTGGCGTCGATGCGGCCGTCGCAGATGAAGAGGACGATCTTGCCGTCTGCAGTGACTCCTACAGCTGTTCTGTCCGGGTGAGCTGAATAGACTCCAGACTCGTCCCAGCACTCATAGTTTGTATAATAGTGCGTGTCATCTACCATTGAATTGTCTGCGCACACCTTTCCGTCATAAAGCACCATAGGACCGCAGCTGATTGCGAAATATGGATTCCATGAGGTGACAGGAACAGGGGAGTTCTGAGTTACAGTGCCGTACTTTGCCTGGCCTACAACGTTTGGCTGAGGACGGTCATAGTAGTAGAATGTGCCCTGCTGAGGGACTCCTACCCAATACGCTCCGGCCTTGCCGTCCTTGTCTACGCCGATGATAGGGCGTGTGAGCTGGTAGAGCTGGCTGTTTGTAGCCCAATAGCAGCCTTCGATCTCACCATGCCACTGCTGGGTCATCTTGCCTTCGGTGATGATGACGCCGATGTTGTAGTTTCCGTAGATTGCTCCGTTGATCAGAGCGAGGCAGTCACCTGCTGCTTCCGCCTGAGAAGCTACGGTCTTTTTCGAACCCACGGCCTCAGGATATAGTACTCTGAAATCTACCTTGGAAGGGTCTGCGATGGCATACCAAGCATTGAAGTTACGTCCGTTGAGCTGAGAAGTCGTCTTGTAGATCTCCACACCTTCAGCCTCGGCGTATGTCTGCTTCTCCCATTCAAGAGACGGCATTTCAGGCTGAGCCTCAAGCTTCACTGTCTGCGGCTCGCTGTATCTGTACTCTGTTCCGTCCTTCACGAACACGCTCATCTGGTACTCCTTGTCTGCCTCGAGATATGCATTAGGAACGACCTGGAGGATCTCCATGTTTGCGCTCATCTGCGGGCCGAGAGCCTTGATGTCCTCTACTGTAGGTGCTCCAGTAGCGCTGAAGCACACTCCATGTTCCGGATTTGAACCAGTAAGCTGCTGCACTTTATATGACACTGCAATGTAGGCATATGATGTCTTCACCTTAGTCACTTGAGGGACGAACTTCGGATCCACAGCAGGCACTTCCGGCTCCTGCGGCTGCTCCGGCTCTACCGGTGTTTCCGGGTCTGTCGGTGTCTCCGGCTCCTGCGGTGCCTGAAGCACAAAATTGTTGAGATATACGACTTTGGAGTGATATTTCATGTCCTCAGCGATGGCCTGCACTCCGAAGTCATATTCCACTCCTGTCTGAAGGCCTTCGAATACATATTCTACGGCATCAGGACCGATGGTTTCCAGCGGCTCTACGCTGTAGCCGTCGTTCTCTCCGCGAAGGAATACCCTATATCCTTTTTCGCCTTTTGCATTGTCGCTCCAGGTGAGTCTGGCAGCGTTGACATCAAGCTGTTCCACCTTGAGATCTGATGCGTCAGCAAGTGCTGTCAGCGTGTCATTTGCCGGCTTTTCGCCGCATGCGACAGCCAGCGCAAGAGTAAATATGAAGAACATCTTTTTCATATGTGTGTTTTTTCGTTTTTACCGCGGCAAAAATAGTAAAAAAGTGTTGGAATTTGCAAGAATTTGCCTACTTTTGCACCACACTACACCACACATAATTTAAAAACCACATTTTCAGTACCATGAAAGGCACTCACAAGCACTACAAATGGGAAGTTCTCGCCCTCCTTTGGATGGCCTATCTTCTCAACCAGGCAGACCGTCAGGTGTTCAACACCGTGCTTCCTCAGATCAAGGAGGCGCTGAGCATCGGCGACACAGAGGTCGGACTCATCGCGACTATCTTCAACCTCTGCTATGCAGTGATGGTGCCTCTCGGAGGTCTGGCAGGCGACCGTCTCAGCCGCAAGTGGGTGACTACAATCGCAATCCTCTTCTGGAGCGTGGCAACAATGTTTACAGGACTTGCTACAGGCGTGATGATGCTCATCCTTCTCCGAAGCGTCGCTACTGGTGGTGGAGAGGCCTTCTTCGGCCCGGCGAACTACTCGCTTCTTGGACAGTATCACACAGACACACGTGCCCGTGCGATGTCGATCCATCAGACCTCTTATTATGTAGGTGTCATTCTCGCAGGATGGCTTGCGGGTTACATCGCTGACAAGCTCGGCTGGCAGTATTCGTTCATCATCTTCGGTGCTGCAGGTGTCGTATGGGGTATCATCATGGCCATCCGTCTTAAGGACAAGAAGCAGGATTGCCACGTCGCTGACGCTCCTCGCAATGACGTAGTGGCTTGCGACGGCGAGAAGAAGCCGGGTCTTCTGGACGGTTTCAAGGTGGTGTTCACCACTCCTACTGCCCTCATCCTTACAATCGGCTTCAGCGGCTTCATCTTCGTCATCACAGGTTATATGACATGGGTGCCTACTCTTCTTCAGGAGGAGTACCAGATGAATGCCACAAACGCAGGTCTCCACTCTATGCTCTGGACTTACATCGCGGCATTTGCCGGTGTCCTTCTCGCGGGAACCCTCTCAGACAAGTTCGCTGTACGCAACCGCAAGATCAGAATGGTCATCCAGGGCGTGGGCCTTATCATCGGAGCGCTCTTCCTCTTCTTCGTAAACTCAAGCATGTCGCTTGTAGTGATTTCGATCTGCTTTGCAGGATGGGGATTCTTCAGAGCCTTCTTCGACGCCAACATCTACACAGTACTATATGATGTTACACCTTCAAAGCTCCACGCTTCATGCTCAAGCGCACTCATCACCACAGGCTTTGCTGTGGGAGCGCTTGCACCGGTGATCCTCGGATCCATGAAGGAGAGCATGGGAAGCCTTTCAGGCACATTCCCTCTTCTTGGAGGCATCTGGATCGCTTGCGGCCTCATGATGCTTTGGGCAAGCAGGAGATTCTATCAGAGAGACTACGATAAGATCAATAAAACACTATAATGAAAGCTGAATGCAAATCAAGGAAGCCGAAAGCAGGTATTCTGCTTATCGCTTCTCCAAGATTCAAGAACCTCTCCGGTCCGCAAAGAGGAACATACGGAGAGAGAAAGGAAAAAGCTGTCAAGGAAATCATGGCTACCATGGATTTCCTTGACGTCGTGTATCCTGGCATAACATACGAAAGAGAAGATGCACAGAAGGCTATGGACCTTTTCTATGCAGAGAAAGTAGATTTTATCTACGCCGAGTTCCTTTCATGGAGCGAGGATTTCGCATGGATCAGATTCCTGCGTGACTGTCCGAATATTCCTATCATCTTCTGCAACGTTGCAAAGCCTAAGATGACATTCGAGACAACTCTCGACGAGGATGATTTTGTGGACTATCTCTGCGCTGGAACGCTTGTAGGCTCGCTTGAGGCTTCTGGCAGCATCAAGAGAGTGCCTCGCAAGAACGTGAAGACCATCATGGGCACACGTGAGCAGGTGACTGAGCAGCTCAAGGTCTATGCGAATGCAGCAAAGGTGCGCGCTATCCTCCGCAACTCCAACATCGGTCTCATGGCAAACATGAACGAGGCCATGTGGAGCACCTACATCGACAACTACGATCTCTTCACCAAGATCGGTCCTGAGATCCACTATCTTCCATACAGCGACTACGGCATCGAGCTCGACAACCTCACAGACGAGGAGGTGAAGGAGTATGCCGATGAGCTTACAGGCAAGTATGAGATGATGAGCGACGTCGAGTACGACAAGTTCATCGGCTGCGTGAAGGCTACTCTCGGCATCAAGAAGCTTGCTCAGAAGAACAACATCGACTGCTATGTCTACAACGACATCGACCAGGCGACATTCAAGACAGCAGGCTGCCGCGCAGGTTTCTATCCGCAGTGGTTCAACGAGAACATGAGCGTTCTGGTGCCTGAGGCTGACCTCGGAGCCGGCATCATCACATATGTGCTCAAGCTCATGACAGGAAAGAACGTGAACTTCGTGGAGCCATTCCACATCGAGGACGAGTTCGGAACATTCGCCGGCGGTCATGCAGGTCCTAACGACCATAACGACCCTCAGTGGCAGGAGAATGTGATCATCTCACGCGACGTACGTTTCGCAAAGACCCACTGGAAATATGCCGGAGCACCGTTCGCATGGTACCGCTTCAGCCCTGGTCTTAAGACAGTCGCAGGTCTCTATGAGGAGAACGGCAAGTACAAGCTCATCACTTTCCTTGCAGAAAGTCTCTCAGAGAACGAGACACCTCAGAGCTCGAAGAAGCACCTCCTTGCTACGTACAGCCACGGCATCTTCAAGCCGCAGGTGCCGGTGAAGGAGCTTTGGGAGCAGGTTCTCCGCATCGGAGCGACACAGCACTATGCGATCGTCGATGGTGACTGGCGCAAAGAACTCGAGGACTTTGCCGAAATCATGGGATTTGAATTCTATAGTATTAAATAATAGTAGTGTAACAACATATAACAAGAACCAATCATGAGTTTCATGTATAACCCGTTTCCGTTTGATGATCCGAAGCCGATCAACAGACCGAAACTCTCAGAAAAGACAATCAATTCAATAGTAACAGGCGGCACACCTAACGTTGCAAAGAAGTTTGTTGCAGACCTCGCAGACAGAATCAAGTCAGAGGGTGTTATCGTGGGTATCGACGGTTACACAACAGCAAACTGGACTCTATTCACAAACCTCCTTTCACGTGAGTGTTTCATCAACGGCTTCGATTTCGAGGTTGTGGACTCAAACAAGGAGACTCTCAAGTCAGGCAAGGAGATCGACGACATGATCGATCCGAACCTCATCTGGGATACAAAGATCGACCCTACACTCCTCTTCGGTAAGCTTTACCATGGCGGTTATATCGGTCTCTTCGACGAGGCTAAGATGGCCCAG
>JAFZEP010000075.1 GCA_017560625.1 Bacteroidales bacterium
CGGCGCACACTTTTTCAGACACCCGGCCACAAAAACCGCCCTATTTGTGGACGGCATACACTTTTTCAGCCACTCCGCCACAAAAACAGCCTTATTTGTGGACGGCGTACACTTTTTCAGACACTCGGCCACAAAAACCGCCCTATTTGTGGCCGGCAGCGGGGAAATTTTGTATTTTTGCACCTCAACACACGAAATATATAGCGCTATGATAAAATCAATGACTGGCTACGGCAAGGCCGAGGCAATTCTCGAGACAGGCAAGATCACTGTCGAAGTACGTTCACTCAACGGCAAGACAGCAGACATCAGCCTCAAGACATCAATGCTCCCGAAGGACAAGGAAATGACTGTAAGACAGAAAATTGCAGCAGCCCTCACCCGCGGAAACATTGACTTCTTCATCACCTACGAGCCTAACGCAGCAGACAGCGCAAAGAAGATCAACATGGCACTTGCGATGGAGTACTACCAGCAGATCAGCGAGCTTGCCAAAAATGTCGGCACATCAAGCCTTCAGATCAACAATCCAAACGACCTCATCTCTACTATCCTCCGCATGCCGGAAGTGATGGATGCGAAGAAGCAGGACGTCATCACTGACGCCAACTGGCCTGTTGTGGAGGCATGCATCGACCAGGCGCTTGCAAACATCAACGCTTTCCGTGCACATGAGGGCGAGGTGCTCTACAACGATGTGACAGGCAACGTCAACAAGATCCTCGACTACTCAAAGCAGATCGAGGCATTCGAAACAGAGCGCGTGCAGGCAATCAGAGAAAAGATCCTCAACCGCTTCGCCGAACTCAAGCTTGAGCCAGATCAGAGCCGCCTCGAGCAGGAGATGATCTTCTACATCGAGAAACTCGACATCAACGAAGAGAAGGTCCGCCTCCGCCAGCACTGCAAATATTTCCTCGACACAATCTCAGGCGAGGAGTGCCCTGGCAAGAAGCTCGGTTTCATCGCTCAGGAAATGGGCCGCGAGATCAACACAACAGGTTCAAAGGCCAACCACACCGAGATCCAGAAAATCGTCGTAAAGATGAAGGACGAGCTTGAAAAGATCAAGGAGCAGAGCCTGAATATTCTTTAATATCAGGAGGACAGCAATGAGTACATTAGAATATATAGGGCCGACAGTATACTCAACGAAATCAACTGGTCGGTGGCAGTTCTTAATGCAGGGAATGTATCTGACTGTGCCAACGAAATGGGATTGGGATATAACGTTTCGTATTTCTAAAAGAGCAATTCCAGAAATAACAAAGGTGTTGGCAGCAGAAGGGGTTATCCTTAACGATCGTGACCGTGCCCAGGTGTTTAAACTGTTTGATATTGAATATGAGGGATATATGTGGGGAAATCTATCCAAAGGCGATAAGGCATTGTTGCATTGGAAGCATGTAATTCCTGATTCTGATGATGATTATTAATTATAATATTCTTTAATATCAAGAGAACCTAATCGACTTATAACACACACTGATAACCACCATGGACAAATATCCAATAGTAGACGGAGTCCTCACAATTCCTGAAGGCGTCACAACAATCGACGCAATGGAGTTCTGCGAGCGCCACGACATTTGCAAGGTCATACTTCCGTCAAGCCTGACATTGATTTCAAGATCTGCTTTCCAGGACTGTGTAAACCTTGAAAGCATCAACATACCTGAAGGCGTGACCAAGATCGGAAACCATGCCTTCGAGCACTGCAGCAGCTTGACTTCCATCCACATTCCTGCTGCAACAGAAGTCCAGAAGTACGCATTCACCTGGTGCACCGGCCTGCGAAACATAACTGTCGCAGAGGGAAACCCACACATTGATTCAAGATGCGGCTGCAATGCCATCATCGAGACAGCCACAGACACGCTCCTCTTCGGATGTCCGGCCACTGTCATTCCAAGCGACGTGAAAACGATCGGAGAGAAAGCGTTCTACTTCTGCGACGGCTTGAAAAACATCACTCTGCCTGAGGGCCTGGCCACAATCGGCATCAATGCATTCGCCGGCTGCAGCGACCTGGAGGCCATCAACCTGCCAGAAGGACTGGAGAAGATCGAAGAAGGTGCATTCTGCTACTGCAAAGCCCTGACAGAGGTCGTGATCCCAATCACAGTGAAGACAATTGCCAAAAAGGCATTCGCCGACTGTGTCGGTCTGGCAAAAATCAACATACCTGCCGGCACCACGATTGACCCTACTGCTTTCGTCGGATGCGGTCTGACCAGCATCAACCTTGATGACAGCCATCCGATCTATGACAGCCGTGAATCTTGCAACGCCATCATAGAGACGAACACCGACAAACTCATTTTGGGATGCGCATCGACTGTGATTCCGGAAGGAGTGGAGGTGATCGCATACGGTGCATTCCAGCATTGCAAAGGGCTAGAGACCATCGACTTTCCACAGTCTGTCAAATCCATCGAGACTGCAGCATTCAGTTGCACAGGGCTCAAACATATCACACTTCCAGACTCAATCACCACCATCGAATCTGCCACATTTGAAGGATGCGAGCAGCTGGAGAGCGTGACACTGCCGAAAAATCTCAAGGCCATCCGCATGATGGCATTCGCTAAATGCGCAAGCCTTAAAGCAATCGACATCCCTGCTGGCGTTGAAGAGATCGCCAACAACGCATTCGAAGATTGCCCGTCTTTGACCACAATCAGATTCCCGGAGGGAAGCAAAGCGTTCGACGCAAGAGAATGCATCAACGCACTAGTGAATCCAAAGAACAACTGCCTTGTCAGAGGCTGCAACGGCACCGTCATCCCTGAAAGCGTGACATCTATAACAAGAAGCGCATTCTCAGGCAGTGTCCTGGCAGACTTTACACTCCCGAAAACCGTGACACAGCTTCATGATTTTGCATTCTCTTCATGTCGTGTCACTGGAAGCATAAGCGTAGAGGAAGGAAACCCTAAATATGATTCGCGTGGCGGATGCAATGCAATCATCGAAACAGCGACAGACACACTCCTCTATGGTTTCGGCGTAACAGTCATTCCTGAAGGCGTGAAGAACATCGGCCGTTTTGCATTTTCAAAATGCAATGACCTGAATGAAATCGTCATCCCTGCAGGTGTCAAGAAGATCGAAGAGCGCGCATTTGAAAAATGCACAAACCTGAAGGTTGCGACCCTCCCGGCAGGAATAGGCAAGATTGCGGAGGATGCCTTCCAAGGCTGCAAAGCTCTTGAGACCATCAATGTCCCAGCCGGCAAACTTGACTTCTACATCAAACGCCTGCCGCAGTCACTGCACACCAAGCTAGTCGAGCTTCCGAAGGAGGCGAAGAAAAAATAAGGCTTTCACGAAACACCTCGGTCACATTAAGGCAATTAATTGACCGAGGTGTTCTGTATTTAACGATCGTATTGATTCCTGGCAATAAGTCCCATCGTCATGCGGAGGTTGATTTCAGACACGGGGACAAAGACCGGCGAATCTGACTGACAGATCATCTGGTCAACACCGAGAAATCCTTCATAATGTCCCACAAGGGTGTCAGCAAGAATGGTAGTCAGACCCTCACGGACAGCAGTCAGCGTGTCCCGCGTGATATATCCGGCGATTATGTCTTCAATCTCCTCGTTGCTTGCAAGGATATTTTTGCTGTAGGCACCGTTCCTGGATTCGAACAGAGAGTAACCGATGAAATCAACGCCTTCATGATGGCACTCGAAGAGCATGGCACACTCCTTAATGATCTCAAACCGTCTCTCTACAATCACAGCTCCCTGTTTGGCAAGCGTCCTCCTGCACCATCCCTCGTCGCTCTCCGAAAGCATTTCCCTGACAAAACGGATTCCTTTACCGCTGCCAGACAGCGGTGATTTCAGCACTGCACTGCCAGTGGCCGATATGAACTCCCCTATCTCACCGACATTCGCTGCAACGATTCTGTAATCTGGGGCTACGACCTGTGACTGCCTGCAATATAAGTGCGAATGCACATCGCAGTTTAAGCGTGAATGCACATCCAAGGCAAACTCACGCCTTGAGTGAGCGCGTATGAACTGCAGTTCCTCTTCAGAAGGCAAGGCAGCAGGATCAACACCCTCATTGATCAGACGTTTCTTCAGAGCGTGATTCCATCCCCAAGGGACAATCTGACGACGCTGCTTGTTGGGCCTCTTGAGCCATTCAGACAGATCCACATTCTCCTTCGCAAACCCCACGGCAGACCTTGGAGGCACGAAATTCTCGTCCCCATTGGCAACACACAAGTCATGCTCCGGATTAAATATATAGATCTGATTTGACATCTTTGTGATGGGTGATTATTGACACGGCTCAAAACCACATGTGTAACTAATCATTATCAACCCAAACTGGTCTAAGGCACAATCCCGCATAGCACATCGCGAAATTCATATTATGATTATTCATATATGCCCATGCGCTATCATTAACGCCATATGAACTTGACCAATATCCTTCGACCTTTAAAAGAACCTCATTATTGCTGCGCTTTAGTTGTGTAAATGGGATAAATATACTGTTGCCTGTAATCCTTGAGGTGATACGATGTCCTAGTGTACAACCTTGTTTAGTCGATTCAATCGTACTTAGGCCGATCAAGGCGTCCCATTCGTGAAAAGTAGGGATACGCCATCTCCCTCCCCAATGTATATTAGCAGCATCAAACTGAGGCTTCAGCAACTTTCCTCGATATTCTGTTTCCGTATATCTTTTTTGTAAGAAAGATGGGGAACTTATCCTTTCTAAAACATCATTTGATAGATATCGATCTGCTGAAAATTCTATATCGGGCTCGGGCTCCCCCCATGCATATCTTTTCCCTACTTGCCACGGTGCTGAAGCACCAAGATTAACATTTGACCATAAAATTTGACATCCCATGTCTACGGGTTGTACATAGGCTGGCGCATTACCGTATAGCCTGACATTATCCATGTTAATTTTCATACTGCGGATGATTAAAAGCATTTACACCCTTTATATTTAGAATTGCAGATAACTGCAAGACTTTTGGTTACCTTTTCGATGTTGCGACATTATATAGCAAAGATACACTCAAAACACGACAACAATGAACTTCATCGGATCAATCTTTACATTTGCCATCTGCGCAGCACTCGTATTACTTACGTTGGCAATATTTATCCCTATCACCATTTTCGATCTCGTCATCGGAACAATTGTAAACATCTTCGGAGGCAACTGGAAATACACCTCCGGAGACGCCTGGAACTGCATCCTCACACATTGGTCAAAGGGCGAGTTTATGTTTTAGAGAGTTCAACGATACTAAAAGACGTCACCACAGTTGGGATATCAATCTTTTGCTCATATACTGTCAAAGCATCAACACTGAGAAGCCCCTTTTTCCAGGCATACGCTTTGCCAATATTCAAGGCAAAATCCGGAAGCGTATTAATTCCCATCACAAGTATATCAGAGGAGCAGAATTCCGCACTCTGCTTCACCTCATACAGACCATTTTCGTGAAGGATGAAAAAGCTAGCATGCTTACCATTAAACGAACTTAACTGAGGGCAATATGGAATATTAACCTCGTCAAGTTTACGCTTACCCTCATTCGAAGGATTTCCGCCCACGCTAACTTGTCTTTCATCTTCAATTGATATAATATCCGGTGTATTTGTCTGTTTCTCTTCAGGGTTAGCTACCCTCTTCTGGGATTCAAAATTATAATATCTAAGCGTGTAATACTTTGCCTTAGTGTGAATTTCACCAGTTCGTAACTCATCAATAGATCTAGCATCCTCGGTTACAATTTCTATTATTTTATGACCCGAGTTTATTTTATCTTCACTACATGGACTGGTAACACATACCTCAACGAATAGAATCTCAGCAGCCTTTTTTATTAAAACATCTGGCACCCAATTCTCATACTTTTTCTCTTTAGAATACGAGAGATTGTCAGCTAAGTCAAGAGAGCCATCAGGTGTATCAACAAGCACCAACTCATCCTGCGCAAGCCTTAACATCAACACGCTTAGAATTTCTTTATGAAGCCAGCCGTCGTGATCGCATTGTTCTGTAAATGAATAATGGCTAAAATGATGGTCTCTCTCACGACCTCTTTTTGCCATCATTGCTTCACCACAATTAATGCAGGTATACTTCTTACCTCGCTGCGCCTTATCAATATTGATCCTTTGCCCTTCACTATCAAGAGCCACTGTCCAAAGTGCCATAATCTCAAAAGTTGATTAATTTTACCATAAAATAGTCACTGAGCAAAGTATATCTCACTAGCCTACCGACTCTCGCAAATTTATATTTTTGAAAGTGAAATTCCAATTGAAAAGAGGGACTTTTCCACACTATTAAGGTTATAATCCTCAAAGATTTTACCTAAATTTGTTGCAGTAAGATAACTCAACCCCTCAAAATATGATCGTCTACAATGATGTCAAAGGACAGTTTGTCTATGACGTTAAAAACAAATGTATTGCGGACAAAATATATGATGCCGTAAGAGCTAAAGGACTTGATGCAGGCTGCGACAGCGAATACCTTTCGTGGCAGAATTCTATGCAATTCATGAGCGACATCATTGACACTCCAGATATCGACAATGATGTGAGAATCTGCATTGAATACAATATTCCCCTCACGTCAAAACGTGTTGACTTCATTATTGCCGGAGCTGACGAATCCGGTAAAGACAATGTTGTGATCGTCGAGCTCAAACAATGGCAAAAAGCTGAAATTGTGGCAGATGACATGCACTACAGCGTCAGAACATGGGTTGCCAATGAGAAGAGAATCGTATGCCATCCATCTTATCAGGCATATTCATACTCTTGCTTTTTGAAAAATTTCTCAGAGACGATTTATGACGAGGGAATCAATTTGTTCCCATGCGCATATCTGCATAATTACCAAGATCAGTACAGTTCTGTACTATCAGATCCCATATACGACGATTGGACAAAAGAGGCACCGTTTTTTATAGAAAGCGAAAGCAAAAAATTCTCCGAGTTTATAAAGAAATATATTTCAAAGAAATCTGCGAAAGGTGACCTCCTGTATATGATTGACCATGGCAGATTAAGACCAACTAAGGCACTTCAGGACTCGTTGGCCTCAATGGTAAAGGGCAACAAAGAGTTCATGCTGTTGGACGAACAGGCTATATGCTATGACATGTGCCTTAAGACAATGGCACAGTGCATCAAAGACCAGCAGAAAAGGACTATCATCATTCAAGGTGGCCCAGGCACAGGAAAATCTGTTTTGGCGATCAATCTTCTGATGGCATTCATCAATCAGAAGTTCAACGCCAGCTATGTAACCAAAAACAGTGCTCCTCGCGAGGCATTCAAGAAGTTATTGGCACGAAAAGACGTTCGTGAGGTTGTCAATATAGAACCTTTGTTCAGATCGCCATTCGGTCTCTCACGATGTGCCAACAATGCATATGATTGTCTGATCGTTGACGAGTCCCATCGACTTGTCAGACAGATGTACAGAGATTTCACCGGCGAGAACCAGGTAAAGGAATGCATTGCATCTTCACTCCTTTCTATCTTCTTGCTCGACGAAGACCAGGCAGTCACAACTAAGGACATCGGTTCTGTTGAGGAAATTGAATATTGGTGCAGAAAACTCAAGAGCAGACTCATCATGTCCGAGGAAACAAAACTCGTTTCTCAATTCAGATGCAACGGAAGCGACGCATACATTCAGTTCATAGATGAAGCCCTTCAGCGCAAACCTGAAACCGTACACATTGATCTTGAGGAGCTGAATTATGACTTCCAAATCTTTGATGACCCCTGCCAGATGCGTGACGAATTAAGAAAGATCAACGAATTGCACAATAAGGCAAGAATGGTCGCTGGGTATTGTTACAACTGGGACGTATCCAAAGGAAGAGGTCCATATGACATTTACCTCCCAAATGACTTCCGAGCAAAATGGAACCTGAAAGATGATAAGATCTGGGCGATCAATCCTAAGTCATTTGAGGAAGTAGGATGCATCCACACCGCACAGGGACTTGAATTCGATTATGTTGGAGTGCTGATTGGCAAAGACCTCACATACAACACTCAAACCGGCAAAATTGAAACTCATAAAGAGGCAATCTCACTTGACGATAAATCCTCAGGCATCCGTCTGGCGTCAACATCAGCAGAGGACGCCAGACGCCTCATCCTCAACACCTACAAAACTCTCCTGACCAGAGGTCAGAAAGGATGCTATGTTTACTGCGAGGACGAAGGCTTGAGGGAGCATTTCAAGAGGATGATGGGAGGGGCCTAGTTGCAACTCTCGCACAAGAATCGGCCGATTCGTTTGCAAGAATTGCTGTTTTCGCTTGAAAAACAGCAGCTGATTCGTTTGCTCTCAGGTGCACAATCCCACACCTGAAGGCAGGCTCAACGCCTCCCTACGCCCCACAATGCACAACCACCTGCTCTCAGGTTTGGCAATCAGCAACCTCCCTGACGGAACGTCACATCTAGCAAGGTAGATCTCATATCTGACAAGGTCAGTCTCACGTCTGGCAATGTCGATCTTACCAAGATCTAACTCAGGATGGGCAGGCAAAGGTGACATCCCACAAAACCTCAGAGCATGAAGATCGACCACACATTCACCACACTGAGGATCGATCTGCTCTCAGGTGCACAATCACACACCTGAAGGCAGGCTCAACGCCTCCCTACGCCCCACAAAGCACAACCACCTGCTCTCAGGTTTGGCAGAGGTGCAAGAATTACTGACTTTAATAAACAGAACCGGCATTCATACTCAGAACGCTGGTTTTTTATTTGACCATACGATCATAATTCGTAAATTTGATGATATGAAAGGTATGACAAAGATATTATGTGCTATCCTGGCGCTTGTTCCATGCGCGATGCACGCCCAGTCTGACACTCTTGCATTCAATCTCGACGAGACAAGTGTCGTGGGCTAATATGGCATGATGGGCGCCAACGGACCGCTATATTTCGTTGACCCAACAAGAAATTTCTTTATTGACATGAGAGTGTCATTCTAACTGCAAAACATGAACACTATGTATAAAAAAGCATTGGTAATCGGTAAGTTCCAGCCCCTGCATAAAGGGCACATGTCTCTCATTGAGTTTGCAAAGGCTCAGGCACAGACGGTCGACATGTTAGTGACCGCCCACAATGGCGAGCAGATAGATGTAGAAAGAAGATTCCGCTGGGCAGATGAAACATATGCTTCAGATTGCCAGGTCAACGTCTTTGCCTACACATATGACCCCGATAAACTTACTTCATCTTCGGAGTCCGATGTGGATGCTTCGCGTCATTGGGCTGATTATCTGATGGACGTACACCCTGGCATGAAAGAAGTGGATGTAATTGTAGGTAGTGAGAAATATGTGCAGTTCATGGCAGAGTATCTGGGCATATCGTGTGTGATATACGACCAGAAGAGGGAGGCGATAAACATCTCGGCTACCATGATCAAAAGTGACATGATCCGCTATTGGGACTACCTCTCCCCTGCTGTCAAGCGTTCATATGTCAAGCATATCTGCATCTGCGGTTCTGAAAGCACGGGCAAGTCGACCACCTGCAAGAGGCTTGAAGAGCAGTACGGCTTTGTCACTATGATTCCGGAGATAGGCCGTTGCCTTGTGGGCAAATCTGAGCTCTGCTCTTTGGAGACGCTGCAGAAGATATACGAAATCCACAGCAGTCTGCTTAAAGCGGTCTGCCTTGACCCTCCGACTCCAGTGATTCTGTGGGACACCGACAGCATCACGACGTTGTCTTATTTCAGATATCTACACCCCAATCTCCCTTTGACCGAGATCATTTCCGGACATGGTGACATGACTGAAGACGAGCTTTTGAGCAGCGTATTGAAAGCAGATAAATATTTCTTCTTCGAATCCAACATCGCCTTTCATGACGATGGCACACGATTCTCCGAGGACGAGGCTAAGCAGCTCAGCTCCAGCCATATAAACGAATACCGAAGATTTGGCATTGACCCCGAAATTGTTTCATGCCAAGACAGATACTCAGTTGTAGAAAAATGGGTTCTTGATGCGGTAGGCCGCCTTTCTATCTAGGCTATACAGCATATTTTTGACACACCTCAGTCACTTTTAGCCCCAAAAATGACCGACATAAAACTACCCTCACTCACACGAATCATCATATCTGACACTAAACCAAAGCACATCCGTCAGGCTCGGGTCAATCAGCAGAGATTTGTCTTGATGGATGATTTCTACGACGATATAGTTCCGATGCTTTTAGCTGAGTCTGCTTGGGTCCGAGTTCAGTGGAGACACTCCACCGCAACCTTGATGACTCCATCTTCCTTGTTCTCGAAGATCCTATATGCGTCTTCAATGCGGGTGAGCGGGAATCGGTGGGTGATGAGTGGGGTTGTGTCGATCTTACCTTGCTCGATCAGGCGGAGAATCTGGGCGCAGTCGCAGCCGTCGACGCCTCCGGTCTTGAAGGTGAGGTTCTTGCCATACATGTCCGGCAGAGGCAGAATCTGCGGTTTGTCGTAGAGGGCAACGACTGTCACAATCGCGTTCGGACGGGCGCACTGCCATGCCAACTGGAATGTGTCTTCGGCGCCTGCCACTTCGATCACGACGTCCGCTCCTCCCCTTTCGAGGCTCTGAGCGGTCATGAGGCACTCCTCTGGCGGCACGACCTCAACCGAAGGGTAATTATGCCTGATGAAGGCGGCCCTCTGCGCTGACTTTTCGCACACTATGATCCTTTCCGGTTTCTTGAGCATGACGCACAGAAGGGTGCAGATGCCGGTAGGTCCGCCGCCGATGATCAGCACGGTGTCGTCTTCCTTGATCTCCGAGATGCGCGTTGCCCAGAATCCTGTCGCAAGCACGTCACCCACAAACAGAGCCTGCGCGTCTCTGACGCTGTCCGGAATCCTGTTGAGCCCCTGATCGGCATACGGTACGCGGACATATTCCGCTTGACCGCCGTCTATGCGGCATCCCAGAGCCCATCCGCCATTAGGGTCTGTGCAGTTGTTGACATATCCGTTCCTGCAGAAGAAACATTCGCCGCAGAAGGTCTCCACATTGACAGTGACACGATCTCCCGGCGACACAGTCTTCACGTCAGATCCGACAGCCTCCACAATGCCGACCATTTCATGGCCGACAGTAATTCCCGGCACAGCGCGCGGAACACTGCCGTGCTTGATATGCAGGTCGCTGCTGCAGATGCTTGCGAGGGTCACATGCACAATGGCATCCTTAGGTCCCTGCAGCGCAGGCTTCGGCTTGTCCTTAAGCTCGAAACGGTCTTTCTCTATGTATGTGTATGCTTTCATAAATCTTAGAACGGAAGATCATCCATATCAACTTCAACATTATCGTCATCTGCCCGAGGGGGCTCGGGCTGTTGCCAGCACACACGCTCAGCATGCCTACGCCTCTCTTCCGCAACATTCCATGTCGCGTTTTCCGGCGGGCAATGCAACAGCCTCAACTGCTTCTCGTTGAATGCATTGTTGCAGACATGTATCCTGTTGTTGTAGTATGTCAGCTCATCAAAATAACGGCAATCGATCGCACCGAAACCAACTCCGTCCACAGACATCGGAAGAATCAGATGGCGCAGATTGGGGGTCGAGTCATTGGTGAATGCACCTGAAGCGATCGATCTCACCCCATCAGGCACAGTTATCACCTGCTCCAAAGAAAAGCATAGATGAAGCCTATTCTCTTTGATGGAAATGAGGCACTCTCCTTCACTTCGAAGCTCCGTCGGATCGTAATCCACACTCCTCTTTCCGGTGACAGGATCAGTCTTTATCTCTGCTTGAGACATGCAGTCCCTCCAGACCCTTTCATCTTCAACATACCGATCCGGCAAATCATAATACTGTGTCCAATTCATATTCTTCTCTGCTGTATTCTATTGCTCTGTTTACGTAATCCAGAAACGGTTTTGCACTCTTGAACACCTTCAGTACCTCATCCAGATCAAGGTTCACATCGTCATATGCTCCTGACAGACAGAAATTCTTCAACTTCACATATTCGATGTAAGGTCCGTCAGCATCGAAGCCAACCGGAGAGCGCTTCAGTTTCTGATCCTGATCCAGCGACAGCGCAGGATGCAGGCCTTTGATGATCCTGTCGAAGTCTCCCCCACCCAGTTCAATATCCTCTCTGAGGATCTTCAGCACCTTCGGCTCCATGTAGTAATTACCGACCGCAAGAAAACTCCTGCACGGATACCCTTCGCCGCTACCGGTTCCGATATGGAAATAGTAACCGCTATATCCAGACTTCTTTCCGCCTCGGCATATATATGCGCCAAAATGCGTCTTATACGGAAGCCCATCCTTCGAGAAGCGCATATCCTTATGTATACGGTAGGTGCATTCCTTGATGCCAACACCCTTCACAGACGGATCAAACGCCATTATCCCCTCTATGAGTTTCTCGACAATGGCATTGAAATGAGCTCGCGCCTCCTGATACTCACCCTTATGAGCATCGAACCAAGGCTTATTGTTATTCGCCTCCAGCGCACGGAGATATGTCAGAATTGTATCCATACTCCAAAGATAACAATTTTTCCTTGCGGGATCACAGTTTACACCCATCCGTCCACCAAATCCCCATTTCTGTGGACAGACCCAGCCAACATCAAAGTCCGTCCACCAAATCGCTTTTTTGGTGGACGGACTTCAGTTCAAAGGCAGAAAGAGAGCCAGTTCCCTATTCCCCGTGATAAATCAACTTCTTGGTCTGAGGGTCGCGGGAGAACATCATGAAGTAGTTCCACATAACCTACACAGAGAATCATACTGAGATCCATACTGAGAATCACTCAGAAATCCACACTGAGAATCACTCAGAAATCCACACTGAGAATCACTCAGAAATCCACACTGAGAATCACTCAGAAATCCACACTGAGAATCACTCAGAAATCCACACTGAGACCCACACAGCGGCAGCTCACTCCCAAAGCGTGCGTAAAGTGACATTTCTGAGTCACTATACGCACAGGCCATTTCCATAATAACCTAATCTACAACCTATTAGAAAACCAAAGCGTGCGTAAAGTGACTAAAACTTGTCACTTTACGCACACCGGCTCGATAAAACCAACATCCGTCCACCAAATCCCCATTTCCGTGGACAGACCCAGCCAACATCTAAGTCCGTCCACCAAATCCCCATTTCTGTGGACAGACCCAGCCAAAATCAAAGTCCGTCCACCAAATCGCTTTTTTGGTGGACGGACTTCAGTTCAAAGGCAGAAAGAGAGCCAGCTCCCTACTCCCCGTGATAAATCAACTTCTTGGTCTGAGGGTCGCGGGAGAACATCATGAAGTAGTCCCACATCACCTGTGCGGCCGGCATGAAGTTCCAGTGGCCGTAGTCAACTACTGCAACGACCTTGATAAGCGGCTTCTCACCCTTGTAGAAGTAACCGGTCTCCATCTTGATACCCTCGCCCTTGTTAGTCACAATAGTCTGACGGTCAGCCAGTTCAAGACCGAACAACGGATCCACAGAGAAGTCAAGCTCCGAGATCACGTCCATGCCGTTCATCTGCTGGTAGGTGTTCCATGCATTGAGGAAACTGTTGCCCTTATAGTTCTCAGGAGTGTAGAACGGCACTACCATGTCGGCTGTTCCGAGAATAGAGCAGTACGGCATCTCAACAGCACCGCGCTTCTGAGTTGCATCAGCCCACAATGAATCGTAGCTTGAGAAGAGGCCTCTGCGAGGACCTGTGAAGATACCGCCGCAGTTGCCGCCGACAGCAGCGAAGACGTATGACTTGCGGATGCCGAGAGCAGTCGCTGTGATTGAGCCTGCAGAAAGGCCCTGAGCATAAACTCTTGAAGGATCAAGCTGAGGATACTTAGCCAGAAGCATTCCGATCACCTGCTCCACGCCATCATAGCCCATTGCCCCGAAATCCTTGCTGCCCTGCCACTCCATCTCCACAACGAAGAAGCGCTCCTTGCCTGCCACCTGGATGAAGCCTGAAGTCTCAGCCTGAGTACGCGGGTCGTTTGTATTTCCGTGAAGAAGCACCATCACTGGCACGCTAGCCTCTGGTGCACCCTCGATGAGTTCCTCTGGCCAGTATTCATACCAAAGCCATGGAAGGCCACCACGCTGCTCCAGCTTGACGATCTCTCTCTTGATGCCGAGCGCCTCATGCACTGTGTAAGGCTCAAGCTCGTACGGACCATACTGGCCATATTTTGCGCCTTCGTAGTGAGTGTGCTTATAGTTATTGAATCGGAGATTCTTCACAAAAAGCTGGTCCCAAGCCTTGTCGAAAATCTCAGCGAGAGTTGCGCCGACTGTAGGATCCACTACCACAGCGAGAAGTTCCTCCTCAGGGTTCACATATCTGTCACCTGTCTTGACAGCCTTGTTCATTGCGATATATGGCTTTGCAACCTTAGCTGCGTTTTTGCCAGTCACATATGCAGGCACACCCCATGACTGAGCCGGAGTCTTGCCAGGCTTACCGTCGATTGTGAGGATGCCGGCAATGTGTCCGGCAGCATCAGTTGGAGCAAGAGCTGTGTTGACGAATGTCGCACCGTTGCCGATGCCGATCACCTTGAGATTGCCTGAACGCGCTATGTCGAACACCGCTTTGAACGCCTCGAAGTCCTTTGCGTTGTCATACTTCGCACCGAGAGGATTGATGACGAACACGCCTGTGTGATTTGCCTTGAGCACATCCTTCATGTCGAACGCCTCCACAAGGGCCTTTGCCGCAGCCTCATCCAGTTTTGTATCCGGATATATGAAGATGGTAGGAGCATGGTTATATGAGCGGCCTTCGACCTGTCCCATATTGAAATTAGACTCGTGATAAATGACGTTTTCTGGCATCGGAGGCATCTGATACCCCTGAGCGAATGCTGCCATAGCAATGACCATTGCAAAGACGGCTGTGATGATCTTTTTCATAATATAGTTGGTTCTGTTTTCTTAAATTACACGAACTCCGCTAAGTTAGGAAATATTTCTTAAATTTGGCCTTGCTAAACTTAAAGTCCTATGATGCTCATACTCTGCATAATACTTGGTCTGATACTGGCTCTTGTACCGCATGTCATCTGGTTCATCGCATGGGTAGTGTGCAAGATCGCCGGCACATGCCTGCCATATAAATATTTCGGATTCACCGCCCTCGGAATCGTCGTCCTCTTTTGGCTTATATTGGCCTACGGCTACTACATCGGCAGATGGAATGTAGAGTCCACAGAGATCGAATATGCCCACAAGGACATCCCGGCAGCGTTCGACGGCTTCAAGATCGTCCATATCTCCGACCTTCATCTTTCCACATACGACGACTCGCCAGAGCGACTTGCAACGTTTATCGACGAGATCAACCGCCACTCTCCCGACCTCGTGTGCTTCACCGGCGACATGGTGACAGTCGGCCGAATAGAGGCGGAGCCATATACAGATATACTCAAGAAAATTGAATCGAAGCACGGAGTGCTTTCAGTCCTGGGCAACCACGACTTCATGATCTACAGATTCCGTGAAAAGGACGACAGGGAGCAGGCAGTGGAAGATCTGGCGGCATATCAGAGAGAGGTGCTGGGATGGAAACTGCTCAGAAACGAGCATGCGGTCGTCGAGGGTGCAGACAGTTCCAAGATCACGTTCCTTGGAGTGGACAACGCCAACTTCAGCAATCAGGGATTCAGGACCATCCATAGAGGTGACCTTGGAAAGGCAATGGAAGGCACTGACGGATTCAGGATCCTGCTCACTCACGATCCAAGCCATTGGAGTGCAGAGGTCGTACCGCAAACCGACATACCTTTGACTTTGTCCGGACACACCCACAGCGCGCAGATCAGCATCTTCGGCTGGACTCCGGCATCAATGACGTTCAAGGAAGTGGCAGGAAGATATGACTCTGACAATCAAACTCTTTATGTCAATGTAGGCCTCGGCTGCACAGCTCCGTTCAGAGTCGGAGTGAACCCGGAAGTGACACTTATAACACTCCGAACCGAACCGGCAAAATAATTCATCCCCCGACTTTTACCATTCATCCTGCAATTTTTGCAGTTCGTCGGATTTATGAGTCCAGGGTATTGCTAATCTGCTGAAAAGCAGTACCTTTGCACCCGGTTATTAGTTTTAGTGTTATTAATTATGTGGTTAGTATGAGGCCTCTTCGCGTGAGCGACGATGTCTCATTTCGTTTTATATAGGGGTAACCTAAATATCAACCAATGGAATTCAGCATAGCCATACTCCTCCTGGCAGCAGGAGCAAGTTTCATCCAGAGGACAATCGGATTCGGGTTCGGAATCTTCATCATGACCGCACTCCCCTTCCTTATGCCTTCTTATGCTGAAGCCGTCACTCTCTCCGGTCTGCTTTCTCTGACCTCAGCGACGGTCATCATGTTCAAGTATGTGAAGTATGTGACATGGAAACGCATTCTGCCGATTATGGTCGCTTTTGCAGTCTTCTCCACAATCGCAGTTGTCCTTCTTGACCGCATCGAAGGTCCGGCAATGAGGATCACACTCGGTCTCATGCTGATTTTCCTCAGTTTCTATTTCAGTTTCTTCAAGGACAAGATCCAGAAGATTATCCGTCCAACTGCCGGATGGCAGTTAGGCGCCGGCTCGTTGAGCGGAGTCATGGGAGGACTGTTCGGAATGCAGGGCCCGCCAGTCGTGCTGTACCTGATTGCCTCTGAGCCTACTAAGGACCACTACATGGGAATGATCCAGACCTATGCAGTCCTGACCAACGTCACAATGGTCATCAGCAGAGCCTTCAACGGCTATGTCACCCCTGCCGTCGGCACAGCCTACCTCTACGGCTTCGGCGGACTCGTAATCGGAGTCCTGGCCGGCAACTGGGCCTTCAAACGCATCCCAAGCAAGATCTTCACCTACATAGTCTACGCCTACATCGGCATCAGCGGCGCAATCATCCTGTTCACCGCCTAGGCTGCCATCCGAGGCACTCCGCAAACAGCCTCACCGAAATAGCGCGAAACGTAATCAGCTGATTACCAAGATATTAAACATATAGCCTGCCGCCCCGGGGCGGCAGGCTATTCAGTCAAAGCGCTGACTATCAGAACAATGCATTGCACTGCCACGTCAAACACTGTCACGTCAAGCACTGCCATGTCAAGCACTGCCACGTCAAGCGCTGCCACGTCTAGCACTGTCACGTCAAGCGCTGCCACGTCCAGCACTGTCATGTCAAGCACTGCCACGTCCAGCACTGGCACGTCCAGCACTATCCTACAACACCGGGATGATGTACTGGATGCCGAGGGAGATGCGCTGGGTGTGAGGTTTGACGGCGCCGATGGCTCTTGCGTTGTCTGTCAGTTCGAAGCCTTTGTAGACGTAGTGGCCGAAGACTTTGAAACCTTTGTCTTCAGTGAATGGGAACCACTCGATGCAGGCCTGGGCATTCCATGCAGTCATCATACGTCCCTTTGCATACAGTCCATTCTCCTCATATACACCGGCTGTCTCGAATGCGCCCTTGATGTAACCGTTCCATTTCGGACTGAAACGATAGTCGACATTACCGATCAAAGTCAGATACTGTATGTTCTGGGCTACTGAAGGCACCGGAGACAACGATGAGATACGGTGCTGATTATCAAGGCCTGAGCGCTGATACAGCACATCAAGATATGCAAGTACAGGTCCCTTCTCGTAGACATTTCCACACATCAGATAGTATATATTCTTTCCTTTTGCAAGCTGGCCCGCAGATGCCGAGTACTGCAGATTGACAGTGCCATCAGCAAACCATCCCATCCAGCAGGCAGATGCCAGAAGCGGGAACTTTGAAGGTTCAACTCCAATTGGAAGTGCATAATCCTCAAGACCTGTCTTCTGATTGACTACCTGAAAATAGAGATGCTGATCCGGAGTCAGATTCACCGAACCCTTGATACCAGTCTGGAAGATTGCAAAGTTATTGTTGAACTCACTGAACTCTCTGACCAGCAAGCCATTTACATATCCCTCATAGCCGGCGACTGCCAGGAACTGCTTACCCACAACCAGGTCAAACCTGTCATTGAAACGCCACTTGAGGTTTGCATACTCGATAGACGACGGAAGATTCTCTACAGTGTTCACATTGTTGTAACTGCTGAACGACTGACGGAAATGATATGAAAGATGGTCGTTAAGCCTTCCGTAAATTTCCAGTCTTACACGATTCATCTTGAATGCCATCTCGTCGAACTTGCCGTCAGAGAAATACGCATTTGCACTTGAAGCGAACTCAAGGTTGAAATGCGACTTGATCTTCCTTATCTTATAGCCACCATTGGCCACCGAGTCACGCTGCTCCAGGATCCTTTCCACCATTGTAGGAAGTTCATCCTCGGAGATAAGAGTTTTATGATTGTGCTGTGCAAATGAATTTAACGCAAAAAATATCGATAATGTGAGTAATAATTTCTTCATAGGTCCAAAATTTGGATGCAAAGATACATTTTTTCAGTAAATTTGATAAGATAAAAATGAGCATATGAAGACACTCGAAAGAAACGTAACAATCATAACTGGAGGTGGAAAAGGCATCGGATTCGGCCTTGCAGAAGCCTTCGCAGAAGAAGGATCAGACCTCGTGATTACAGGTCGCACGCAGTCCCGACTTGAGGCTGCCAAAGAAAGACTTGAAGAGAAATACGGAGTCAGAGTCCTGCCTATCGTAGCTGACGGAGCAGACGAAGAAGCCATCAAAAATGTTGTGGCACAGACAGTTGCCACATTCGGAAAGATCACTACATTGATAAACAATGCCCAGGTATCCAAGTCTGGCCTACCACTGGTAGAGCACACAAAAGAGGACCTTGACCTGGCCATACATTCCGGCCTTTACGCAGCATTCTTCTATATGCGCGAATGCCACCCATACCTCAAGGAATCACACGGATCGGTCATCAACTTCGCCTCCGGCGCAGGACTTTTCGGAAAACTGGGACAGAGTTCATATGCAGCGGCCAAAGAAGGCATCAGAGGCCTCTCGAGAGTTGCCGCAGCCGAATGGGGACCTGACGGCATCCGCGTCAATGTAGTCTGTCCTCTGGCCATGACAGAAAGCCTTCAACAGTGGAAGGAGAACTTCCCTGATCTGTTTGAGAAGACCATCCAGGGCATCCCGCTCGGCCACTTTGCCGATCCGAAAGAAGATATCGGCAAAGTCTGCGTCTTCCTCGCAAGCGACGCCGCTCACTACGTGACCGGCGAGACCATCACCCTCCAGGGAGGAAGCGGCCTCAGACCGTAAAGGGCATTGCAATAAACACCTCGGTCAATAAATATCCGGAAAATGACCGAGGTGTGTCCCAAAGCACCTTATCTGAAGGAAAAACAGGACACCTCGGTCATTTTTCACAAGAATTCTGACCGAGGTGTCCTATATATGAGGCAACCGCCCTATGTATGAGGCAACTGCCTTATAGTACCGGAATAACCTTCTCCATTCGCGTTCCGCGAGAGCCTTTGATCAGCACTGTAGCCCCCTCAAGAGGGTTCTCAGTCAAATA